>CAYNOV010000032.1:0-13431 GCA_964398905.1 uncultured Thermoplasmata archaeon
AAATTTTCTTTGAACCCAAAAGATGTTCTATTTCCCTCACTTTTCCCGTGAGCTCTGAAATCAAAAAACAATACGTTGTATTCTTCATCTTTCAAGATGTTCAAAAGAGGTTTCATGTAAACCTCGTACCACCTACTAGCGGTATACCCGTGAAGGCATATCAAAGTTTTCTCACTTCTTTTATCTATCCACCACCCTTTTAGATTCAGACCATCTTCCGTTTTAAAAGCTATCTCATCATATTCCAAGCCTAAATCTCGAGGAGTCCAATATCCAACATTTCTATCAGGTTTGGTCATCTTGTGGGCTATGAATAAGATGAAAATTAAAAATATGATGATTCCGAAAACAGTGAACAAAAGAAGTATCATCAATCTTCCTCCAATCCTGTCAAAGACCAGATCAATGGTATAGATATCCATATCAGTACTGCGGCTATAGGGAACAAAAGCCTGTAATTGTCTCCCGCTAGATCGACGATCAAACCGCCTAGTGCAGACGCGATCAGAACAGGTAAAGCTCTCGTAGCGGCAAATACTCCATAATATCTACCGTTGAAAGCCTCTTTTTTGTATTGGGTGAGGAGATCACCAACAACGGGAAGTGAACCAGCTAAAACAGCTCCCCATCCTATACCAGCTACAAGCAACGCTATCAACATCTGTGATCGAGTCTCAACGAACCAACCGAAGGTCAAAGGCAATGCAAAGATAGCTGCTCCAGTTATTATGCTGATACGTCTTCCTATCTTGTCATATATGTATCCACCTGACAGAGAACCTCCAAGGACGGTGAAGTTGAAAGCAGCCATAGCGAACAGACCGAAGGAATGTATCCTGTTAACGCTCGCACTGGATGCGTCTCCTTCAAGAATGTAAGCAGCTATACCGAACAGGAAAACTGCTACCAGTTGATAGCTTATCCAGAGAAGCATCTGGGCACCGTAGAAATTCAGGAAATTTTTATCTTTGAACACGCTCTTTAGATAGGGGATCAATCGTTGAGAAGGTATATCTTCAGAAGCTCTAGGCTCCTTTATCTTGATAAAAGTAAAGATCGATGCCGTGATCAGAAAAACTGCGGTCATGACGAACATCGATAATCGACCCCAGTCGAAGGTTGCGATGAAATATGCGGATGCGCCGAAAAGGACAAGGTTCCCGGCCCATTCTGCTAGAGTTATAAAACCGCTGGCCTTTCCTCTATCCCCACTAGGTACGAGGTCCGGCAGAAGAGCTCTGAATTGGCTGACGTAGGAATACATGGCAAAATAGAAGATTGCGATCACTAACGTAAAGAGCCAAAGAGGAGCACCAAGAGTAAAACTAGTGTATATCATCAGAGTAAATATGCCCGCAAGAGATCCACCTGCCAATATGAACGGTTTTCTTCTTCCGTGCTTCGACCTATAAGTATCGCTCATATAACCTAACAATATAGGTATAATAAGCCCCATCAGACCTTGGAGACCGAGTATAAGTCCTCTAACGAAAGCAGACCCAGTGTATTCGCTCAATAAAGGAAAAGTGAAACCCTTATTCAAAGCAAATCCAAAACCTCTACTGAATCCTAAAAAGGCTAGAGCAAAAATTACGCCCTTGTGGAATCCTCTTTTCTTCAAATTATCTGCTATTGTATAGTTAAAAAAGATATAAGGATTTGGGTTCATGTACTATTTAAAAATATATTCATGTTTATTGAAAAAATTAGTTATAAAATTTTTGAAAAAGAACTAAATAATGTTATTTGGATACAGCTCTGATTGGTGCCCAAAATGTCTCGATTCTTCATCCTTAAATGGAGTGTTCCTTTACTGGTGACTGCGATCTCGATAATTTTTTTAGGTCTATACATCAAAACTAAAGGCCAAAATAGAGTTTTAAGCCAGGGCTTTTTCTTCTTATCCGTGGTTATGGCCGGTTGGTGCATGGCCGAGATATTGAAACTCTCTGTTATATACGTAGGTGGACCAGAGAGGATCATCGAATTGAACTCATTGATAGGTGTTGGATTCGATCTGAGATACTATTTCATCTCTTTCTTCGGTGCTATCTTCCTTCACACGGTTCTCGGTTTAACAGATTATCACGATAACAGATACTGGAATATCATCCTTATGACATCATATGGTCTTGCCTTCGTCGCGATCGGACTTTTGACCCTTCAATTCACTATAGGTTTTCCGTATGTTACCTCGCAACTAGTGGTTGAAAACGGTTTTCTAGAACAGACTTCGAGTCCTTTGATGTGGTATTTCCATAATCCCATAGTTTACGGCCCTATATTTTTGGGTGTTATACTCCTTGTAAAGACTATTATAAGACCTAAAGAGGCTCTCCAAAGAAAACAGGCTATGGTCCTTCTTATACCCTTCTTTGTGATATTCCCTCTAAATTCGCTATATATGGCCGGTATAGCACAATTTCAAAGGGGAGTGGATATCACGCCGCAGTTGTTCAGTGTTGCCGCAATATTCATAGGGATGGGGCTTCTCAAATATGGTCTAGTTTCTGGAAAACCTATCCGCTCGTTTTGGGTCAAAATGATGCTTATTTTCGGCCTGTTCCTTTCACTCATCCTTGGAATAAATTATTTCGCTATATACCTCTTAGTAGATGTTTTTGCAGTAACCACTCAGATGACAGATATAATACTGATAATGGGTCCACCTATCGTTCTGATGGGGTTGGTTTTGGCTTATATACTAGCAAAAAATATCGTGGGTCGTATAAGCAAAGTCTCAAAGGTTGCTAAAGAGGTCGCTAACGGAAATTTCGATGTGAGTATAGAGGGGAAAAGATCGGAAGATGAGATAGGTGAGATGGTTGACGCGGTCCAAGAAATGTTGGAAAACACTGCTAAACCGGTTAGAAAAATAAGTGAGGCTGCAGATGCCATATCGAAGGGTGACTTTTCAAAAGAGATCTCTATAGATGCGAAGGGTGAATTGAACAAAATAGTTTCCTCTTTTATGAGGATGCAGAAAAATCTAAAGAAGAGCTTGACTGAGATAAAACATGCCCAGAGAGAGATAGCTAGGGGGCATCTAGACACCTCTATTGATACTTCCGATTTGGAAGGTGATTTTTACGAAATGGCCACCGCAGTAAATTCCAGTATTTCTCAAATAGACAACAGTATTCAAAGAGTCGAAGACATGCTAGAACACATATCAAAAGGCGAACTGAGTCTAGATATCGAGACTGAAAATTTAGAAGGGGGATATCTTAAATTGGCCGAAGATATAAATCAAACCGTCGAAAGTCTTCGAACCACTTTTACCAGTATAAATCGTTCGATGGATAGCTTAGCTAATGGAAAATTCGAAAGGATAGATATAGACGATGAAGAACTCATGGGAGAATACGAAAAGATAGCTGAGAACGTCAATAGAACTATCGATGTGACTCAAAACACTTTAGAGGAGATAAGAGACGGTGCTCAATGCATAGCCGATGGTAATTTTGATCAAGAAGTCGAAACTTCAGAATTACAAGGAGAGTATCTTGAAATAGCCAAAAATCTGAATGAAAGTATAGCCTCCATGGAAGAAGCCTTAAGAAAAATATCTGAGCTGAGCACAGCTTTGAAAGAATATCAACTGAACAAAGAGATAGACTTTGAAGGACTTCCAGGTCTATACTCAGAGATGGGTAAAGACTTGAGTACTGCGGTTAAAGAAACCAGCAAAAGTATCAGGGAGATCCAAAGGGCCGCTCGGAAAGTATCTACAGCTTCAAAAAGTATAGCAGAATTTTCAGATGGTTTGAATCAAACTTCAGAAAGGGTATCTGAATCAGTGAGAGAAATATCTCAAGGTGCTGCTGATCAGGCAGCGATGACAGAAGACCTCTCGGTCAGGATAGAAGACGGAGCCGCCAGCATGGAAGAGAGCTCAGCTTCTGCGGAACAGATAGCTGATACAACTCAAAAAACTGTGGCAAAGGTCGACGAAGGTAGGCAGTTCGCGCTACAGGTATCTGAGACTGTATCCGAACTCCAAAATACCTTAAAGTCAACAGCTGAAAAGGCGGAGAAACTCGACGAGCAATCAGATCAGATAGTTGAAGTCGTAGATACCATCTCGGATATAGCTGAAGAGACAAATCTACTCGCTTTGAACGCCGCGATAGAGGCTGCTAGAGCTGGGAAAGAGGGCGAAGGTTTTGCCGTAGTTGCTGACTCAGTGAGAAACCTTGCCGAAAAGACACAAGAAGAGACGAAGAGGATAAGAGATACCATAGAAAAGACTAGACATCATGCATCAGAAGTGGTAGAAGGTGTCAACGATGTGAAAGAAAAATCAAATGAAGTAGATGAACTAGCGGTGAAGAACAAAGAGTCTTTAGAGGACATAGAGAGAGCCAGCAATTCGGTATCTGAATCTATACAAGAGATATCGATATCTGTGAGTAAACTAGCTGAGGACCTTCAAGAATCATCACAAAGAGTGGAGGAAGTCGCTAAGATAGCTGACAAAAATGATAAAGCTGCGGAAAAATCTGCCGCAGCGGCGGAAGAACAGAAAAGTTCGGTGGAACAACTTACTGATTTAGCAGATGATCTTTCTGAGCTCAGTGATGATCTGACTGAAGTGGTTAATAGGTACGAACTTGTAAACAATACCTCAAGCACAGAAAATCAAGGTCGGTCTTAATTTATGACTTGACAGATGTATAGTCTATGTCATATACAAAAGAGTTCGGAGAAGCAAAAAGGCCATCTGATACTGGTTCACGGTCTTGGAGAACATTTTCATCGTCATTATAGGTTGATAGATAGATTGAAGGCAAGTGGATTCAAAGTTCATACATTCGATTGGCCTGGACATGGTAGATCTCCAGGGAAAAGAGGTCATTTAAGATCACAGCTTTGAAGGAGGTCTGCATGAGATCTTCGATGACCCAGAACACATGGAAAGATTTCATGAACATATCTTGAAGTGGTTGAACGATCAATCTTGAACCTTTTTTACGTTTCTTGTGGCTACGATATCGACGTTTAATCCACCAACATCCTTTACTAAAATATCCCCTACTTTTATCGGTGCTTCTACTTCTATCCCACTCAAAGCATTCATGACTTCATCAATATCTTTTTTTTCTACAGGTTCACTGGTCTTCACTGAAACAGTTGGGAAATTTCCACCAAAACATCTGATAACGCTCATCACCGTCCTTTTAGGAGAGCACACCTCTTGTTCCGCATATTCCCTTCCATCCTCACACCCATATCCCTCTATTTGGGAAATATTGTGATCTTCAATTTCAACTCTCACTTCGCATCCTAAAGGACACATTATACAGACTACTTTTTCCGTCATCTTCGGACCTCTAGAGTCATATTTTCATTCAATCCATCCATTATCTCTTTAGATATCTCCAATCTGATCATCTCTCCCGGATTGACTGAAGTGGTCTTGATCTTTTTGCCAACCTCTTTTATAACGATATCAACTCTTGGCTCCGGTTTTTTGACGCGAAGATATAAAATCGTGTCGTTCTCTTCACAGATAAATTGAGGAACAACTGATCGAACATTTCTTCCTTTCTTTATCTCGATCGATTCTTTAGAAGGTATGCCGTCGTTCTCAACAAATTTATTGACGCTTTCAGCAGTCCTTTCTCCCTGACGAGCGGCAAAATCAACGTAATCGTTTATGGTCAGAACGTTTCCTGCGGCGAATACACCGGGTACGTTAGTCTGCAAAAATCCATCTACTTTCGGCCCTCCAGTTACAGGATCCTTATCGACTTGGATATCCATATCATCCAACAGTTTAGTGTATGGTATCAATCCAGTTGCTAACGCAACTGTATCACACTCGATTATCTTTTCACTACCCTGAATGATCTCTAGCTCATCATCGACATCTGCCGTAACAACTTCTTCAACGCGCTTCTTTCCACGTATCTCTTTGACTATCTTCTGCGTATAAAGATGTATATCAAAATCATGCAAGCATTGGACTACATTTCTGGTTAGACCTCCCGGAAAAGGAAGCATCTCTATAACCCCAAGGACTTCCGCATTTTCTAAAGCAAACCTTCTTGCCATTATAAGCCCTATATCTCCAGAACCTATCACAACCACTTTCTTTCCTGGCATGACACCATGGATATCCATCATCGTCTGGGCTTCTCCAGCGGTGTAAATGCCGCTCAACCTATCGCCTTGGATACCGGTCTCAAAACGGTGTCTTTCTCTAGCTCCGGCAGAATAGATTATCGTCTTAGTTCTCAGAGTGAACAAGCCTTTAGGCGTTATGACTTCAACTTTTTTCCTCAGATCAGAGATGTGTTCTATCGAGGAAACGTGAGCTTCTGTCAAATTTTCGACTTTCTTTTTCTCAAATCTATCCAACAGTCTTTCAGCAAATTCTGTGCCCGTCAAATTATCATCATAGTAAAAATTACCAAAACCAGGATGCGTGCACTGTAAAGGGATCCCTCCCAACTTTTCCTTACTTTCGATAATCGATACCTCAAGACCGAGTTCCTTACATCTCGTCGCGGCGGCGATCCCTGCGGGTCCTGCACCGATCACCACACAGTCATAGTTCTCTTTCATTCTATCCTTCCTCCCTTCTAGACCTTCGAAGGGTCTTCACATCCCCTATGCCGTATTTCGTTCCCTCTTCTCTCACTTCGATATCCCACATAGGTACGTCTAATTCTTCTGATAGTATTCTCGCTATCCTCGTTCTGCAGTAAGAACCCTGACAGAAGCCAAAGAGGGCTAAAGTCCGGAATTTGACGCTGTCCAAAGTGACTTCTCCATCTATCTTTTTGATCCTATCGACCGCTTCTAATATCTCAGCTTTTGTGACCTCTTTGCACATACACACCACCCTGCCGTAATCGCTATTTCGTTGAATCATCTTCTTCTTTTTTCTAGAGTTCTTTTCTGGAAGGCGATTGATACCTTTTCTAGTTGGTTTCCAATCTTTCTTTTCTATGAGTTCTATATCTACCTGATCCCTAAGTATATCTTCAACTTTTTGTGCTATGGCAGGAGCTGCTGTGAGTCCAGGAGACCTTATACCCGCAACGTTTATAAATCCAAAAATATCCTCGATCGCCTCGATCTTGTATCTTCCTTCAGGCGGCTCCGGTCTCAAACCCGCGAATGTCTTAGATATCTTTTCCTTTGAGGGTAGTTCTTCTAACAGTTCTTCAGCATGTTTCCAAATGAAGTCCAAACCTTCTTCATTGGTTGATCTTTCATCCTTACTTTCTCTATCAAGGTCCGCAGCTGTAGGACCAAGCATCAAATTCCCCTCTACGGTTTTTACGGCGTAGACTCCTTTTGTTTTTTCACTCGGGATAGGATGGATGATCTTGTCAGGTTTTTCCTCTACATCTTCATCGAATAAAATATATTGTCCTTTTCTAGGTCTTATCTCAAAATCATTTTCGCTGACCATCTCTGAAATCTTATCGGCGAAAAGTCCTGCAGCGTTTATCACTACATCTGTTTCAAGTTCACCATTATCAGTGATCAGAGAATGTACTCTTCCATTTTCCACTATAATATCTTCAACGTTCGTATTCAAAAGAGTTTTAACACCATTATCTACGGCATTCTCAACCAAACCTATTACTGCTTCCCACGGCGCGAGTACTCCTGCAGTAGGTGCCCACAGAGCATATTCTGCACTTTCATTCAAGTTCGAATCCAATCCGTTAAGCTCCTCCTTATCGACTATCTTCAAACCTTGAACATCATTCTTTTCACCGATCTTTTGATATCTCTTGAGTGTTTTCAATCCCGCCTGGTTTTTGGCGACCATCAATTCTCCAGGCCATCTTACTGGTATATCTAGTTCCTTCGTCCAGTCTCGCCATAATCTATTGCCTTTAATGCACAATTCAGCTCTCTTCGGATATTTTTTCGGTTCATCTTCATGACCTGGATGGATTATACCTGTATTCGCTTTTGTTGCACCCCAACCTACGTCGACTTCTTTCTCTATCAAGAATACTTCTAAATTTTCATATTTACTCAGAACTCTAGCTATAGAAGATCCAACAATCCCTGCACCGATAATAGCTACTTTATACATCTTTTAAACCTCTAGATCTTTTCTAGACCAGTCCAATGATCTTTTCAATGCTTTTTTCCAACCCCGATAAGAGCGTTCTCTCTGCTCTTCGCTCATCTCAGGATCATATATCTTGTCGATTTCACACAGACCGAACAATTCTTTTTTACTCTTCCAAAAGTCAACTGAAAGACCAGCCATATAAGCCGCTCCCAAAGATGTCGTTTCGAGATTTTTAGGTCTTAAGATTTTACTACCCAAGATATCGGCCTGGAACTGCATGAGATAGTCGTTCTTCGCTGCGCCTCCATCGACCCTTATCTCTCGATTCTTGATACCGGTTTCTCTCTCCATCTCGTCCAATACATCTCTGGAAAGATATCCCATTGCCTCTAACCCGGCCCTTGCAAGATGATTAGGCCCAGTGCTTCTGCTGAGCCCTATTATCAGACCTCTCGCATATTGATCCCAGTGTGGTGCGCCTAAACCTACGAATGCAGGTACAAAATAAACATCTTCCTCGTTCTCTACTTTTTCGGCCATCTTTTCGGCGTCTTCCAAATTTTCAATGATCTCTAAAGAATCTTTCAACCATTCTATTCCCGCGCCTGCGATGAAAACACTACCCTCTAAAGCATAATCTACATTTCCCTCTAAGCTCCAAGCAACAGTGGTTAGGAGATTTTTTGTTTTACATCTCTCCTCTCCAGTATTTTTAAGAACAAAACTTCCGGTCCCATAAGTGTTTTTAACCATGCCCTTCTCGAAGCAAGACTGACCGAACAGAGCAGCTTGCTGATCTCCTAGGCAACCGCTTATCGGTATCTCCCGTCCTAGCAAATTTTTTTCCGTGTACCCGTAAAAATCTGATGATTCGTTTACTTCTGGAAGTATATGATAAGGAACGTTAAAAAGATCGAGCAATTCGGAGTCCCACTTTAAATCTTCTATATCGAATAACATCGTGCGTGAAGCATTCGAGGGATCAGTAGCGTGTATTTTTCCGCAGGTCAATTTATAGATAAGGAACGAATCTATCGTACCAAAAAGTACCTCCTCTTCATCTATCCCTTTTTGGATTTTACTTTCATTTTCAATCAACCACTTGATCTTTGGTGCCGAAAAATATGAATCCGGGATCAGACCCGTTTTACTCTTGATCAAATCGGAATATTCATCTTCTATTTTATCTATCATCTCAGCGGTGCGTTTATCCTGCCAGACTATCGCATTGTAGGTCGGTTTTCCGCTGTCCTTATCCCAGATTACTGCAGTTTCCCTCTGATTAGTTATACCGATAGAGGTTATCTCATCGGCACTAACTCCTGCATCTTTCATGGCATCATGTATCGACTTCAACTGCATCTCCCATATCTCTTCAGCATCGTGCTCTACCCAACCGGGTCTCGGAAAATATTGTTCAAAGGTATTTCTGCCTTCCCCTATAACTTCCCCCTCTCTATCGATCAAGGATGCCTTAGCACTCGTTGTTCCTTCATCTAAAGCGAGTACATATGTACCTTTTTCAGTCATTGGACCATAAACATGATCTGTGTATAAAAATATTCACTAAGACCTTTGATCTCCACAGACTGAACAGTTTGTATCTTTATCGATCTTCACAGTTTCAACGTTGTTGAAGCCGATATCGAAGATAAAAAGTTCGGCCTTCAAAAGTTCTCCTTTTCCCGTCAAAAGTTTTATCACTTCGTTGGCCAACATTATGCCGAAGAGTCCCGAAGTTGTTCCGATGATCGGAAAAGTCTCTTCTTTTTCTGGTTTTTGAGGAAATATGCACCGCAAGCAGGGAGTTTGCCCTGGGATTATGGTGGTCATCTGTCCATGGAAACCTTCAACAGCGGCATGAACGAACGGTATTCCTTTCTCAACAGCGAACTCGTTCAACAGATATCTGGTCTCGAAGTTATCCAAAGCGTCTACGATAACATCTACTCCTTCTAAAATATCTAGATTATTCTCAATGATCTTTCCATCGAAAACTTCCACATCTATATCGGAATTGAGCCTTTGCAACTTCTCTTGAGCAGACTCCGTTTTCTTTTTTTCCCCAATATCCTCTTCCCAATGCAATATCTGCCTGTTCAGATTATTCAACTCGATTCCCTCATAATCTACGAGTAATAACTCACCAATGCCGGCCGCTGCCAAGAAGAAAGATGCGGGACAACCGAGACCTCCTACACCAACAACTGCGACTCTAGAATCCTTCAGCTTTTCTTGACCCTCTTCTCCGAAGACTCTTATCTGTCTATCGTATCGCTCCAACTCTCTATCATTCAAATCCTCAGTCATGATGATCTTTTCTCCTCACATTTTTTCGTTCTTTTTCATTCACCTTCAACTCAAAAATGTCGGGTCTTGAGTAGTAGCCTACAACGTCAAAATCAAATCCTTCCAAAGCATGATCATTATACATTTCATTAGTAACATATCGATCACATCCAAGTAAGAAGAATCGGTCAGCACCCTCGTTAGAAGGTTCCTCAATTAGTTCACAGGCCTTTTCCACCGTTTTTTCCTTATCAAACAAAAAAGGCACGGCTTGAACAACCGCTACTTTCACGGAATCTTTCGATGGCGACATGTTCATCAAAGTGTAAAACCACTTCTTGACAATTAATATTTTTCTTTCATGTCTTCAAAGGGATTTTAAACCAGAGCCAGTCAGTGGTATCAAAACTCTTTCCTCTTCATCGAACTCATCCTTCTCAAGTAAATCCAGAAAGGCTGCAAAAGCCATAGCGGATGTCGTTTCAACGAGAAAACCCATCGAGAGCAGTTCTTCCTTCGCTCGCTCTATCCTGTCATCATCGACCGATGTAGAAAAACCGGCGGTATTTTCAAGAACATCTCTCATCTGATCTGTCCTTGGAGGTTTTATGATTTCTACCCCAGAAGAGAGTTCACTTTTTTCACTACTCATATCTGCCAAACTTTCATAACCTTTAGCCTCGACAGCGATCATCTGTGGTTCCTCATCTAATAATCCAAATTCAAAAATTTCTGAAAATCCTTTATACATACCTAAAAATAAAGTACCACTACCCGTAGGAACAAGAACCCTATCTACTTCTTTTTCTTCGGCTACGTCGTAGGCGCATATCTTAGTCCCTTCCAAGAAAAAAGGATTATACCAATGCGAGACATAAAAGGCGTTTTTGAATCTTAGAGCTCTTTCATGAACCTCCATCCTCGTTCCTGAAACCTCATGAACTTCTGAAGCTAATTTATTCAATATCCTTTTTTTACCCGATCCTATATTGGACGGTATGAATATATGAGTCTTAACACCTTCAGATTTCCCGTATAATGCTAAACTTATAGCAGCATTTCCTGAAGAATCCAAACATACTTCGTCTATACCTTCTTCTTTCAATTTGGCCATGGTCGCATAAGTACCTCTGTCTTTGAATGAGCCGCTTGGCATAAGATATTCAAGTTTGAAGAGTACTTGTACGCTCTGAATATTCTTCTCAATAGTCGGAGTGATCGGAGGAGCTAGATCGGATCTAAATTCATCATCGATGGGTAAAAATTCTGAATATCTTCTCACGTCTAACTTATCCCTATTGAGATTCTCTTCAAAAGATCGGTTGAACTTCTTTTCTGAATCAAGGACCCCACCACAATTACATGTCAAGCGGATTCTATCGGGATACTTACGGCCACATTCCAGGCAGATCAAATTCATATAACCATAACTCCAAGGATGAAATCCCATATCTTCTTCATCATGTATATTCGGTATGCAGATTTGCCCATCACATCAAAGTAGCTTGCTTCGTTCCGTGAATGTTGAGAGCTTTCACCGCTTCTATGCTTTTGTCTTTTTCTATCAGGTCGATGATGTCCGATTTTGAGACCGAACTCTGTATCTCCTTGGTTCTCCCTCTCCTTCCAAAAGATTTTACTCTAGCGTTGATCAAACCGAGCATATCAAGTTCAGATATCAGATCGGTTATCCTTCTTTGGGTAAGCGGATCCATTCCAGATCTCTTGCTGAGTTCCTTATAACCTGTGTATACTTCACCGGTTGTGAGTTTGTCCTTTCCATTATCCTGCATCAGTAGTATCGAATAAAGGACCAATTTGGAGTGTGTAGGAAGGGTATTAACAGCCTCTCTTACACAATCCTGTTCTATCTTATTTTTAGCTTTGTACACGTGATCAGTGTTCACTGAAGCCTCTTTCTTTCGTTCGGCGATCTCCGTTGAAACTCTTAGAAGATCTAAGGCCCTTCTAGCGTCTCCATGTTCTTGGGCAGCGAGAGCCGCGCACAGAGAGATCACATCATCACCCAAAATCTCGGGCTCAAACGCCTTTTCTGCTCTATCAGCAAGTATGTCTTTCAACTGATCGGCGTTGTATGGAGGGAAAATCATCTTTTCCTCGCCCAACCTACTTTTCACCCTAGGATCCAAAAATTCCGTGAATTTTAAGTTGTTAGATATACCTATCAGACTTACCTTACTTTTCTTGAGTTCGGAATTTATCTTCGAGAGATGGTAAAGGACGCTGTCCCCGTTTTTAGTCACTAATTTATCGAGTTCGTCCAGTATTATAACAACCACTCTCTCTTCTTCCTCTATCCTGTCTTTTAGCGACTCATAGACTTTTTCCATCGGCCATCCTGTAAAGGGTATCTGTTCATCCCAATCTTCAACGAATTTGTTGCCGATGTTCTTCATAACGCCGTAGTGTGTATCTACTACCTCGCAGTTGATGTAAACATATTCGACTTTGTCAATATCATAATCCGCAAATTCAGTGTTAAGTTCACTTTCTTTGTTCTCTCTTTTTAAGCGATTTATCTCCCTTTCAAGGTATCTTACCACTGCGGTCTTACCAGTACCTGTTTTACCGAATATCAAAACATTAGAAGGTCTGTTACCTCTTAACGCGGTGACCATTATCGAAGCAAGATCATTTATCTGTTCCTGCCTATGAGGTAGGTCCTCAGGAACATAAGAGGGACGGAGCATATCTCGGTCCCCTTTGAATAGGGACTTGGAGTCCATGTGAGATTTGAACACGTTTTCTTGACCTATCACGACTTTTCCTCCTGTTTCGAGGACCCCTGTAAACCCCTCCGTTTCAAGTGGAGGTCTAGGCCTACGCCTTTTTAGAGTAAAGACATATATTCATCGTCTTTTCTCCCATCTATAGGGGCCCGCCGTTAGGGAAATCACGAGTAATTATAAGGTTAAAAAGCTTTCGTCAGACGATTTTTGGGACGATTCATGGTAGAGTTTTAAAACAAAGCGTATGACGCTTTATATACTTTTAAATACCTAAATCTTCCAGATTAATAATATTAAAAAAATATTTATGAGTGCGGATCCCCCGCGAAAACGCGAGAAAATAAA
>CAYNOV010000033.1:0-12979 GCA_964398905.1 uncultured Thermoplasmata archaeon
TTCAGAGAGAAGATATAGGGTGCGACCGTCTTCCATATTATAAGCGGTTATATCTTCTCTGACCTTTTTCTTAGAAATAGAAAACTCATCCAATTTCCGTTTAGATATCTCGTTGTCGAAATGACCCGCGTTCGATAGAACACAGCCATCTTTAGCCTCTTTTATCGCTTCTCCTCCTACAGCGTCTTTACAACCGGTGGCAGTGACAACGAAGTCGGCTTTTTTGATGCCTTCTTCTGTAGGTAGGACTTCGAACCCGTCCATCCTCGCCTCTACGGCTTTGACTGGATCGACTTCGGAAACTAAAACCGATGCACCCATGCCTTTGGCTCTCATCGCAATACCTCTACCACACCAGCCGTAACCAACGACGAGAAAGTTCTTTCCACTTATCTGTAGATTCGTAGCGCTCATTATCCCGTCAATCGTCGACTGACCAGTACCATATCTATTATCGAATAGATGCTTCATCAATGCATCATTTACCGACATGACCGGGAAACGAAGACTGCCGTCTTTTTCCATAGCTCTCAATCTCACGACTCCAGTCGTGGTCTCTTCAGCCCCACCCGCAATACCTTCTATAAGATCTTCTCTTTCTGTATGGATCAAAGATATGAGGTCCCCGCCATCATCTATAACAACGTCAGGTTCATGAGTCAAAGTACTGACTAAATTACCATAATACTCTTCTTCAGTTTGCCCTCTTTTCGCATAAACATCCATATCATATTCTTCTCTCAACGCCTCGGCTACTGAATCGTCAGTCGAGAGAGGATTACATGACGCCATCTTTACATTGGCTCCCGCCTCTTTCAAAGAAAGCGCAAGTATACCTGTTTTTGCTTCAACATGTAATGCCATAGAAATGTTCTTATCTTCCAGTAAACCTCTTTTTGATATCTCTTCTTTGACTTTCTCGATGACAGGCATGTGATCGCGTGCCCACTCCAATCGTTTCTTTCCCTTCTCTACTAAATCAGTCATAGTATCAAACAGTCACAAGTAAAACAGGTCTTTCTTATATTTCTTCGGATAGGTTTTTCAACCGCTCCGACATGTAATGCAGGGTTTTTCTTAAATTATCACTATTATCAAAATCTTCCTGAAGAGGTTCACATCTTATCATGTTCGGTACTGCTCTTGTTATATTGTCAACTATGGTGATATCAGAAGTCTTTGAGGTCCGCGACAGCGGATTAAGATCGATCGTTATAACCTTCTTACCCATCTTTTTTAACGCTTGAGCTCTGTCACCGTCTTCGAGTGGTACCAAGATCACATCTGAGGTGTATATACCGTCATGAGAACATAAAGCCCTCTTATGATCTAGACCGGGTATCTCTTCTTCGGGATCCAATCCATATATTTTTTCAGCTCCATTTTCTCTCAATTTTTGTTCGATTTTTTTCATCCTTTCATCGGTGCGATGAAATAGGTTTACTTCCAGTTTAGCATCGAGTGTTCTACTTAATTCGATGATACCTCTAGGTACTAGAGCGACCACATTACCGTTGATAGATATGACTGGATTTTCAGCCTTATCGAGCTCGGCTACTGCTTTCCTTTCAGCCTTTTTAGCCATCTCCGTGGTCTCCTCACCCAGAAGATAATCGAACATTTCGCCTCTACCATGAGCTATCAGGCCGGCTTGAGAAGTTATACCCTCCTCCACACTTTTAACTAAAGATTCCCTCATCTTCAATGATTCGTAACGCGGATGTGATTCAGGTATATCAGTCATGATATCATCTAATTAGCTGAAGAACAATATTTATAACATTCGACCGAGAATAAATAATCGGTACATGTGGAAAAAAAAGAATAAGGGAGATTATGAAAAACAAAGGAACGATCTTGTGGATAGCTTGATGAGAAAGGGCTATGTCGAGAGCGAAAAAGTTGAAGAAGCTATGAGAAAGGTCCCTAGACATGAATTCGTGCCTGAGCAGGTGAGAAAACAGGCATATATTGATTCCCCTCAGCCTATTGGCGAAGGTCAGACTATTTCAGCACCGCACATGGTGGCTATGATGGTCGAAAATTTAGATTTGGAAGAAGGTCAGAAAGTACTTGAAATTGGAGGAGGTATGGGATACCATGCATCAGTGATATCAGAGATCGTTGGAAAAGAGGGTGAAGTATATTCTATAGAATATATAGGTAGTTTGGCAGAGTCCGCTCAAAAAAGAGTTGAAGAAGTCGGATACAAAAACGTCAAGATAATCCAAGGAGATGGCTCCTCAGGTTATGAAAAAGGAGCCCCCTATGACCGGATATCTGTTGCGTGTGGAGCACCATCTATACCATATCCTTTGATCGAACAATTGGTGATTGAGGGAAAGATATTGATCCCTATAGGAAGTAAATTCTTCCAAAGTTTGATAAAAGCTACAAAGAAAGGAGAAAAAAAGATAGAAAAGGAAAATTTGGGAGGGGTGAGATTCGTCCCTCTTATGGGCGAATATGGTTTCTAGTGATCACACTATCTGTTTTAATTTTATATATGGTGATCCTTTCTCCTGATCAGTCACTATTGCATATAAGCCAGTTTTTGGTTTTACCCCATAGATGCATGGCGTTTTATCTATGCTGAGAAGTACGAAGTAATTGTCAGCCATGTTCTTTATATCACGGGAGAGGTTCAAACCGGGTTTTAAAATGCCGATGCCTAGATCTTCAGAGTTTTTCGTATTGGCTACACCGCTAAGTAGTTCCTGGAGTGCCATCTCCCCACCGCGCATGTATTCAAGAGTGTCTAGTGCGTGGTAATCAAGGATCCCTCGGTCTTGATCTCCTCTCAACTCTTTCATACTTCTATTGTACATCTTCCTGTACTGTTTCTGATTCTTTCCCGCAAGTGCTAGCTTGTAGGATTTGTCGGTTTGGGATGAAAGATGATCGACTATCCTGAATTTTTTATTGAATATCTCTTCAGGCACGAACCTTATCAGATCGTCTCTAAGATTTTCAGGATGAGTACCACCAGAAAGTACTGAGATGACACCTCTATCTTGGGATATGAAATTCAAAAACAGCGGTCTTATAACTGAAAAGAATTCCTCATTACTAACATTCTCTTTTATCTCGAAGACATTATAACTGCCGGCATCGAAGCCTCCTCCAAGTAAATCATCTAAGTCTTCTGTACCTGTACTGTACTTTCCATCTTTAGCTTCGACTGGATCCCATCCATTACCTCCAGATATATCTAACTCGTATGGTTCAAAACATTTGAATCTACCGCCCTTCAAAGACATCAAGTATGATGGTTGCCGCAGTTCCACCGCTCTCAACTTTTTGAGCATGATCTCTCTAACGTCTCTGCCTTCCAATTGGCGTCTTTTAAGCTGAACTACACCATCTGCCAGATATTCTAGTTCAGGTGCGGAATCTTTTTCTAAGATCATTACAAGATTGGTATTGGAATTTTCCACCAAGTCTTTCTGAAGCGTCATGACAAAAGTTTCCATATCGATTCCGAATTTATGGGTGATACCTTCTACACTATCGATAACTAGTAAAGAACGTTCAGGAAGAACATTGTCTATCCTATCATAGATCCTTTCCAAGCTTGGAATGTCTTTATCGAGTTGATTCAGCCTAGTTCTATCTACTTCTTCAGGTGGACCCTCATCTCTGATCGTACTCAGAAATTGTTGGGCTCCCTCTATCTTTTTTCTTTCTTCTTCAGAGATAGCTTTCTCTTTACCTTCCTTTTTCTTCTCATCGTATATAGCTTGAAGGAACACTTTACTAGCGTCCATGACTTGAGATCTCATCTCTTTTTCTTCCAACCAAGGAAACTGGTTGTAAAGGGCTTCATCTGAAACTCTAGTAGAGAGATAGAAACTATTCCCTTGATCGGCCATCTCTTCGATTATCTGTAGGCCGAATGTCGTTTTACCTGTTCCAGAACCTCCTTCAAAAAATATAGAGGATCCGCCATCTTTTTCCAAGAACTCTCTTATTTCTGTCGGTATGCTTTTTATCATCTTCATTCTGTAATCCTCCTTATATCAGATGGTTCAAAAAAATCAATCTCAGATATTATCTCATCCATCTTTTCGATCATCTTCTCTTTATTATCTGAATCAGCAAGAACGGAAAGAACTGTGTTTGGATCGACTTCTTTTATAAGTAAGATCGAATCCTCTGATTGTCCTGTTATCAATTCTGGTTCTTTCCTTTCAAATTCAGAGAAGATCACCTCGTTAGCACCTAAAATCGTTGCGGAAAGAGTACTGAAACTTTCACTTATCTTTTCATCTTCCAAGTGAGATGCAATGGGAATTCCATTTTTAGATATCAACGAGATAGCATCGATCGCTGCATCACCACAGTATTCTTCAAAAACCTTCTCAATTTCATCTATCGCTTTGATGATAACACACTCCTTTGGTTATTTGTCTGTTCTGAAGCTAAACCGGGATTTAGAGGATTTAGTGTATTAGTTAAATGACCTTTAGTATTTAAACTTTCACAGTTCTTAATCAAAGTTCTTCCAAGATATCGGTACTTTTTTTCGTTTTCATCTCTTTTTTCATGTCTGAAACTAATGACTCATAATAAGTAAGATGCTCCCTAACCCTTTCTAATTCATCTCTTAATTCTTTTTCCCGCTCATCTAACTGTTTTATCCTACCCTTTATCTCCCAAAATTCCTCCCGAGCCTTCCGGATCTCATCTCTAAGATTCTTTATTTTTTGCTGCTTTGCCATAAGAACACCTTACATCCTTTTCAATTCTTCAGAAATGCCTAAATATACTTCAGAAGAGTCTCGATTGGCGATATCCATAGAACGTAAAGCGTTTTCACATTCGTTGATTTTATCTTTCAACTTTTTACTTTCTTCTTTTAGTTCTTTTTTTCTCTCTTTTAATTGTTTCAGCTCTTCTAATATTTTTTTCTCTCTCTCTTCCCATTTTTCTTTTTCTTCTATCGCCATAAGAGCTTTTCCGATATCGACCAATTTGATAGCACCTCACGACTTATTTTTACTTTTTAATTTTATTTTACCATAGGCTTTGGATATCTTCCTACTTTCGTATATATCACACCTGGGGCAGTAAAGTTTGCCTTTTTTATACTCCATATCTTTTCGGCATTGAGAACAATATCCTTTGACGATACCATATCCCTTTCCAATTGTAGACAACCTTATCGTAGGCTCGGCCTGTACCACCTTAGCACGAACTATATCTCCGACTAGATACTCGTTTTCAAGTTCTTCCGTATAATCATCAGATACCTTGGAGATGTGTATCGAGCCTTCGATGTCTTCTTTAACGCCTCTCGAAGATCCTTCAACCATGTCTATACTCAATACTACCATTGAACCTTTTCTAGCTTCAACAACACCGTAAACTATGTCGCCTTCTTCTATCCCAACTATCGGATTTATTGATTCTACGGTCGCCTCTAAATCATCTTCATCATATTTGACTCGCCCCATATAAGCGGCATAGATTTTACCATCGTCTTCGTAAGTACCTTCTCCGGCCAGCCATTCCTCTGCCATTCCAACTTCATCCCCTGGAAACACGAGCTTTTCATCATCTTCTGCCATATTATTACCTCTTGATTTTTATCCCAAACGATACTACATCAAAACTTTCTTTTTCTTTGCGGTGAAATTCGAAGAGTTTATCCACTTCAAACTTATATCTTTTTTCCCAAAATAGATTGTGTCCTCTCTCTTTAATAAAGTTTTCCAAAAACTCGACGGTGACGGCATTGTGGATCGTATATACCGTGTCGGATATTTCGAAGGCTTTCTCTAAAAAGGGAATATCAGCACCTTTTTTCTGTGAACCAAACGGCGGATTCATCAGCACCGTATCTACTCTTGCTTGAAATCCAGTCACTTCACCCACTTCAAAGTGGATCGTTTCCGAAACAGACCAATCTTTTGCTTTCTCTTCGGCTATCTTGACAGATTCTTGATCACTATCTATCGCTCTGACAGATGAGGCTCCGAGATAAGATGCCCCTAAAGCGAATATCCCAGTTCCACATCCTAAGTCAGCCACCTTTTTGCCTTTGATGTTCCTATCTATATAAGCGCGAAAAAGTATGTCTGCAGCTATATCTGCCGGCGTAGGATATTGTTCTAGACCCGGGTCTGGATCAGGATGATCAGGTATCTCCTGCAATTTTATCTCTAGGTCTTTCTTTTTTATTCCTGCCATTAAAAAGCCTCATTCTAATTTTATTCCTTTTCCTTCACAATACTGGCAAGTTCCACTTCCTTGGCATTGTTGACAGTTCTTATTTCCGCTACAATTTTGGCAGTCCCCCGTTCCGTCACACGTGAAACAATCTCCATAACCGCTGCATTTTTGACATATACCTGTTCCTGAACATAGTTCACAATTGCTGAACCAACCTGTTTTTCCTTCACCATCACAATCAGGGCATTTTCCATTACCAGAGCAATCGGGACAATCGGCAGTTCCTTCGCAATCGGGACAATCGCCTGTTCCACCGCAATCAACACATTCGCCGCTCCCTTCACAGTTAGGACAGTTCCCATCTCCACCGCATTCTTCGCAGTCTGAAGCTATCTTCATTTCCCTTTTGTATTCTTCCAACTTGCTCTTTATCTCATCACTTTCGGTATTTTCCAAAGCTTTGATCATGGTTTTCTTTGCTTTCTCCTTTTCATTGAGTTCCCAATAAATCTCAGCTTTACCTAGCCAGGCGTCTATGTTTTTTTCGTCTAATTCTAAAATATGATCATATTTTTCAGGAAGAAGCTTTTTATCTGCTTCTTCTAACAATTGATCCACCTTCTTTTTCCTTCTTTTGATAGAAGGATCGATGTTTTCAGCTTTTTCATATAGTCGTTTAGCTTCTTCTATCTCACCGAGCTCGACAAGCAAATCGGCTTTTTCAGAGATCAGGTCTGCACTTGTTTTAAATTCAAGTGCCTTTTCAAGAGAAGATAAAGCGCGTTCTGGCATATTTCTTTCTTTGAGAGCTCTATATTTGTATTCGTGAACTATATATTTGTCCTTGTATTTCAAAGCTTCATCGTATTCACCGATAGCTCCTTTGTAATCCTTCTTTTCATGCAGGATCCTACCCTTCAAGAAAAAACCATCAAAAGTGTTCTTCAAGCGTAGACTCTTTCTAGCCCATTGCTCTGCTTTATCCAAGCGATCATTGTAAAAACATATAAGAGAGATCCGGAGGTAAATGTAGGGATCATCCAAAGCCAATCTATAAGATCTATCCGCTTTCTCGATATCTCTCATCAATTGCTCGATTTCATCTGTGATCTCAATATCATTATCCAGATGATCATCATCATTCTCCATTCCTGAAAGCAATCGCTCGGCTTTATCTCTGAGGTCATCCATCTTATCTACATCCGTTTAAAACAGTTAAAACAATAGGTCTTTAAACATTTTTCAGGTGCTACCCCTTTCCCAAACTTCATCAGATAAGTCGTCGTATACGGTTTTTTCTTCCTCTTCCTCTTCTATCTCACTATTCTCTTCCAATATCTCTCTGACCCTATCCTCGTTCAAAATCCAATAATGGATCCTCCATTTTTTTCCGCTGGGTAAGTTAGTTGTTTCTTCTTCAGTTCTAAGTATATCTAAATCTTCAAGCTTGTAAAAGGCATCTCTCTCTCTAGGGGAAAGAAGGTTATCAGTGATAGTCTTATCATAACCAAAAAGATTCATCACTTTTTCAGCCATATCTTCTGCTCGAGTCGGTTCCATACTAGTGTCTTTCAAAACCAGTTGGATGGCTTTTTTCAATTCTTCGAAGGTTATCCTGCTCACGACTCATCACTACATCCGATATTTTTAACTCAAGGGAAACGGATGTTCATTTCCTCTCCCGTTCCCCTCGCTTTAATGTTTTAATAAATAAATAAATCTTCCCCCTGTAAACAACTATTAACGGTAGTCGTTTAAAAATTCATAGAACCTCAATAGGTACATCCAAATCTTGGATCAATTTTTTAGCCCAATTCAACTTTTTCTTTTTTACCGAATTTTTGCCGGAGAACGGTTTGTCAAAATCCCAGCCATTCAGAACTATCTTTTCAACTCCAAAATGTTCAGCTATGAAACAGGCTCTATCCCCATCAGTAAAACCTCCAAAATTGTGTATATCTTTGTTGGGAGGTCTACACTGGCAGGTCGAGATCGCAGGACCCTCAAATCTTTTCGCCCATCTTTCAAGCAAATCTATATTGTCACCATGTGAGTGGATAACGATAGGAATATCTTTCAAATTTAATTTTAATTGTAGATCTTTATCTCCATCCAGGTCTGTAACCATGATGTCCGGTTCAAATCCTTTTTCGAACACCTGTTCTACCGCTGAACCGGCCGCTATCGTGATCTCAGAATCACTCTCAGAAAAAAAAGGTCCAGCAACCTCGATAGTTTTATTTTTCAAATCCTTTAAAGGTCTCAAACTGTCAGTAGGTCTCAGTTTCGATAGGATCTTAGCTGATAGCCTATCTCTCTCTCTAGAATAGCCGAAATCAGCTAATATACTTTCATACAATGGTTCCCATTCCAAGAAGTCCATCTACCTCACAACCATATGACTAGATATCTCCTTCAGGAGATTCATCCTCTTTTTGACGTTCCCTAAAGCTTCTTTGAGTTAAACCTGCAAGTACTCCTATCAGCAGTCCCAGAGTGATGTTCACAGCAACCATAGGAAAGACCGTTTCCTCTTCCATCCCGACTATGCCTCTGATATAATCCAATGCACCCCAGAATATGAAAGTCAGCGCGAATAGAGTCAAAAATATGGCCCAAAATGACCACTTCACACGACCTTTTTTGATGTAAGTATCGATCAGCCTTCCTAATTCGTGTAAAAATACTGCGCCTATCCACCACCATATAACGGTCGAGGAGAAACTGAGTACTATCTCAAGAGGAGACGTTATATTTTCACTGACGACAACGTTCCATCCCTGAAGAGAACTACCGATGACTATAAGAGCAGAAACAGCGGTAAAAGGCAGCCAAACCGAACCGCTAGTTATCGCTTCCTTCAAATTTTCGTAGGTCTTCAAAGTCTTTCTATCCAATTCATATATCCTAGTTATTATGTATCCTCCGATCACGAAAAAAATCACACCTATACCGAAGCCTGGAAGACCAGCTAAAGCACCGATGCCCTCTAAATACAGATTGCTGAATAAAGCGATGATCCTGAAGAAACCATACACGAGAAGAGCTAAAGAGATCGGGAGAAGGAATTTTTTCTTAGATTTCTCTTCCTGAAAAGTTTTTACTAAAAGGTAATAGAGGTTCTCTACACTCTCACTCTGTTTTACATAGACCGTACGGATGTGAGATATATCTATCTTAGATGAAACGATCGGGCTGATGTATTCATCTTCAGCGCCATCGGTGACTAGTATAGCGGTATCCGCACCTGTTTCTTTCAAGACATGATCCAGCTCTTCTCCTAGAGCTGTATCAGAGGTGTAGCCTATCGAGGAGGCCCCACATATAGTTGCGATAGCCACATCCTCTCCTTTTTTCTTTAATTCATCATAGATAGAGATAGCAGAAAGGATCGAATTTGTATCGGAGTCTTCAGGATCTTTCAAACCAAGTTCGATAGCCGCCTTCAGATTCTCTTCTCTACCGATTATAGGCGTCTCTAAACCGGTCTTTTCTCCTATGTCATCGTCTCTATCTGCACAAAGTATGAGTTTCCTCATCTGCTTTCTCCTCTCAACTCCTCATTAGGGGTTTAATAGTTCTATCAAGATATTTAGTATTTGTCTATATTCTCGGGTGATCTTCATCCCAATAATCTATCTAGGTAAGAGATGAAATCGCTAAGCGGCATGCCGTCATACCAGGGAATCTTATAATTGTCATGAGTCGTGGTCTTAACGTTTGGAAGTTTTTTGTTCAACACTCTGTATTTTTTCGATAGGCCGTCGATGTGAAGAGTGAAAACTCTCCATTTGTCTCCTCTATGTCCTTTCAACCGATAAGCATATATCGGAAGTAATTTGGTCTCAGTGCAGATCTCCTTTATCCTTTCAGCCTGCTCCGTGAGTCTTTTCTGATCACTGAGATATAGAACTTCCTTTTTAGATGATTTTACTTCTATGAGAAAAGAGACATCTCCACGGACGGCAACGAGATCCACACCTAAACTTCCTGCACCTCTGACCACCAAAAAAGGTATATCTGTTACTTTTAGATAATCATCTGTCTCTTCCTCTGAACATGTCTTGGTCAAATTTTCTATAGTCTCTTCATCACCTGTAAGTATGCTTTTTAGTTCTCGCTCGTATTTTCCCTGGACCATATTCTTAGAACCTGAATTTTATATTTAAATCTATCCGGGGTGTTTGAATCTAAGGCTCCAATCTTTTAGGATCTCTCGGGAACAGTATAGCCTCACGGACGTTGTCTAGGTCCAGCAATTTTTGCAGTAATCTGTCGACTCCTAAACCTATGCCTCCGTGACTAGGCATACCGTATTTGAATGTCTCTAGATATGATTCGAAACTTTCAAGATCGACTCCTATCTCCTGCATCTGTTTTACCAGTACATCATATCTGTGTTCTCTCTGGCCTCCTGAAACGAGTTCTTGACCTTTATATTCGAGATCAAAATAAGTTGTGAGCGAAGGATCATATTCCTTTCTCATGGCGTAAAACGTACTTTCTTTTACTTCTGTTGGGAATTCTGTGATGAAGAAGAAATCTTTTCCGTATTTCTCTTTCATGTAATCTCCTAACATCTTTTCTTCTTCGGTACCTATCTCTGGCTCATCTTCCCATTCTCTGCCTAGTTCCTTCAAGATATTGATACACTCTCTGTAGGGAACCTTTTTGAAAGGATGCTCAGGAACCTCGAGTTCGACACCTAATCGTTCTAATTCTTCAGAACCGTTCTCCTTGACGTAGGAGAAAGCGTGCCTTATCAGGTAACTAGTCATATCCATTATATCCGACGAACTCTCGATGAAAGACATCTCAAAATCGAGTGATAAGAACTCTGAGGTGTGTCTTATAGTGGCGAAGTCCTCAGCTCTATAAGCAGGTGCTATTTCGTAGACTCTTTCGAAGCCGGCCGACATCAACATCTGTTTGTAAAGCTGAGGGCTCTGTGCAAGGTAAGCCTTTTCATCATAATAATCGAGTTCGAAAAGTGTAGCGCCCCCTTCGGCACCGGCGGCAACTATCTTAGGCGTGTTGATTTCGATGAAACCTTCTTGATGGAAAAAATCTCTGAGACCGTCCAAAAGAAGATCTCTGATCTCGAATATCAATCTTTTTTCATCTTTTCTAAGGTCTAGGAAACGATTGTCGAAACGGGTGCCCATCTCGGAGTCTACTTTATCTACTACTCCAAGCGGTAGTGGTTTTTCCGCTTCAGATTCTACTTTTATCGTTATAGGGATGATCTCGAAACCGAGTTCAGTTTGATCTGTTTCCTTCTTTTCACCTTCGACAACTACTACACTTTCTCTAGGTATCTCTATCGCTTCTTCAAAGCTTTCCTCACCCATCTCATCCTCAGAAAGAACAACTTGAAAGACTCCTGTTCGGTCTCTTATCTTGAGAAAAGCGATGCCACCGAGCTTTTTCGTCTCCTGGAGCCATCCACCTAATTTACACTTAGAACCTTCTTCCAACTCAACTGCATCTTCAGCGTGAATCCTTTTCATGCTTTAGTTGAATAGGTGAGGGATATAAAAGAGTTCAGGATGGAAGAATGTATCTAATGAATCACCTATTTTTCTAAATATAGTACACTCTCAATCCTCCTCCCACCTCGATCCAGTCATCCAACCGTTTCTCTACTGAAAATCATCCAAACATAAAAACCCAAAAATCAAATAATGCAAAGAGCTATTCTTTTAGCGATAAAATGGGTAAAAACAAATACGACGTCAAAAGAGGTCACTTCAAAAATATCGAAGGAGACAAGTTGAAAGAGTTGATGGAAGAGAAATTCGGTGAGATAGAAGAGGACGGAGATAAGTTGATAGTCGATGACGAGGGAGCGATCAGCCATCTTGAAGTTTGGACAGAAGGCAGAACAGGATTGTGGGTGGATCTGAAGATGAATGATGAGGTAGAGAACGAAGTCGCATCTAAAACCATATCTCTATGGAATGAATTTCTCGAAGAAGCGACTGGATTCACCGCAAAGAAGAGAAGAGAGAGAGCTAAAAAGAAAGCTAAAGAGAAGTAAGAGACAGCGAGTTATTATCAAAACATCTGTTTTTTCTATTTTCTATCGTTCTATATATAGCTTTGATCAGCTCTTCAGATTTATTTATTAACATTTTCAAAAAATATATATAGTCTCTGACAATACCTCCAACAAGTGAATACGATGTCTGAAGAAAATAAGCTAGCAAATCCCGCCCCTCTTGGTCTGATGGGTTTTGGAATGACCACTGTGCTATTGAACATATACAACGCGTTGAACTGGAGTCCTAGCAGCATGATACTCGCTATGGGAATATTCTACGGTGGTTTCGCTCAGTTGATCGCAGGCTGGTGGGAAATAAAACAGAAGAACACCTTCGCAGGTGTGGCCTTCAGTTCCTACGGTCTGTTCTGGTTGACTTTTGTGGGCTTACTGATGATCCCTCAAATCGTGGAAGGCATAAGTGGACCCGATCCCGCTGCTCAGGCGGCTTATCTTGCCATGTGGGGTCTCTTCACCGGTTGGATGTTCCTCTCAACCCTCAAATTGAACAGAGCTTTACAGGTTGTATTCTCTACATTGACGATCTTGTTCTTCCTGCTGGCACTTGCATACGCCGTAGGTCCGAACACTGACCTAGGCCAATTGATATACACTATCGCAGGGATCGAAGGAATAATCTGCGGATTCAGTGCAGTTTACACTGCGTTAGCTGAAGTCACCAACGAGTACTACGAAAAGACTATTTTCCCGATCGGACCTGTAGAAGATTGAAAAAAAGCTAAAAAAACAATTCCCTCTCCC
>CAYNOV010000034.1:0-12807 GCA_964398905.1 uncultured Thermoplasmata archaeon
AGGCTAGTGGGTCCGTTACACCCACTACTACCTGATAGGCCGCAGACTCATCCTTAGGCGCAGATGCTTTCGACCTCGGCGCATTCCAGCATCCAAGATCTATGGGGTATTGTCCTCAGTTTCCCGAGGTTATGCCCCACCTAAGGGTAGATTATCCACGTGTTACTGAGCCGTCCGCTGGGCGCGCGAAGCACCCTCAACTCGCATGTCTTAATCAAACTCCAATAGCGGTGACCGCCGGCAGGATCAACCGGAATTGAGTAAAGGAAGTACAACGAATTGGCGGATTCGTTGTTTTGGATATTAATGGAATCCAATATATTGATTCCCTGCACGACTGGTGGACAAATTACACCTTTCATTATACGTCTGTCGGACTCAAGAGTTCACGGAGCATGGCTCCGGGTTTCTCGAATCCCCATTTGAAGCATTTTTCCCACAAGGGGACACCTATATAACTTTTTGGATTGCCCCTTTTCATGGAACATGACGTCCCATTGATGATTATGGGATTAATTCCATTATGTAAAGGTGTATTTAACCCTTTCCACATCCGAATTTCTCATACAAAAATCTAAAGATTTTGAACACTAATCATATAGAAGTTTTTGATTTCACGACCCAAAAAGTTTTTATTTAATACCATTCTTCAAATCTCCATGATTAGAGAACGTTCAAATCTCACAAAATTCATCTATTTGCTTATCTCAGTGATAATACCTATAGCAGGTATTTTGGTGAATCACTTGTACAGGCCTGATAATATACTTTTATCCATGTTTTTTATCGTCTGGATGGGTTTCTTCATAATGGCGCTGGCACCCTTCGATACTGAAGGGGAAGAAACTATCGAACCCTGATAATTCAGCACTCAAGATCTTCATCATCGCCCTAGAGGGGCTCAGTAGGGTCTGGTCATCATCTTTTATCCTTTAGTAACACATATCATTTAAATCCTTCTCATCGATTGTTTTTGAAATGATAATCTATTTAAATAAAAGTGAAGATGAATGTTCATGAAATCAAAATTCAACAATACAAAACCGATCATAGGTGTGGTTCATCTTGACCCTTTACCTGGAAGTCCAAAGTTCAACTCGCTAGAAGAAGTGAGAAAAAGAGCGATCGAAGACTCTAAAAAACTAGAAGATGGTGGCATCGATGCGATGATCGTGGAGAATTATGGAGATAACCCTTTCGAGAAGAAAGTCGGGGATTTGACAGTATCTGCTATGACCGATATCATAGGTGACATCAAAAAAGAAATCAAAAAACCTATTGGGATCAACGTGCTCCGAAATGATTGGGAAGCTGCTCTTTCCATCGCCAATATCTTAAAGTTGGATTTTATCAGAGTGAACGTTTATAGCGGCGTTTCTCTTACTGGGGAAGGTATTATAGAAGGAGAAGCAGCGGATATCCAACGCTTTAAAGATATTCATGATATCGAAGTCGATGTGATGGCAGATATCCAAGTTAAACATGGAAAAAAATTGTATCCCAAAGGCATACAAGATGAAGCTCTAGAAGCTACTGAAAGAGGACTAGCTGATCAACTAATAATCAGCGGAAAAAGGACCAGTCAGGCTCCAAATATCGAAGATCTGAAGTCTGTAAAAAATACCATTAACCGACCTGTACTCATTGGATCTGGATTGACTTTAAACAATATTGAAAAATTATTACCATTTTCTGATGGAGCGATCGTAGGTACGCATATCAAAAAAGAAGAAAACACTTCCAATGAGGTCTCTCTGAAGAGAGTGAGATCTCTGATGGATGCCGTTAAAGAGATACGATGATCTGTTGATCCATACGTCAACTTTTTTTGGACAGTAAGTTTTTGACCAGATGATTAGACAGGAAGAGGACCGATGCAGAAAGAAATACGATCGGTATAGCTGGTAAAAAACCGAAAGAGGGCAATAATTGATAATGATAAGCAATCAAAGCCATCAGACCAGAAACTATCGATATTATACAAGCCTTTGAATCAACGTCGAAATAAAGAACTCCTATTGTAACGGGATATAATATCGCTAAACCTGTGAAAGCCCAGGTCACAATCGCAAGTATAGTAGTAGGAGGATCATAAGCTAAGGCCAAACCTACAAGTGCTAACAGTACTACCATCAGATGTCCTATCCTATAATCCGATTTCTCACTGAACGATCCCAAAGGATCTACAACATCACGGGTGAACATTGAACTTAAAGTTAGAAGTTGACTGTCTGCTGTAGACATGAAAGCCGCAAAACCACCGCTCATTATCAATGCTGAGAGCCAAATGGGCGAATATCTTTGGAGAAGTAGCGGTAATATACTATCGCCTTCGGTAGCGCTCAATCCGGGTATAGCACCTCTTCCTATGACCCCTATCATCACCGGGAATAAGAAAAGGATGGAAACGAGCAGAGGGAATACGAACATCGATCTTTTAAGTCCCTTTTCATCTTTTGCCATGAAAAATCTTTGAAATATCTGGGGAAACATAGGATTACAAAAAGACCAAAGGATACCGTAACTGAACCATATCCTCACAGATACCGAACCTTCTCTGGTGAAAAGAGTATGGTCTACAGCTCTAGCTTGCGAATGTGCTTCGACGATACCGCCTTGAGCTCTAGACACTACTAATACGGCTATAAACAGAAAAAAAACCACCATCACACCTTGTAGAACATCGGTCCAAGCTATACTCCTCATGCCTCCTAGGAACACATATATTATTATGAATGCGGTCAGGAACACCGCACCCCAAAAATAAGGGATGGTTCCACCAGTTAGGGTGCTCAAAACAAAGCCAGCACTCATAGGTTGTATCGCAAGATAAGGAAGAGTGAAGATCACCATAACAGTCAAAAACAGAAGTCGTAAACCATAGCTCCCTGTCTCTTTTCCAACTAGTTCTGGAGGAGTTATATATCCCTTTAAAGCTCCAAGTTCTCTCACCCTTTTACCTACCAAGTAAAAAGAAAGTGCAAAGAACGAAGTTCCAAAAGCCATCAGACCATAGAAGGAATAACCCATGTTATAAGCGCTACCAGAAAAACCAAGGAAGGTGAACGCACTGAAGTTCGTAGATGCTAAGGTAAAAAATAGAACGAAAGTCCCTATCTTCCTGTCCGCTAGAAAGTAATCTGTAACACTTTTTTTAGAAAATTTGTAACCATAGATGCCTAATATCAAAGTGATTATGAGATAAGAAGTGATGATCGATAAAACTACGAATGTAGGGTCAGATATCATCTTTGATCACCCCAATAAAAGGTCGCGAATAGATAGAAAGCGAGGAGTAAAAGCAGTTGAAGGAAGACCAATCTTAGGATCCAATATGGCATAAAATCGAACAAGACCTCGCTCGAAGTCCAGTTCCAAAAATCAACCGAGAGTGAAAATAGAGTGAGAAATACTATCATCCAAAAAATCCTGCTCTCTTCAAGCCAGCGATAGAGATTCTCTTTCAAATAACCACCTTATGCTCTGTTTCCTGGCTTGGTCGGCTGGAAACAGGAAAACATTGCCCTTTTGTCTTTATCACTGATGAATATATATTTGTTTTGCCACTTAGAGGTAAAGAAAAACCAAAACAGTTTTAATCTCAATAACGATTTAAAGCAACATGACAGTAGAAGATAAAAGATTCAAAATCGAAACAGAGAAAGAACTAGACATCATAAATATAACTAAAAAAACTCAACAGATGGTCAAAGATAGTGATATAGAAGAAGGTACCGTGACTCTTTTCGTTTCTGGCTCGACTGCTGCTATAACGACTATCGAATACGAATCAGGATTGATCCATGATATCTCAGAAGCTCTTGAAAGACTGTTTCCAAAAGATATGTACTACAAACATCACGAGAAATGGCACGACGGGAACGGACATTCACATATAAGGGCATCTTTCATAGGCCAGTCTTTTACCGCTCCAGTAACGGGAGGGAAAATAGAACTCGGCACTTGGCAGCAGATAATACTCTGCGATATGGACGTAAAATCAAGAAGAAGAGAAGTAATAGTCAAAATCATCGGAGAATGAGTTCAGTCCCTTTTTGATATAGCTGCCAAAAGAGACTCTAATTGTATTCTCGCGTTCGAGCCTTCGATCAATCTGAATTCCGTCTCCCCTATCCTATCGACCAGTTCCATCTTCTTTTGATTATCCATGGGTATGTTATAAATCTCATCGTGCATCTGTTTTATGATATCCTCTCCAGATAGGCCGTCTTCAACCATGAGAGTTTCTAATTTATTTCTGGCCTCCATAAATTTTCCTTCGGCCGCATCTTTCATCAGCTTTTCTATATCTTCTGGTCTAGCGATATTAGCGCTCTCTCTGACGACCTTTTCAGTTATCTCCGATGTAGTTGAAGCGGATATCTGAAGAAGATTTGTGATCCTTCTAAGGTCTCCACCGACAACTTTTATCAATAATTCCTTGGCATCAGAAGAGACCTTCAAACCCTCTTCCTCGGCTATGTAATTTATCCATTTTTCTACGTCTCTATCTGCTAAAGTCCTGAATCGGAAAACCGCACATCTTGACTGAATAGGATCGATTATCTTCGAAGAATAATTACACGAAAGGATGAATCTGCAGTTGTGAGAGTATTTTTCCATGGTACGACGAAGAGCAGCTTGAGCTTCAGAAGTTAGGGAGTCTGCCTCGTCCATGAAGATTATTTTGAAACCTATATCACTTATCGTAGTGGTTTTAGCGTATTCTTTGATCTTGTTCCTTATAACGTCTATACCTCTTTCATCAGAAGCATTTAGTTCGAAAAAATTGTTCTTCCAGCCATCTCCATACATCTCTTTAGATATCGCTATAGCGGATGTAGTCTTTCCAGTTCCCGCAGGACCGGCAAAGAGAAGATGAGGCATACTCTCTTTTTGAACGTAAGCTTTCAACCTCTCCACGACTTGCTGTTGCCCATATACCTCATCTAATTTTTCTGGTCTGTACTTTTCTGTCCAAATCTCTCGCATCTTAACAAGTATAGTAAATAAAACTTCGTTAAATTTTTTCCCCTTAAATCCGTTTTTTCATTCAAAAAAATAAAATAATGTAAAAACAATGATAGATTCGATAAGATGTTAAATATCGATGAGGAAAAAGCACAGGAGTTGGTCGATAATAATACAAGGAAAGAATTGGATGAGATGGCTATAGAAGAGGGGATCAAAGATCCTGGTGAACTTCCAAGGAAGATGGCCGTTGCAAAGGAGATACTGAAAGCGAGAAAAGCAAAAGAATATGTGAACAAACCTACAGGGCTGTATATCGAAAAATAATCAGTTATAACTCAAAAATTTTATTAATCTAGCGCAACTATCCAAGATAAGATGAGATTTAGAAGAGGACCGAGGAAAGCCAGTGAAATACAGAAGAAAAACCTGGTGGAGAACGCCAAAGACCTGGCGGAAGATCCGATGAAGGTCATCCCTGAATGTGGGGATAGCTGTTTATTCTGCAAGTTCGGCAGGGCGAAGAGAAAAGTCAAGAAGATAAAAAAGTATGTAGACGATGAAAAAAAATTAGAAAAATACGCTAAACGAGGGCCTGATCTGTCAAAAGCTGTAGCAGGAACTATACTTTTCGGCATCCAAGAGGAAGCAAAAAAGGTTACTACAGCTAAATCTCCTGAAGGTGAGATCGCCTATGCAAAAAGAGGTAAAGCAAGCAAAAAAAGATTGATAGGAGTACAGCATTTCAATGATCCTCGTAAAAGATTGTTGGCTTTCAGTAAAGAGGCTGAAAAAGGCTATTATTTCTATTCTGTAGGAGAAAAGGTGATTTGCACTTGCAAGAAAGCTAAACCTCCTGAAGAATTTGTCAGATCTGCGATAGATAGAGTGCCTTACAGATTGTCCAAAGAAAACGATAGATATTCATGTGGACACGAAAGTGGGGATAAAGGGGCATTACATTTGGAATGGAAAAGTGCAGATGAAAAATTCACTGTCTGTGAAAACTGTACGAACCCTTCTACAAATCTATTCAACATATTGAGCGAAAGGATGTTATCTCCAGATAATTCTAAATCATTTTCCGTCAAAAGTAAGATCGGTTTAAAATGTGAAAGCGACTGTGAAAATTGTAAATTTTCTGATGAGATACCTATCTCCGACGAACTAGTAGAGAAATATTTCAACAATTTATCAGATGAGGAACTGATATATGAACACTCGAAAGAAGCTAGATCGGTTGTTGAAGAGAAGTACAAAGTTTTCTTGATTGGAGACACCTGTTTTGGAAAAGACAAAGAAGCATTTCTAGATCATATAGATCATCAACCATGGGAAAAGCCGGCTTTGATAAATCTATTAAAAAGAACAGAAGGAGCCGTGCTAGAAGAGGGAACGGTAAATGAACTCCTTGAAAAATACTGGCAGGGAGAGGAATCTTCTGTTTTAGAGGGGATCTTCGATGAGGAAGAAGCTATCAAAGAAGTTCTTTCAAAAGATATACGACCGAGAGAGAAACTTCGAGCTTTGAAAGATATAAAACAGAAAAAGGAGGAGATGAAGACCTTACCTGAATTCAAAAAATTACCTCCTGAAGCCGAGTTCGCTGATTCGATAGCGAGGTCGTACAAGGTAAATGGAAAAGACGAGGCAATAAACCGAATAGAGGGATTGAATCTTTCAAACACGAGAGTGAAATCTATAGCTTTTGCTTTCTATAAGGTCTTTGGAAGAGGCGATTCTAAGAGATGGAAGTACGAAGATACAGAAGTCGAATCCGGCGAATTCCTTTCAGAGCATGTTGAAAGTCTTTTAGATGCTGATGGGGAAGAATATGCAGAGATCCTTCAAGATATAGTCAAGATGAGTGGATCTACTTCCACCGTAGTTCTAAAAGACGGTAAAAAGATGAGATAAAATCGAGATGAGAGCTGGTTAGAATATGATCGAATGCGAACTGGAACTAGAATATGAAGATGATCAAACAGCTTATGTGATAGGAAAGTCTATAGAGCCAGATAACGAAGATTACGTGAAGATGGATATAGATGGTCGTAAGCTTCGCTTAAAAATCAAGAACGAAAAACCTTTAGGGATATTACAAACGGTGGATGATCTACTCGCTTGTATAACAGTTGCAGAAGAAGCTGAAGGAGTCGAGTAAAAGAGTTCTGTTTTTTAGTTGTTACCTCTGTTCATGTATCGCACTATGTAGCCAGCGATCTTGTTCCTCATAGAGTTGGAATCCACATTCGTTAGTTCCTCTACCTTTTTCTTGTTATGTTCATAATCATCTTTGTCGAACTCCTCAGGATATTTTTGGACTAGCTCGATAGCGACACGCTTTATGTATGTTGGTCTTATATTTCCCATATTGATTCCTCGTGGATTCACCGTACCGATTTAGTTACCCCCATATAAAGCTTGTCATTTTCAAGAAAAAAAATGGATTAAAGGATTTTTTCCATGGCCTCTTTCATCCTCTCTATACCTTTCTCTATCTCTTCTAAAGAACTGGCATAGGACAATCTTAAGTAGCCTTCACCTTGGTCTCCGAAGGCGGTCCCTGGCAGAAGGCAAACACCCGCTTCTTCCAACATGTATTCAGCAAGTTCTTCGCTCTCCATACCTGTATCTTTTATGTTCGGGAAAACGTAAAAGGCTCCCTTCGGATAGATACAGCTGAAGCCAGGAACTTCGTTCAAACCTGATACGATGGCTTCTCTTCTCTCAGCAAAATGTTCCATGATATGATCAACAAAGTCCTGAGAGTTTCTAAGAGCCTCTACACCGCCTTTTTGAACGAACGAGGTGGTACAGGAAACAGCGTCGGCAAGAAGAAGGTCCATCTTGTGTATTATCTCTTCAGGGGCTATCGCGTAACCAAGCCTCCAACCAGTCATAGAATACGCTTTCGAAAATCCATCGATCAAGACGGTCCTTTCCCTGCATTCATCCAGATACGCAGGAGAGTGATGCTCTAATCCCTCATAAAGCATCTTGCTGTATATCTCGTCGGAGAGAACGTAAACATCGTTATCTTGGGCGGTCTCAGCGATAGCTTTGACGTCATCCTCAGTCAGAACAGAACCAGTTGGATTTTGTGGGCTGTTTAGAAGTATAGCTTTAGTTTCCTCTGATATCCTTTCTTCTATCTGTTCAGGTGTCATCCTGAATTCGTCTTCTTCGTGAAGTGGGATCTGTACTTTTTTTGCTCCCATGAAGCCTATCATGGAGTCGTAGGTAAAATAGAAAGGATTTTGATAGATCACTTCTTCGCCTTGACTTACTGTAGAAAGCAATCCAAAGAAAAGACCGGGTTTAGCTCCTGGTAATACTATGATCTGTTCTTCAGAAGGACGGAAACCTCTCGTCTTTTCTATATCATCCTGGATAGCCTCTTTTAGCTCTGGTATCCCTGTCGTAGGAACATAATCTGTGAATCCGTCGTCTAAAGCCTGTTTTGCAGCATCTTTCACATTTTCAGGGGTATCAAAATCGGGCTGACCTATCTCGAACCTTACAACGTCTCTACCTTCTCTCTCCATCTGGTTGGCCCTAGTCAAAAATTTGATCGGCGGTTCTCCTCTGAGCCTTGAGAAATCACCGGCAAGTCCCTTTGTCATTCTCTCACCTCAGTTCAGGGCTGAGGTATATAGAGGTCTTCAGCTCCATGTTCAGAAAGTTTCAGCTCAGGATATTCATCCTGGATTATGTCGTGTATTATCTCGGCGTGTTTGACTTTTTCTTTAGTCAAGAACTGGTGGAATTCTGGGTCGGTCCAAGGCTTATACATGCCGCCGGTCGCTGCAAGTCCTTCACCGGGTTCTATCTTGAAATAACATGGTGAGGCAACCCTTGCCATATCTGGACCTTCATAGAATCTATTGAAACCACCCATCGATTCAGCCAGTTCTATATGGATGTCTATAGGTATATCTATGGCTTTTCTTATCGAAGCGAACATAGGTATACTGATGTCGCCCAATGGGTTGAAAGTCCCAGCACCTAGATCTTCTAACAGTTTTCCACCGGCCGCATTCGCATGTCCAGCGTATATGGACACCTTGAACGTTATATCTTCTGGTATAAGTCCTTTCTTTTTGAGTTCGTTCGCAAGCCAAAGCATGCCTTCATCAGTTACAAGAAAACCTCTAAATCCAAAGTCAATGCATCTCTTTATGTCTTTGAAAGCCCTAACAAGATTGTCTGAACCTCTGACTCTCAATCCGGATATCGCACCTTCAGGGGTAGCTATCTGTCTACCAGTGTTCCATCCCGCTCTCGGACCCGGAGTCATTATTACTTCCATATCATTGTCGTAGGCTAGTCGAGCAAATTCTTCTAATTCGTCGTCTGTTAGATAAGTAGCTCCCATCACGGTGCTTATCAGCCTGTGTATAGGGATATCTCTTTTTTCTCTTTCCTCGATCAGCGCTCTTAAAGTAGAAGGTCTTTCGATCCCGGATATCTCCATCCTATAGTTCGCACCGTCCGGAAAAGTCTTTTCCGATTTTGGTAAATCCTTAGGGTCTTCTGACGGTACGCCTAGCTCTTCCATCGCCTTCAAAATCTTATCCATCTCGCTCATTTTTTCCCAACCTCAAATCAGGATAGGATAATTGGATTTAACTATATAATATCTTTGTAGAAGTTCCCGAGAAAAATATTTGATCAACTCAAACCTTATCAAAGGTTACTCTTTATTTTTTGTGAGAGACTTTCACCTATACCATTTATCTGAGATAATTCCTCCTCTGAGGCTTCTTTTATCTCTTCTATCGAGCGAAGATCACCTGAATAGAGTTTTTCCGCAGTCGATCTACCGACACCTTCGATCTGTTGAAATTGCTCTATAACTTCCTCTTTCGATGGTTCCATCTCTTCCTCTTTTTCCAGTTTATCTTCTAGAATCGACTTACACTCATCGAATATCTCTTCTGCCTCATCGTAAGATCCTTCCTCGTAAAGAGAGACTCCCTCATTCACTAACTGTTTTTCTTGGGTTACTTCGATACTCTCATCTCTTCCGATCATCAAGAGCTCATTAAGCTCTTCAATCTTTTCGGCTAGATCGCGCTTCTCTGTTTCTTCAGCCATTACAGCTCTTTCATCTTCCTTTTCTTCACCTACATGAAGAAAAATCGGAAGCAAGGGAGTATTCTCGTTAGATATATTCTCCATCTCCTCTTCGAGCTCTTCTTCTGACTTTGATTCCAAAGAGCCTTTTACAGAAACACCCCTACTGGTATTCAGACTTCCAGAATACAGGATCTTTCCACAAACTTCTACATCTTCACCTAATTCTAGATCTCCTTTCGAATAGATGTCAGAGATTCTACAGTTCTTTTCGATGATGATTTTATCGGTAGCTGCAACCATACCTGAACTCACGCCTTCAGCTAAGTGCACACTTTTTCCCATTATGATACCTTCGATCTCAGACGAATTCCCGATCTTTACGGAGCCTTGATCCGCGATAACATTCCCTTCGATCCTATTTCCATGGGCGATGATTATATCATCTTTTGACTCTAATGAACCTTGGACTAAAGCTTCTTCTTCAAGCTCTATCATCTTCTCTGACCTGATGTCTCCTCTCAACTCTGATTTAGAAGGAAGTACAATACCCTTTCTACCGCTGGAGTTATCTCTCTCGTTGACTTTATCCAACAACTTCTTGTTCGATTTTTTTAGTTTGTCCACTTTCTTCTGAAGTTGCTTTTTTCTTTTTTTCAAGTTCTCGTTGATCTTTTTAAGGTGCTTTTTATCTTCTCTCAAGTCTTGAATTTCTTTATATAGATCATCATCTTCCTCTGAAGAGGTGGTCGATTTGTTTTGTTTCTTCAATTTTTTCATCCTCCCTTTTATAGTTTCTACATCCTCTTGGCCACTAGAATCTGAACCTGCTTCGCTGTTATTCTGCTCCATTATGCCCTCAGTATATAAAATGAATTTTATCTATTTATATTTTTGGGGTTTAGTAAAGACAATCAGTGATTCTTTTTCAAACAAAAATATATGTATTAACTATATAATTCTAAATATCTTTATTCTTCGGAAAGATACAAATATCTAGACAATGTTCTATTATAACACTGTGAGTATTTATGGCTAAAGAAGAGAAGTATGAGAAGGTTGAGGAGGATGAAGAAAGAAAAACACTAACTACTAATTCTGGAGAACCTGTTCCCGATAATCAGAATTCCAAGAGTGCCGGCCCTGAAGGTCCTCTGCTGATGGAGGACTACCATTATCTAGAGAAGATGGCTCAGTTCAATAGAGAAGAGATCCCAGAAAGGATCGTGCATGCTAAAGGTGGAGGGGCTTTCGGCACATTCACCGTTACCAATGATGAGATCAGCAAGTACACCATGGCTGATCTGTTCTCTGAAGAGGGAAAAGAAACCGATGTATTCGTTAGATTTTCTACTGTAGCAGGTTCAAGAGGGTCGCCGGATACTGTTAGAGATCCAAGAGGATTCGCGGTCAAATTCTACACTGAAGAAGGTAATTGGGACCTCGTGGGAAACAACACCCCTGTGTTCTTCATAAGAGATCCATCCAAGTTCTCTGATTTTATTCATACCCAGAAAGAACTTCCAGGGAGTGGACTGAACGATCCTACACCTCAATGGGATTTCTGGTCGCTAAGTCCCGAATCTCTCCATCAGATAACCATACTGTTCAGTGATAGAGGGATCCCTGCGACTTGGCGCCATATGAACGGATACTCTAGTCATACTTTCTCTCTGTACAATGAAGAAGGTGAACGGTATTGGGTCAAATTCCATTTCAAGACAGACCAAGGTATAAAAAATCTTGATCCTGAAGAAGCGAAGAAGCTAGCGGGTGAAAACCCACATTATCATCGTGAAGATCTCTATAAATCGATAGAAGAGGGTAACTATCCTACATGGACTTTGAAAGCCCAGATTATGCCTGAGGAGGAAGCTGAAGATTATCACATCAATCCTTTCGACCTTACGAGAGTATGGCCTCACGGCGATTACCCCTTGATAGAAGTCGGTACTTTAGAGTTGAACGAAAATCCAGATAACTTTTTCCAGGATGTGGAAGAGGCTGCTTTCTCTCCCGCTCATGTGGTTCCCGGCATAGGCCACAGTCCTGATAAGATGCTTCAAGGTCGAATCCCTTCATACGATGATGCCCATCGCTACCGTCTAGGCGCCAACTTCGAAGATATCCCAGTAAATAAGCCGAAGAACGCTGAAAAGAACAACTACCATCAGAACGGTTTCATGCGCACCGATGGAAATCTAGGAGACGGTCCGAATTACGAACCGAACAGTTTCGGCGGTCCAGTAGAAGATCCTTCTGTCAAAGAGCCGTCTCTAAAGATATCAGGAGACGCTGATAGATACGAGGCTCAAGAACGTATAGACAATTTCAAACAGCCGGGTGATCTTTTCAGAAAAGTTATGGATGAAGAGCAAAAGGAACATCTTATGGATAACTTCGCAGATAGTATGGAACCTGTCGATGAGACCATACAGAAACGCCAACTTGTGCACTTCTACAAAGCTGATCCACGTTGGGGTCGCGGCGTTGCAGAACGTTTAGGGATAGATATAGAAGAAGCTGTACCTGATGAACTTCTAAAATTGCCTGACGAAGAGATAGCTGAAGCTCCGGTGGTCGAAGACCTGTTGGAGTAAGAACTAGAATACATTGATTCAGTATCTCGATCAACATCGGATTCGATCATCTTAGATCGCACTCCACAGAGCCTAGCTAGTGTTTAGTAGAATCAAAACTTATTCATCAATCGTGATTTTTCAAATAAAAAAGTTGTATTTTAGATATAGGGCCGTG
>CAYNOV010000035.1:0-12474 GCA_964398905.1 uncultured Thermoplasmata archaeon
GACCTGATAAGAGTGATTCGGAAATCACTCATGAACGGGATTGGAAACTCCTTTCTTCTGGTTGAAGAGTAGGTCACGTTTTATACAACTCTATTCCGGTTTCTCAGGACTTTGCGGCGAAATACAGTTTTTGAGAAGTTCTATAGCCAAGAGTCTGTTCAAAGGTGAATTATCGTTGCCGCAGTCCGGCGAGTATGTACAGGAGGGGCAGCCTTTCACACTTTTACAGTCGCAGTTACTCAATCTTTTCACACCCTTTTCCGCCAACTCTTCCAATCTAGAATATGCATCGTGAGAGAACCCAACGCCTCCTTCTACCGCATCGTAGATGAATATCGCAGGAGATCCCAACTCTCCATGATAGTCAGTAGAAACGCCGCCAACATCTTTTTTATCTATGAGCATTATGAGAGGTAACATCTGTATAAGAGAGTGTTCTGCGGCGTGTAAACCGCCTTGATAACTTTCCTTTGCTCCCATCCATCCGTGAGTTCCTTCTCTTTTTTCAGCTATCTTTTTCATCGATCTTTCAACCTCATCAGGTATCTCTAGCCAGAAGACCTGTGTATCGAGATCTACCGTGTCTATATCTAAAGGTTCGGTTGAAAGTACTTCATCGTTGGACAATTTTTTCTTCCTGTAAGCGAAATAGTTTATCCTCACTTTAGCACTACCTTTGGAAACTTTGAATCCTCCAACGGTTCTGCTTTCCTTTGACTTCACATCTGAGATGGTAGTATCTCTCAAAGTTTCTGTATAATAATCTGTATCTACAGGTTCCAAGATCACTACCGGTTGAGGACCTTGTCGGAATCCTTGTACCTTATAATATTCTCCCTGATGTAAGTATATCCCGCCGGGATGGAAGTCCCTGTAGGCTCTGTTTCTATCGATCTCTGGTAAACTTTTTGTAGAATCACCATCTATGATTTGAACTTCGAAGGTATCATCACCTGTAGAGTAAAGATTTACACTGTGCTGTGGAAAATCATCTCTCACGTACCTACATCCGTTTTCAAGGTCTCCGGCCAGACTACCTTCTTTTTTCCACATCTTTATCGCATCGGAAAGTCTCTCGGATAATATCTTTTCGTCTTCCTCGGTGAGAGGCAACTCTTGGGCAGCGGAAAGAAGGTGTTTAGAGTAAACGTGGTTGTTCGAAAGATCGATCACCGCATCTTCGATCGCTTCTCCTAGCAGATGATCGGGATCATCGACGATATACTGGTCTAAAGCGCTATCAAAGGGCACCAATACAGATAAGACCTCTTCATCTTCTCTTCCGGCTCTACCGATCTGCTGCCAAAAGCTGATCCTAGAGCCTGGATAACCCGAGAGTAGAGTTGCGTCTATATCGCCGATATTTATACCGAGTTCCAGAGCGGTAGTGGAAACTATGCCATCGATATCCTTACGTTTAAATCTCCTTTCGGTTTCTCTTCTTTCCTCCTTTGAATGACCGGCATGGTAAGCCTTGATCTCCGCATCTCTGTTCTCGAATTCTTCCTCTAAGATATCCCGGGTCCATAAAGCGTCTAGTTCAGTCATCTTCCTAGAAGGAGCGAACATCAGGCATTTGAGGCCCTGATCGACGAGGAAAGCCATGAGTTCACTGCTTTCCCTATGGGTGCTTTTTCTTTCTCCAACTTCATCGTGAAATTTAGGAGGATTCCAAAACAAGAGATTTCTTTTTCCTGTTTCACTGCCGTCTTTATCGACCACGTTGAAACTTTCACCTACCAGATTTTCCGAGTGTTGTTTTGGATTTCCCAGAGTTGCGCTTGTCAAGATGAACTTTGGATCACTCGAATAATACCTTGCGATCCGTCGTAATCTTCGGATTATCCAAGCTACATGGATACCGAGTAAACCTCTGTAATGGTGAGCTTCGTCGATCACGATAGTTTTTATACCTTCAAAAAAACCCGACCATTTCTCGTGATGACTCATATATAGGTTGAGTCCTGTAAAATTGGTAAGTATGATATCTGCATTTTCTCTGACTTTTCTTTTTTTACTGGAAGAAACATCCCCGTCATAGATACCGATCTGTATCGGTAAATTCAAAAGATCAAATATCTGTTCCAATTCTTTCTTTTGATCTCTTGTCAAAGCTTTTGTAGGGTATAACAGAAGAGCCCGAGAATTTGGGTCCTCTAGAAATAATTGAGCTAACGAGAGAGCGTAGGCAAGTGTCTTCCCACTTGCGGTCCCGGTGGTCAAACAAACATTTTCGTTTCCTAAAAAAAGATCGATAGTTTTTGCCTGATGGGAGTAAAGAGAGATGTCGTTTTCCTGCAGCCTGTTTTTTATCTTCCCACTCAATTTTCGACTTTCTCTATACTCTGGCCGTTTTTCTGGTATATCGGTTGAGAAAGAGATCTGTCCCTGATAATCTGGATAAACGGATCTTATCGTCTCCTCATCCATGGAAAGCTGTATAGCTCGTGAGTGATAAGGCTTTTATGGTGTGAGAGAGTATTTGAAAACGATGAAGATCCTTCACCTTCCCGGTAGCTGTCTCTGGAATTATTCAAAAAGTGACTTCGAGGATATCTTCGGCTATTTCGAGCCCGACGTTCTTTTGACCAGTGATATGAACAGGAGCCAGAAAAGAAAGATCGATGGGAATTTTTCATACGAATCTATACATCTTGACGAAGTAAAGAGTGTCAAACAGCGGTACATAGGTGAAGAGGTATTACTGATCGTAGAAGAGATGGATCCTGCATCTAGAATCGAGATGAGCGAGATCGATGATAGAGAGGTCATCCTATTGACTGATCTCATCAAAGAGGAGATGGATCCAAAAAGCTTCGAATACCGCCTGGTAAACACTTCTCTGATAGAGAAAATAAAGGGGGACATAGATGATCTTCATATCTTATCTACAGGCATAGAAACAGGTAAAAGCCCCTACTATGAAGATGTGAAAGTGCATGGATTGGGTCTTTCTGATGATCTTGGAGATCCTAAGATACCCTGTGTTATCACCGATGAAGGAATTCATATAGAGACTCTGAACGCTAATAAAGTGGGTATTTCAGCGGTTCCGGGTCTAGGACGTAGATTTTCATCTCAACTCGAAAGGCATGGCGTCAGAACAAGAGGCGATCTTTGTTCCATCGATCCAGATGATATATTAGATTGTGATGGTATAGGTCCGTATAGAAGTACGAAGTGGATAAGTTCGGCTAAAGCGATAGAGGAAAATGAAGTATATAGGATCGAAGAAAACGATCTAGGGGATAAACACAGGATATTCATCGATATAGAGACCGACTCTTTGAACCCCTCTATCATCTGGCATATCGGTGTTTTTGACGATGAGGTAGGAGAATATGAGTATTTTTTAGAGAAAAAACCAGACAAGAAGGATAGGATAATAAAAGATTTCCTTGAACGTCTTGAAGAAAATATATGCAAAGACAGCGTTCTTTTGGCGTGGTATGGAGAAAAGTTCGATTTTGAACATCTCGAAAATTTCATAAGAAGATACGCTCCAGAAAAGATCTCGATCTGGAATAAGGTAGAAAAAGAGGACTTCATGCGTTGGACTGATAGACACGCAGCCTTACCGTGTAGAAGCTCTAAATTGGACAGCGTCGCTAGAAGATTGGGTTATGAACCCGAGATAACGGGTTTGGACGGCAGCGATGTAGGCAGGATATATTCTGAGTATATGATAGATGGAGATAGGGAACCAGACTGGAAAGAGTTAAAACTTTACGGGAAAGAAGATGTTATGGAGATGAAGTTCATCTATGATCGTATAGTCCAGGCTCCTATGCTTTACGATATGGGCGAGGTCGAAAAGAGATATTCTCGAAAATAGATCTTTTTCCTTAGGATCACCGAAATATATAATTATATTGTTTCAATTTAAGGGTTAGAAGGGTGATCGTAAAACCTTCAAAGAGGATTGAGGTATGGTCGAAGATCTAGATGAAAAAAGAGGGTCTGAAACAGAAGAAGATAATGGATCGAATCGAGCTGTAGTCGATACATTAGAAAATATAGAAGGAACGCATGAAGTCTACGATGACGAGAAAATGAAAAAGGTCGGTTCCTTATGCATGAAACATCTGAAAGATAAAAAAGAAGTCTCCCGCAGGGAGTTGAAGATGTCGATATATCTCAAATTTTTGGAAGATCCGAGTGAAAACACGCTTAGAGAGATGTTAGAAGAAGAGGATGACCTCACCGAAAGAGATCTATGGGAGATGGGTAAACACGTTTTAGAGCATATGCATGAGAAGACGGAATCAGTGGAAATAAGTAAGGATTCCGATGATCATAAGTATAGATGGAGAGAATAGTCGACCAGATGAACAGATCTGTTTCCTTCTTGGTTCGGGTGAGAGACGGTTCTCTTTTTCTGACAGAAAGACGAGTGTTGAGGTTAAAAAAATATGTCTGATCTACCGGAAAAGTACAGAGATCTGAGCAAGTATCTATCTTATATACTGAGGCATCATCCCGAAGAGGCTGATCTAGATCTAGATAAACGAGGTTTTGCCGATCTTGACAGAGTAATTCGATCTTTTGAGGGTTCGAAACATTCGTGGGCATCTCGAGAAGATATAGAAAAACTGATACAAGAGAGCGAGAAGAAGAGGTTCGAGATCAGACATACTAAGATAAGAGCTCTTTACGGCCATTCCATCGATGTGATCATAGAAAGAGCAGAAAAGCCTCCTGATAAACTCTATCACGGGACGTCTCCAGATTCTTTGGACTCCATCATGGATGAGGGTCTGAAACCGATGGAAAGACAGTACGTCCACCTTTCTATCTCACGAGATGAAGCGTTGAAGGTGGGAAAAAGACATCATCCTGAACCGCTTATACTGAAGATCGATGCTTTGAAGGCCTGGAAAGACGATATCGAATTTTATAGAAGAGGCGATCTTTATCTAACTGACAATATACCTCCAAAATATATCCGACTAGAGTAGTTGTATAATATTTAAAAACTAAAATATCATTTTTTGCCCATAACAACTAAATCCTTTTAAATTTCTTATAAGTCCCACTTTAGAAGGAGGACCCCCGGTAATATGACAATAAAAACTCTGTTAGTCGATGACGAACGATCACTATTAGAACAGGCAAAAATATTTCTAGAGAGGATAGAAGAGGGATTGGAGATATCTACGGCGATCTCTCCCGATGAAGCTTTGAAGATGATGGATGAAGAGAACTTTGACGTCATAGTGTCTGATTACCAGATGCCCGATATGGATGGCATCGAGTTCCTGGCTGAACTGCGAGAAATTAAAGAAAGAGATATCCCTTTCATAATGTTCACCGGTAAAGGAAGAGAAGAAGTAGCGATGGAAGCTTTGAATCTTGGTGCAGACAGATATATCCAAAAAGGAGGGGATCCAACGAGTCAATACGGCGTTCTTGCGCAGGCCATAAAACAAGAAGTAGAACACCATCAAACGCATAAAGCACTTAAGAAAAGTGAAAAGAGATACGAATCTATAACAGAAGATGTTTTGGAATATGCTGATTTTGGTATCGTGATCCTTGACTCTGATCTTGATGTTGTCTGGATAAACCGGGCTATCGAAGAGTACTTTGGGATAGAAAAAGAAGAGGTTATTGGAAAGGACAAAAAAACTTTGGTCGAAGAAAAGATAAGCCCGATATTTGAAGATCCAGAGAGATTTAAGCAAAAAGTGTTAGCTACATATCGTGATAATAATTACGTTGAAGATTTTGAGTGCCATGTTCTTCCTGATGTGGATTTGAGTGAAAGGTGGCTTAGACATTGGAGTAAACCGATAAAAAGAGGTCTGTATGAAGGAGGTAGGATCGAACACTATACAGATATCACGGAAAAGAAAAAGACCAAAAAGCGAGAAGAATTGTTCAGTTCTTCACTAGAGAAAGCTTCATTGGAGGTTTATTGGGTAACTCCTGAAGGAGGATTCGTTTTTGCTAATCAAACCGCTAGAGATAAACTCGGTTACTCAGAGGATGAACTGAAAGGCATGCACGTTTGGGACATTGATCCCAACTATCCGAAAGAAAAAAGAGAGGAGTTTTGGGAAGAGTTGAAGAATAAAGGAAGACAGAACTTCGTATCTAGTCACATAGATCATGACGGGGAGGAATATCCTGTTGAGATAACCTGCCAATATATCGAACATGAAGGTGAAGGATACGAGTTCGCTTTTGCCAGAGATATAACTGAAAAAGAAGAAAAAGAGAATGAAATAAAAGAGCTAGACCGATTACATAATGCTATAATCGAAGACTCAAATACATGGTTGATCTTAACCGATGAGGAGGGAAATGTACTGATATGGAATAATGCTGCAGAAGAAATCAGCGGTTATGATGCGGAAGAAGTGGAAGGGAGCGATGAGATATGGGAGCTGCTTTATCCTGAAGAGGAGTATAGAAAAAATATATTAGAAAAGTCATCTGAGATCGTTGATGGCGCAGAAGTGAATCATTTTGAAACAGAGATAGAAAGAAAAGACGGCGAAAAAAGGATAATCTCTTGGAATTCTAGGGCTTTGAAAGAAAACGATGGCGAGGTGATCGGTATCCTCGGTTTAGGAAGAGACGTGACCGATCAAAAAGAAGTTAAAAGAGATCTTAAGAACGAAAGGAAAAAATATGAGACACTCTTTGAAGAGAACCCTGAGGCGGTTGTCGAAGTCGATGAAGAGTTCAAAGTTGTCAGCAGAGTCAACAGGAGATTCGAAGAGCTTTTTGGTTATGATCAAGATGAGATCAGAGGCGAATATATCAACGATCTAGTCGTTCCTGAAGATAAGAAGGATGAAGCTCTTGAATTGGACAAAAAAGCAAAAGAATTCGGATACTTTGATCACGAAACTGTCAGAGTTAAAAATAACGGTGAGAGCATAAACGTGGCCATAACAGGTAGACCTATAGAGCAGGATGATGGGACTCATTATCTAGCGGTCTATCGAGATATTAGAGATCGGAAAAAAGCGGAAGAACTTATGAGCGAGAACAAAGAAAAGATCGAAAACATACACAGGATAAGTGCTGAACTCGAACTATTTGAAACTGAACAGGAGATCTATGATCACACTGTTAAAGCGGCTGAGAGGATCTTAGATTTTGATATCTGTGCGATAAACGTTCCTGAAGGTGATTTTTTTAAAGCGATCTCTACTTCCTCTGAGTTTCCTGAGAACAGCTCCGCTACGGATAAACCTTTACCTATAGATGATAGTTTAGCAGGTAAAACATTCAAAGAGAAAAGATCGTTTTTGATCGGAGATAAAGAGGAAAACGAATACGTGAATCCTACTAGAGATGACTTCATATCAGGTATAAGTGTGCCTATAGGCGATTTTGGCGTATTTCAAGCGGTTTCCGACGAAATAGACGATTTCAACGAAGAAGACGTTAAGATGACTGAATTACTCATGGACCACGTTTCTGAGGCTTTGAATAGAGTGAATGCTAAAAAAAGGGAAAATTTTTTGCATTCTCTATTGCGTCACGATGTGGGGAACAAAACCCGGATAATCAAAGGCTATCTCGATCTCACTCGGGAGGAAGATATTCCTGAGGAAGCGAGGAATTTTATCGACAAAGCAGATCGCGCTGCTGAAGATAGTTTGGATATAATAGAAAAGGTCAGAAAACTCAGAAAGATTGAAGAGAAAGAAGAGATAGAAAAGATCGATCTTAAAAGTGTGATCGATAAGGTCGCCTCAGAACTTGATAATCAACTTGTAGACAATGGGATGGGATTGAATAGAGACCTGTGTGATTGTAAAGTTGTAGGAGGCGCATTATTAGAAGAACTATTCTCAAATCTGATAGAAAATTCCATCCGGCATTCTGAAGGTGATGAGATCAGAGTTCAGACCCATGTTGAAGGGGACAAATGTTCAATCATGATAGAAGATGATGGCAAAGGCATACCTGATGAATTGAAGGGTAAGGTGTTCGATAGAGGTGTGAAGAGCGGAAAGAATTCAGGGACCGGTCTTGGTTTGTACATGGTTAGAGAAATCGCTGAAAGTTATGGAGGTGACGTTTCAGTTGATGATTCGGATATGGGAGGAGCTAGATTTGAGGTTAGATTGGAAAAAATCGATGGATGATATATATAGATATTATTTCATCTGATCTCATCTAGAAGGGCTGAAAAAGATCTGTCTTTTGATGGTCTCGGTTCGATCCTAGGTTTCCTGTGTTCTTCTTTTATGGTTTTAGCATACAATCTGACAGCACCTACGTGCACGTGATTCATCACACCGTCGTCACCGGAAGGGAAAGCCTCTATGATCAGTTGTAGACCGTCACCGTACATGTTAGAAAGATCAGAAGCATCCCAAGAAAAAGTCAAGACTTCTCCCTCTGTATCTTCAATTTCAAATCTATCGCTTTCAGTTATGATATGGTCGTTTTCGAACAATGACAATCTTATCTCTGGTAAAGGGGGAAAGAAAAATTCCTTTTCTGTCCTTCTCGTTCTGATAACGATCTCTTGTTCTTTGTTAGGGTCTAGCCTACCTTGAAGCTCAGGAAAATCGATCTTGAGTAACGATCTTTCGTTCTCTCTTATCGCACGGATCCAATCGTCAGTTTCTTTATATGGATCGCTGGCTAGTGTCTGAACATCTCCTTCGAAATTTTTCTTATCGATGATAGATCTAGGTTCCAAATGCTCGGAGATGGTAGTTTTCTTTGTAGATCCTTCTCTTTGTTCCGCGTATGGATCTATGTTTGGTTTTGATTGTAAATTTTCAGTCTTGCTTTCTAACACTTCTAAAAAGTTTTTTTCTTCCTGTTCTTCTGAGGCATTATCATTTTTTGAGGTATCTTTGTCTTTCTCTTTTACTTTTTCATCATAGAGCATCTTTTGTTTTTGAAGTGCCTTATCTTGTTTCGTTTCATTATGAAGAGTTCGTGCATTGATACACGTCTTACAGATCTCAAGAGTGATCTCGGTGCCTGCAAAGTTGCAGTGCCAATCATCTATGAATATGCACATCTGCGGCACCTCCTCTAAGTTTTGATGAGTAATATTGGTAAATATTATTTTGATCAGTTAGAAGGTGAATATTTCTTTCGATCTGGATTTCCTCACCTGAGGATCTAGATGTTGTTTCTTCAACATTATCACTATTTGTTCCTACAGTGTTCACTTCCCACTCTATCGCACCGTATTCGATGGTGTTTCTATCACCTGGATGACCTCCCGTTCTATCACCGGTCAGTTCTAGGGTTATGTCTTCACCTGATAGATCATTCAAATCAGCAGCATCGAAATTAAAATAGTGTACTTCGCCTTCAGTATCTGTTATATCTAACCCTTCAGCCAACGTATCGATCAATTCGCCGTCTTGGTATAATTCAATAGTCACATCAGGTGTACGTCCGCTGTTGTCAGTCCTTCTTAACAGGAATCCTAACGTCTGCTCCCCACTGAGTTCATTCTCTGGGGAATCCATTGCTACCTCGAGTTCCGTATCCTCATTATCTACAGCCTCGTACCAGTTATCATAAGCGTCATCGCTTTCAGGATCATGCTGTAGATATTCTATATCTCCTTCGAGATTATCGGTGGTTAGTTCTTCGACTGGATAGAGTTGAGCAGGGGGTTCGATCACTGTAACTGTTACTGAATCTTCATCATCTTCACTTGTTACTATAGCCTCATATTCTCCCGCATCTTCTCCATCAGTTGTCCAGGTAAAGGTTTCATCATATGTTTCTCCGGGATCGATGGTAACATCATTATCGGTTACACTACGTACTATGTCACCATCTTCATCTTCAACAGTGAACTCGATGTCCTGAGTATCTTCGATCTCTCCAGTGTTGGTAACAGTATAATACACTTCGAGCGTTTGGCCTTCTATGACCGGATCATCGTAATCCACTATCTCGACTTCGAAGAACGGTTCTTCTAGGAACTCAGCAGTAATAGAGTAGTGGTCTAAGACTTCTATAGTTGTTTGATCGGATGTAGGATCGTCTATGGTTTCGATATCTCCCGTCCATTCATAGAAGACATACCCATCTTCCGCCATCGCTTCTAGATCCACAACGGTTCCTTCTTCATATTCGAAAGACCCTTCTCCTGGTTCAACGACTGAACCTCCTTCAGTAGAATCTATTGTCAGTTCATAAACCTCGACATCGAACACAGCTGTGATAGAATAATCGTCTAACATCTCAATAGTTGTCTGATTAGAGGTCGCGTCTCCTATAGTTTCGATATCGCCTGACCACTCAACGAATGAAGTGTCTTCCTCAGCTATGGCATCTAGGTCAACAACAGTTCCCTCTTCATATTCGAAAGACCCTTCTCCTGGTTCAACGACACTGCCGCCTGAGGTCGAACCGATCTCCAATTCAACCAATCGCTCTTCAGTGATATCTTCTTCTGAGACAACTCCTTGCTGGACCTCATCGATCTGTATCATGAAGTGAAGGTCGAATTGATCCGCGTCTTCTTTTCTAGTGTAAGATCCACTTCCCGTGGTATCGAGAGATACTTCGTCCCATCCGTCGTCTTCTTCTATCCTGAAACTGAATCCACCGTTTCTCAAGGTGAGATTGCCGATGATCTGTCCTTCAGCTTCGAACTCTATCGTAAGGCTGTTGAGATGTTGTTCGACTTCATCCGCATTGTATAGGTGGAGTGAACCACTCATATGATCTCTCGGATAATCTTCGTTGGGAAAGATATCGAAAAGATCTTTGTCTTCTTCTATACCACCAGACGATCCTGAAGTTTGTTCTAGAATATTATTTAACTCTTCGTTCGATTCGATCTCGACCTCGTAGATCTCTCCTATGCTGACGCTCGCACGTTCCTGCGTACTGACAGCCCATATACTGAAACTGCCTAGAGCGAGGACCGCAGCGATCACGATTGCGAGTATCCTTATCGGTCGAGATCTCATCTATTTCAACACCTTTTTAAATTACTTTTAGGAAGATCTTGGAGCGTTCTTTCTCTTCTCTATGTATTCATCTACGGAAAGATCTCCTTCATGGAACTTTTTGTTCAATTGTTCTTTTGAAAGGGGTTCTTCTTCCCTTCCACTCATTTCTTCATCATTCTCCTCCAACATACTGACTATATCCAATCTATCTTTCTTTTTCTTATCTTTTCCGTCACTCCCATTTTCGGGTACTTTGACTTTTGTAGTGCCCTCATGGATGGATCTAGCTTTGACACAGATCTTACAGATTTCGAGAGGGAATTCATTTCTTTTAACGGGGCAATCCCAATCATCTACAAACATACATTTGACCATTGAAATATCACCTCTCCAACTCCTTTCTCTTTTCTAAGAACTCTTCAACGGAAACTTCTCCTTTTCTGAACTTTTCGTTCAATTCGTTCAGTGGACGAAGATCTATCTCCATCTCTTTTTTGCCATCTTCTTTATTTTCAGGTCTTATATCTTTTCTGATCTCTATGAAGTCTTCAACGGAAAGGTCTCCTTTCTGGAAAGCTTTATGCAATTCGTTCAAAGGACGTAGGTCTATCTCTTTATCTGCATCTTTTTTACTTCTCTCATCGGTAGAGGTATCGACATCCGGTTCGACATCGATCGGTTCGTCCCTCCTCATCATTATATTTTCAGGTTCTGTTTCTTCATTCGATCTCTTCTTTACTGCGCCTATCTTTCCTTCGGTGGTTCTGCTCACTATCAGACCGCTCGCTGCTTCACCTACAGCTCCCGCTGCATCACCTACGGTTTCTTCGATGTCGGTCAAACGTCTATGTAAAGCGTCTAACCCGCTTCCAAGCGTACTCATCGCCCTGGTCCTTTCTTCCTTTATATCGATATGCCAGGGGAAGTAGACAGCTATAACAACGAGAAGGAAAGATAAAGACAAGGTCGCCATACCCATCGGGGTATTTGCGAACATGAAGAGCAGGCCTAGATAAGGTATCCTTGAGCCCGAATACTCTCCGATGATGTTTTGCGGGGGCGTTAAGAAAGGATCTTCTTGGTCTTCCGCATCACCTTGAGTTTCGAAAGCGGGTCGGGCGTCGAATATCCTCAACTGATCGTCTGTCTCTTCGAGCCTGTATTCTCTCTCGCCGTTGACCGTTATCCATGCTTCGCCGTCAGTTTCAGGAGTTATCATCGCTTCGTTGTTCAAGTAATAGTTCTCTTCATCGAATCTTTCTTTAAGATCTTCGGGAACGGGCTGTTCTACATCAAAATCGAAGAACTCTTCATCTTCTGCCAGATCCATATCGAAAAGATGGTTGTATCTCACATCGGTGACTCTATGGACGATGAGTGGAGGGTAGCCGTACTGTTCTTCATACTGATCAGGAACTTGGAGAACTATAACGTCGCCTTCCTCTATCTGATATGGATCGATCTCCTGTACGAATACGACATCGCCACGAGAGAATGTCGGCTCCATAGAGTTCGATCTTACCGTGGCTGCTCTTCTATTGATAGGATTGAGTCCAAAAGGTAATAGGAG
>CAYNOV010000036.1:0-12435 GCA_964398905.1 uncultured Thermoplasmata archaeon
AAATCCATCATTCCACCCTTTTCAACTTCGATATCTTTTTGTTATCATACGCTTCCCTTTCTCTTCCATTAGATACCGACATTTGTGATTCGAACATCTGTACATGTCCTGATATAAATATCTTTCTTGATAAAATCGAAATGGCTTCAAGTTAAAAAATAAAAGCTATGATCTTTGAAAACTAAATCATCCGGACAAATTATTTATATTCAGCGAGGGTATGATATTAGTGTAGAGAGGGTAAATATGGAATCGAGCGAGATCAAGGTTTTATTGGTGGATGACGAGAAAGACTTTTTGGATCAAGCTGTAACATTGCTGAAAGAGGAGGATGAAAGATTCGTGATCGAGACCGCGGAGACCGTTGAAGATGCCATAAATATGATAAAGGACGATGGCGGGATAGACGCTGTAGTTTCAGATTATCATATGCCAGAAAAAGATGGTATCGAATTTCTAAGGTTTTTACGAGAAGAGATGGACTCCAATATACCTTTCATATTATTCACTGGAAAAGGTTGGGAAGAAGTGGCCATGCAGGCTTTGAATCTCGGAGCGAACAAATACATATGGAAAAACGAAGAACCTAATATTTATGGTATGAGTGAAGGAGAAGTCGATCAATACGAAGTACTTGCGAAGGAAATAATTAAAGAGGTTAAAAAACACAAGAACGAAAAAAACTTGGAGTTGACAAGAAGAACCATCGAAAGTGCAAAGGACGGTATCTTCTGGATAACACGAGAGGGAGAGATATGTTACGCGAACAAGGCAGTAAGAGAGATGTTGGGATATGATCAAGAAGAACTGATCAATAAGAAAATTTTTGATATAGACCCTGATTATGATAAAGAGGACAGAAAAGAATCCTGGGAAAAACTGAAAGAAAAAGGAACGAGGACTTTTGAGGGGAAACATAAAACTAAAGATGGTACGATATTCCTAGTCGAGATAACTAGCAATTATATAAGACACGAAGATAGAGAACTCGAATTCGCCTTCGTTAGAAAGATCGAATAAAGATCATTTATCAGTGAAATATTTTTAAAAACCCACACCTTACCACATCTACTTTCAAAAATGAGGGAAAACTATAAATTATAATTTTTTTATGCTTTCGTCGTTCAGGGTGAATTAAGATCAAACTCTCAGAAAAAGCCCCATATATAGGTAAAATCGGCATTATAATAAGTTTTACCATATATATAGGTATGACCTTGGTATTCTTCGAAACCTTTGATTATTCGATACTCTTTCTATCCATACTGCCTGTCACTCTTACCAGTTCCTGGACCGGATCAAAATTTGGTACTATCGGAGCGGCATTCGTCCTCGTCTACAATATATTCATACTTAACATATCTGGGAATACCGGGATAATCTTCGAATTTACATTTATAGGTAGTTCGGCTGTTATGATCTTATTAGCATGGATGGTCGGGGAGATAAAGGATGTCAATACAGAGTTGAACAATGAATTGGATAGAAGAAAAAAGATCGAGAAAAAACTCACAAGAAGCAAAGAGAAGATAAAAAAGCTCCATGACATAGCTAGAGAATTCGAGAGATGTAGAAGTGAGGAGGAAATATTTAAGCTCGTTATCGAAACTACAAAAAATATTTCAGAATTCGATTGGGCTAAGATTATAGTACCTCAAGAGAACACATTCAAAGTCAAAGAAACATCTAATCCTGGCAGAGTAGAGTCAAAGGACCCTGTTCCCCTCCTAGATAGTTTTCTAAACGATCCGAGTCTCAAAGAAGAACCTACGGTATACGAAGAGGTGAACCATGATGGATATAGCGAATTTTCCGAGGTAGAAGCTTCTGAAAAAAGATCTGTTATCACCATACCTATAAGAGATGAGACGATCTTCATGGCAGGATCAAAGAAAAAAGACATCGAAGAGAACAGAGAAGTTTTAAAACTTCTCTGCGATCATGCTGGTGAAGCATTAAAAAGATTGGAAATCGCTGAAAGAGAGGAATTTTTACATTCGTTGTTAAGGCACGACATCAGAAACAAAATAAACGTGGTCAGGAGATACTTGGAATTGATAAAAAACCTCGACCTTCAAGATCAAGGAAATGAGTATGTTGAAAGGGCGGAAAAAGTTGTGAAAAAAAGCGATGAGCTCACGGAGAAGATACAGACATTGAGCAGGATGGAGGAAGAAAAAACATTACAGATGAACGCGGCTAAGGCTATAGGATCATCCATAGAAAAAAATAAAAGTTTAGCTGATGAAAAAAATATAGAAATTGAAAAAGAACTCATAGAGTCTCATGTCAAAGGTGGTCCGCTCCTCGAAGAACTTTTCTCGAATCTTATCGAAAACTCTTTGAAGCATTCTAAGGGTAGCCAGATAAGGGTGAAGATGGAAGACAAAGAATCCAAGTTGGATGTCATCGTTGAAGATGACGGAAAAGGCATCCCTCCCGAACAGAAAACCAAGATCTTTGAAAAAGGATACAGAAAAGGTGAAGAGGCAGGTTCTGGATTGGGGATGTATCTCGTGAAAGAGATCGCTAAAAATTATGGGGCTAAAGTAAAGGTTAAAGAATCAGAGCTCGGAGGAACACAGTTCAAAGTTCCGCTTGAAAAAATGTAGTATGAAGCGTTCAAATTTATATATTGGCAGCCACCTATCATATCATATATGGATGAAAACCGATTTAGAAAGATGATAAGTTCCCAACTCAAAAATCTAAATGAAGGCATGGTCTCTCAAAAGAAGAGCCTGAAAGATTTGTTAAAAGAAGATGACCCCTCAGTGAAGACTCGGGATGGAAATGAACACAGATTTGAAGAAGAGCATCTTTTGCACATAAAAGAAATGATCCCTTTGTACAAACAAGATGAATTGAAACTTCCTATCATGGTCTATAATGATCCGTCTTTGGATCAATGTTATGTTAAAAATAGAGTCGAAGGAAAAGTTCTGAAAAATTTGATCGGTATGGAAAACAAAACAGTGAATGACAGCAAGACATGGTTCTCGAAACCTTTAATAGCTGAAAAGATCAGGGAATACGATGACATCTTTCAATTCGTTTGGACTCCTAAACTGAACAGAAGACTTTCTTCAAAATAATATACATTCAGAAATAAAAAAGAAATAGATAGGTTAAAAAGTTTGAAAGAACGGATTCACTCCTTCAGAGTCAGTTCTTCTCCACAACACATGAATTCACATGTAGCGCAGGTGCCTTCTTCTTCACCCTCACAGCATTCTCCACATTCGCTGATCACTTTCATCTCGAAACCGCAGTCTTCGCACATATATACTTGACCCTTCTCCATATCGTGACATTCCGGCATGATAACACCATTATGAGAACTATAAAGACCTTAAATAAAGTTTTGGTGAAGACTTCTCAGTTCTTGGACTCGTTAGATTCTACGGGATGACCTTTGGCTTTCCAATCTTCGATACCACCCTCGTAATCGATCACCTTCTCAAATCCTAATTTTTCTAACTTTTTCGCCGCTTTTGGACTAGCCTCACACTCGAAATTTTTACAGTAAACGATTATCTCCTCATCTTTATCCAATTCCTCTCTACGCATCCCGATCTCACCCAGTGGTATATTAACAGAACCTGGGATGTGTTCCTTTCTGAATTCTCTTTCCGAAAGAACATGGACCAGTTCAAAATTTTCACTTGAATCGAGTTTTTTCTTCAGTTCTTCAGTTGAGATCGTATCCATACCATACCACCACTTTTTATTAATCATCGGAGTGCATATTAATAATTTTGCTTATAAGTGGTGAAAAGTTAAATTCACCTAAAATTTAAGGAAAACTTTAATTATAACGGGACTAGATGAGATGAACTGCAATCCATTGCTGGTGTAATTGATGACAGAAACTACGAACATAAATCAGAGAGAGGAAAACTCCTCAAATGAAGATGTCCAGGAGACCAACGTTGCTCCTATAGACGAATGGATGGAAGAAGTCGAGATCAATACTACAGAAGACATCGAAGTGCCTGAGCTTTTAGCCGATCAGGTGATCGGACAGGATGAAGCAGTCAGCGTTGCGAAAAAAGCCGCTAAACAACACAGACACATGATGCTGATAGGGCCTCCTGGTACGGGTAAATCTATGATAGCGAAAGCTATGACAGATTTTCTCCCAAAACAAGAGATGGAAGACATCCTGTGTTTCCCTAATGAAAAAGACGAGAACGAACCGAAGATAAGGACAGTACCTGCGGGTAAAGGCGAAGAGATAGTCGAAGCGCATAAAAGGGAAGCTAGGAAAAAAGAAAAGCAGAAAAACAGAGGCATGCTGATGATACTCGCTCTCATAGTCGGCGCTGCTATAGTGATCTCTGTATGGACAGGAAATTTTCTCATAATGTTCTTCGGTATACTCGCTGCTGCGATGCTGATGATCGCGATGAGAGCTAATCCAAGAGGTTTTGGTCAAGACTCTGGTGCTCAAACTCCTAAACTTTTAAAGAGTCATAACCCCGGAGAAAAACCACCTTTCATCGACGCGACAGGGGCGCAGTCCGGTGCTCTACTAGGGGATGTAAAACACGATCCCTTCCAGAGTGGAGGTTTGGAAACACCAGCTCATCAAAGAGTAGAGGTGGGTGCGATACATGAAGCTCACAACGGCGTTCTCTTCATAGATGAGATGAACATGCTAGGGATGGACTCCCAACACAGCCTTTTGACCGCGATGCAGGAGAGAAAGTTCTCGATCACCGGTCAGAGCGAAAGGAGCAGTGGAGCCATGGTCCAAACAGAGCCAGTCCCTACAAATTTTATATTGATAGCCGCCGGTAATCTTGATTCTGTCTATGGTCAGAAAGACGATAGAGGAGTCCAGCATGGAGGTATGCATCCCGCTCTAAGATCCAGGATAAGAGGTTATGGATACGAGGTCTACGTCAATGATACGATGGACGACACTGACGAAAATCGAAGAAAGCTCATCAGATTCATCGCTCAGGAAATAGAAAAGGACGATAAAAAGATCCCACATTTCACAAAGGGAGCGATCAAAGAGATGTTGAGAGAGGCTCAAAGGAGAGCTAACAAACGTGGTGAATTGACCCTAAGGCTTAGAGAACTCGGTGGCCTTGTAAGAGTAGCAGGTGATCTAGCAGTAGAGAGAGGACATGAGATGACCACCGCTGAAGATGTAGTCGATGCAAAATCTACCGCTAGATCTTTAGAACAGCAGGTGACTGACAAATTCATCAAGAAGAGAAAAGAATACAGCATGTACAGAACTGAAGGCGACATGATCGGTGTAGTGAACGGTCTGGCAGCGATGGGAGACGAACAGGATGGCATGTCTGAATATTCAGGGATAGTTTTACCCATAGCGGCTGAAGTCACTCCCGCTCATTCAAGTGACGAAGGTAAAGTGATCGCTACAGGTCGATTGGGAGATATCGCAAAAGAAGCTGTTCAGAATGTATCTGCTCTGATCAAAAAGTACACCGGAGAGAATATATCTCAATACGATGTGCATATACAGTTCATAGGTACCCAACAGGGCGTTGAGGGCGATTCAGCTTCGATATCGATCGCTACCGCGGTCATATCAGCATTGGAAAACATACCGATAGACCAGAATGTAGCGATGACAGGTTCATTGAGCGTTAGAGGACAAGTCCTTCCTGTAGGTGGTATAACCTCAAAGATAGAAGCCGCTGCAGAAGTAGGGATGGATAAGGTGTTGATACCAAAGATGAACGTGAAAGACATCGTTATCGAAGAGAAGTACAAAGATAAGATAGAGATAGTGCCTGTGGAAAACCTGGGACAAGTGTTGGAACACGCTCTCGTTGGAGAGAATAAAGAGAAACTTCTGGACAAATTAGCTTCACTCTTGGAGATCAAGACCATACCTTTCCCGACAGGCGAACCAGCCCCAAAGAGGTCCAACAATCCTTGAAAGTAGGTGAAAAAGAAATTGGGAGCTTTTGATCTTTTATCTAACGATATAAAGGCTGTATTAGCTGATCTTGGTATAGAAGAGGAGACCAGGCCTCAGCAAGATGCTATACCTCCTATAATCAATGGCGAAAATACTCTAGTCATAGCTCCTACCGGTATAGGTAAGACTGAAGCGGCATTTTTACCCATCCTGAACAACATACTGAAACGAGATGGAGAGGGGTTTTCCCTCTTATATATAACGCCATTGAAAGCTTTGAATAGAGACATGATAAGGCGTATCGATGAGTTCGCCGAACAGTTAGACTTTTCGGTCGGAGTCAGACACGGAGACACCAGTAGGAAAGAAAGAAGAGCGCAGTCAGAAAATCCTCCTGATGTACTGATCACCACTCCAGAGACCCTTCAGATAATGTTCACAGGGAGTAAACTTAGGAAGGGGTTGAAAAATGTAAAGCACGTTGTGGTAGATGAACTCAACGAACTCGCAGAAGACGAGAGGGGCAGTCAGCTATCCCTCGCTTTGGAACGCCTTGTCGAACTGACTGGAAGAGATTTTCAAAGGATCGGCCTTTCAGCGACTGTTGGATCTCCCGAGAAGGTCAAAAACTTTTTGGTCGGTGTCGGTAGAGATGGCACGATAATCGAAACTTCTGAGAAGAGAGATCTGGACATAAGAGTGGAGAACCCGGTGAAAGATAAAAGCAAGGATAAAAGATTATCAGAGATGATGAGATGTGATGTTGAGAAAGCTGCTGCTTTAAGGATGTGCAGAGACCTTATAGAAGAACACACTTCGACTCTATTTTTCGTCAATACACGAGATGCTGCCGAGTCTTTATCCTCTTCTTATACACTTTGGAAAGAAGAGGAACCAGAAGCAGATTTTCCTATAGGTGTTCATCACGGTTCTTTATCTAAAGAAGCCAGGATAGACATGGAAGAAAGTTTCAAAGACGGGAGTTTGAAAGGTCTGATATGCACTTCTTCTATGGAGCTGGGGATAGACGTTGGTCAAACAGACCTCGTTTTACAATACCAATCACCCAGGCAAGTGACTAGGATGATACAACGGGTAGGAAGGTCTGGACATAAGATAGATGAGGTCTCTAAAGGAAGAGTTATATCAACCACGAAGGATGATATCCTAGAAGCTGCGGTGATCGCAAGAAGGTCAAAAACTAGAGAATTGGAGAATACCGAAATACCTGAAAATCCGCTGAGCGTTATAGCTAATCAGCTCATCAGTACGGTACATACCGAAAGAGAATTTGATCCTATGGACTTTTTTGAACTCGCAAGGCGAACTTACCCATTTAGAACTCTTCAAAAAGGAACTTTTATCGACCTGGTAGAACAACTGGCGGAGATAAAGCTGATCTGGAAGGATGATGGAAATATAGGTAAAAGAAGAGCTTCTCTCAATTATTTTTACGAGAATATTTCTATGATACCTGACGAGAAGACGTATCTTCTCAGAGATATCTCTAAAGACTCGGTGATAGGAACATTAGATGAGAGTTTCGTCGCCACCAAAATTGAAGAAGGAGAAGTAATCACATTGCAGGGGAAAGCTTGGAGAGTTGTAGATCTTAAAGAAGATGAAGTCCTTGTCGATAAAGTAGGTAACATAGGTAAGATCCCAGATTGGACTGGAGAGGACATCCCAGTACCTTTTGAAGTCGCGCAGGAAGTAGGGAGATTACGAGAAAAAAAACTGTTTTCGGGGATGAACGGTTATCCTATAAGTGAAGACGCTGAAGACGGATTCAATAGATATCTTGAGGAACAAGAAGGTTACGAGATGCCCTCTGATTCTAAGATCGTGATCGAATCAGATAAAGATACTGCTGTTGTGAACGCATGTTTCGGTACTCAGGTCAATGAGACTTTGGGGCATCTGTTCGCTTCTCTCCTTTCTGCTAGGATCGGTGAGAGCGTCGGACTCCAGACAGATCCTTACAGGATAATGATGAACCTACCAAGGAGGATAGATACCTCTATTTTAAAAGAAATTTTAAACGAGACTGAACCAGATACTTTAGAAGAACTACTCCAGAAAAGTCTAAGAAATTCGAATTTCTTCAACTGGAAATTTTTACATGTAGGAAAAAAATTCGGAGCGATCCAGAAAGACGCTGATTGGCGAAAGATCAACATGGATAAGATCATAGATACTTTTGAGGGTACCGTACTTTACGAAGAAGCGGTGAGAAAGACATTTCGGGATAATATGGATATCGAAAAGACAAAATATGTCTTGAGAAAAATCAGATCTGGTGATATCGATATAGTAGTTTCAAAAGGGGAGATATCGCCTATAGGTAAAGCCGGTCTCGAGAAGCATGAAGAGTTCTTAAGTCCCGATCGTGTGAGTAAGGCAGTTCTGGACTCTTTGAAGGAGCGCTTGGAGTCGGAAACGGTGATAATGAGGTGTATGCGATGCGGGAGTAGAAGAAGAAAAAGAGTAAAAGACGTTGGTAAACCTAGATGTCCTCGATGCGGTTCTTCGATGGTGGCCCCTCTCAGCAGATATCATGATGAAGACATAATAAACAAAGATAACGATGATCTAACTGATGAGGAAAAAAAAGAGCTGAAAAAATACTACAAGTTGGCAGAGCTAGCAAGAGTCTATAAAAAAAGAGCAGCGATGGCATTATCGGCCAGAGGAGTCGGTCATCAAAAAGCCGGGAGGATACTGTCAAAAAGGCATAAAGATGAATACGAATTTCTGAGAGATATACTCGAAGCCGAGATACAATATGCTAGGACGAAAAGGTTCTGGGATTAGTTTTGTATTTATCGCAAAAAGTTATTAAGGAGTGTTTGAATAGAAAATCACAGATGAAACAAGAAACACCATTTTAAATTTAGATTATAATAAGTGGGGAAACTCCATGCAAAAAGAAAATTCTCCTGATGACAAAAAATACAGAGAATTGAAACGCATACCCTCTATAGGCGAACTGACAGCTCGGGCCCTGGCCAAGGAAGGTTTTGAGTCTATTACTGAATTGAAACAGGCCGAGCTAGAAGATATTCGATCGATAGAGTATGTAGGAGACGATCTGGCAAAAAGCATCATAAATGAACTGAAAGATGAAAATTTAGAGGATAGTGCAGAGGAAAAATTAGAGGTTAGATGTCCTATTTGTGAAAAATTCACTTGGACGAAAGGAGATAGATGTAGAGAGTGTGAAGAGTCTTTGAAATCTACATCTAGAGTCGTAGTTCCTGATAAGGGATTGATAGAAAAACCACTAAAAACGTTGGCTTCTGTTGAAGAGAAGATATTATACGATGGAGAAGATCCCGAGTCTTGGTTCATAAGAGGATCTATCTTGGAAAGTATGGGAGCAAATCGTAAAGCTTTAGAGAGCTATGACAGAGTAATAGAACTCGATCCTTTGTTCGACCATATCTGGAACGCTAAAGCGAACGTTTCGCTGAAGATCGGAGAGACTAGTGAAGCGGCTAAAGCATACAAACTAGCCTTCGACGTTCATCAGGGCCCCGCGAATATAATGAACGAAATAGAAGAAAAGAAAGATGTAACTCCTAAAAAAGAAAAGGATAAAAAAGGATTGGACGAAAAAGACGAAAAATTAGATGAAAAGATCTCAAAAGCTAGGGAACTATTAGGCGAAATAGAAGGAATGGAGGAAAAACTTTCCGAACTGACCATCACTTTGGACAGAGTCATAGAAGAAAAGATAAGGGGAGAGCATGACAAAGCACTTGATTTGGTAGAAACTATAATCGAAAGAACAGAGGCGTTGTTAGGAATAGAAGAACAGCTACCAGAACTTAAAGAAGAGATCGAAAGGATAGATTCCGGTTCTCTAAAGTCGAGAGCTGAAAAAGATTTAGTAAAAATACAAGAACTTATAGAAAATAACGATTTTAAAGTGGCAAAAAGATCATTAGCTAATCTGTCTCACGCGTTGGAATTTGAAAAGGAAAAATTAAAGAAAAAGATCCCCTCAAAAGAAGAACTTTCAGAGATGATAGGAAGATTAGAGGAAGTTTCTAGCGATCTTACAGATGAAACCGACGAGATGCTCGGATTCAGTGAATCTGTTTCTAAAGCGAGGGAGTCATTAAAAGAGAACGATCGGGAAATATCATTTCAACATGTGAAGAAGTATATCGGAAACGAATCAGAGTTAAGGGAAATTTCAGAGAAAATAGAAAAGCTAGAAACTCTAAAGATGGGGCTTGATAAAGAATTCTTAGAAGATGTTGAAGAAAGATTTGAAAACGCAAAGATGAAATTTAAAAAAGGTGATTACAAAAAGGCAAAAGATAGGATAGGTGATCTATTAGATGAGGTTGAAAAGAACATAGAAAAAAGCGTTGAAGATCTCGATGAAAAGATCGAAACAAAGCTCGAATATCTAGAAAAAATTATCGATGAAGGAAAAGGTAAAGGTTTAGATATCGAAAACATCGAGGAGAAGTTTAAGGACTTAAAAGAAGATTTCGAAAGCGATAAGGATAAACCTAAAAACATCATCGATGAAATAGAAAAAACGATATTCGAAGGAGAAAACACTATCGAATTCAAGTCAAATCTATCTGAGATAGATGAAATGATCGAAGAACTTGAAGGAAACGAGCAAGGATTTATCAAAAGGAAGAAAGAACTTTTTAAAATATTCGACCAGGGAGACTTTGAAAAAGCGGTGGAAAAATCTTTAGAACTGAGAGATGATATAGATCAAAAGATCCGAGAGGAACGAGATGAGAAAGAATGGAAAAGTGAAGCCGAAAGTAAACTAGCTAAAGCTAGAAAGAGGCTTTCTGAACTGAGAAAAACTGATTTCGATCTGGGCAGGATGAAAACTCTTTTGAAAAAGTCAAATAAGGCAAGAAAGAAAGGTGAATTTGCTAAATGTGTCGAACTTTCCGAGAAATTTATTGAATCTGCTGATCAGATGTTAGAACTTTCAGAACCTGTAGAAAAGGCAAAAAATCTAATAGATCAACTAGATGAAAAAGACTTGATCGATAGAGATAGGATAGAATATGAGATAGAGCAGTACAAAAAATTGGCTGACTTAGAAAAATACGATATGGCGGAAAAGTATCTTGGAGAATTGATAGATGAGATGGAACAGGCACTAGAAAACGAAAAACGAGTACCTCCACCAGGCATTAAGATAGACAAATCCGCCACTCAGATACCGACACAGATCAAGGAAAAAGTCAGAAATGTTAAGGAACTGAATAACCTAGTTGAGAAAGCTGACATCGAGATAGAAGTGAACAGGGAACCACTGAAAGAGGCTATCATCAAGATAAAAGATATAGAATACGAAGAAGCAAACGATATTCTTAATGAGTGGAAAGAAAAGCTCATCAAGAGATTGAATCATAAATTAGGGGATAGGGTAGATGAGATGAGCGAAGAGATCGAGCAGATGGATCCGCCAGCATCTGTAAAAAGGCGGGGGAACGCTATATTTAGAGATATAAGAACTAAATGGGAGCGAGCCGCATTTGAAGAAGCTCTCAAAGGACTCATCAATGCTTCAGAATTTATAGAAGATATTGAAGGAATAGATGAAGAACAAGATAAAGAGATCCTTTTGATGCAAAAGATATTGCTTGACCTTGAAGAATCAGGATCAATTGACGAAGAGATCAAAAAACAACTAGATAGGGCCGAAGAAAACAAAGGGAACGAAGAAGAGTTCAAGACCATCATAGAAAATTTTAGAGGTGACGTTAGAGAAAAACTAAAAAATACTTTCAAAGAAGAAAAAAATCGATTAGAAGATAGAGTACATGGAATGAATAGAAGAGAAGTTGTAGTTGCTATAAATAATATGACTGACTTGATGAATGATCTTAAAAAAGATGATCTAGAAGCTGCTTCTTGGTCAGTTAAAGAATTCATAAATACCGTTGAAAAGAGCTGATCATAGTTGAACTTCCTTAAAGATCTAGATATAGAAGTCTACGACGGTGTGTATAAACCTGCAGAGGATACTTATCTATTGTTGGATCTTCTTGAATTAAATGGAGTGGAAAATGTCTTAGAGATAGGTTGTGGAACCGGTATAATATCCATTCACTGTGGTTCGCTAGGGTGTGAAGTTCTTTCAGTCGATAAAAATGAGAGGGCTCTAGAAAATACTGAATTCAATGCTAAAAATAACGATATCGATATATCAGTCAAAAGAAGCGATCTTTTTTCTGAGATCAAAAAGAAAGATTGGGACGTTATTATCTTCAATCCACCATATCTTCCCGAGGCAGAACTCCTGAATAAAGATGATCGGTGGGATGGTGGAAAAAGAGGTGACGAGCTCATAGTGAAATTTTTGGATGAAGCTGCAACTCATTTATGCGATCAAGGAGAATTGTATTTCTGTTATTCGAGTTTATCTCCAACGGAAGAGATAGAAAAGATTATCGAAGAACATTATGAAGTTGTAGACGGACAAAAAGAGGAATTTTTTTACGAATCTCTTTACGGAAAAAGATTGAAAAAATCGACGG
>CAYNOV010000037.1:0-12172 GCA_964398905.1 uncultured Thermoplasmata archaeon
GACCTTTGTGATTTAGACGCTTTAGAAGAACTCTTCCAGGAGAACGATATCGGAAGGATATGCCATCTAGCTGCTCAGGCGGGCGTAAGATATTCGGTCGAGAATCCTCACGCATATGAACGATCCAATCTTAGAGGCTTCACCAACATATTAGAGATCGCAAGGCACGAAGATGTCAGCAATCTCGTTTATGCCTCTTCATCTTCGGTCTATGGTGGAAACGAAGACATACCTTATTCTGTGGGCGATGATGTGAACGAACCGGTATCTTATTACGCCGCTACAAAAGTAGCTAACGAAGTGATGGCGCACTCCTATAACCACCTCTATGATATCCCCTGTACAGGCTTAAGATTCTTCACCGTTTACGGTCCCTGGGGAAGACCAGACATGGCGATGTTCAAATTCACAGACAGGATAGTAGAAGGAAGACCGATAGAGGTCTACAACTACGGAGACATGAAAAGAGACTTCACTTATATAGACGATATAGTCGACGGAGTCATCACAAGTTTGGAGAAGAGTTATAACTACGAGATATTCAACCTCGGTAACAACACTCCTGTAGAGTTGATGGAGTTCATCGAGATGTTGGAGGACGCGCTCGGTATAGAGGCTGAAAAAGAGATGAAACCCATGCAGCCTGGAGATATGAAAGTCACTTACGCTGATATATCCTCTTCTAAAGAAAAACTCGGATTCGAACCAAAGACCGACTTGAAGGAGGGTATCGAGATGTTCGTGACCTGGTATAAAGATTATTATAACGTTGAGATCTGAATCGTTTAAGAGATCCTGTCTCTTTGCATCGTCATACAAAAGGATTTATATCTAGGAGTACTCTTCGAGGGAGAAGATGGATAGGACCGAGATAGTTACCTGGTTGAAGCAGAGGATGGGGCGTCCCAGCAAACAAGAGATATTGGATGGAGATATAGTTCCACTTCTATTCAAATTGGGTTGGCCCCTGATGATAGCTAATCTTCTCCAGACAGCTTACAATCTTGCTGATACTCTCTGGCTAGGACGTTTACCTCCTCCGGAAAACACTTTGTCGGTAGGAGCGATGAGTTTGGCGTGGCCTTTCGTATTTTTGTTATTGTCCATAGAACTCGGTCTTGGGATAGCTGCGATAGCTCTCATCTCGCAGCACACCGGTGCTAAAAGATACGACAAAGCGAATGAAGATGCTGGTCAACTCTATTTTTTATTGATCGTCCTATCAGTGGTTCTAGGTATAGTAGGATATCTTATCTCTCAACCGTTCATCTCCTTTTTAGCTGAAGAAGGCGAGGTCGTCTCTTATGCTGTAGCTTATCTAGAGGTGATCTTTCTCGGTTTTCCCTTACTTTTGACTTTCGCAGCTTTTTCCTTCACCCTTAGGGCTTATGGAGATACAATCACGCCGATGGCCATCATGTCGATGACTGTAGTGATGAATATCGTTTTAGATCCCATCTTGATATTCGGATTGGGTCCATTTCCCGCGATGGGGATAAGAGGGGCCGCTGTGGCAACCGTCTTCTCCAGAGGGGTCGGTGCTGTGATCTCTATATTCTTACTATTTACAGGTAGGGTAGGTATTAAACTCGAATTATCTTATTTGAAACCCAGGATCGATAGGATAAAGAAGTTCTTCAAAGTCGGCCTTCCAGCGACCGGAGCTAGAGTTTTCGATGCTGTTGGTTTCGTGGTATTGACCGGTCTATTGGCTCGTCTTCCCCAGCAGGAAGAGGTTTTAGCGGCCTATGGTATAGGAAGCAGGATAATCAACATAACCTTCGTGATCATATTTGGGTTGGGTATAGCTCTGAGTACCATGGTCGGACAGGCTTTAGGTGCGGAGAAAAAAGAGCGCGCCGACCGGATAACTAAAAAGGGTATCATCTTGATGGCCGGTTTCATGATCGCTATATCTTTAGTATTGGTACTGTTAAGATTTCCACTGATGACCTTCTTCATACCAGATGATCCAACGGTGATACGTATGGGAGCTAGTTTCTTAGCGATCCTCGCTATCGGTGGTCCATTTTTCGGTGTGTTCGAGGCTGTGTCAGGAGCTTTGAACGGTTCTGGACATACCTTGAAGCAGATGTTTTTGAGTCTTACTAGACTTTGGGCCATAAGGATACCGTTCGTTTTCATCTTCGCTTTCCTTTTATCCCTAGAATCCACCGGGGTTTGGTTCGCTATCGCCTTCAGTAATGTTATAGCCGGTTCCGCCGCATACGTTGTCTATCTAAGAGGTAAATGGAAGGAAGCCATAATATCTGAAACCCCTAGGAAGAGGGTCTGAATGAAGAGAGATTCAAAACAGATAAATAGATAATCGAGGTTTAAAAGACGATGGAAGAAGTCGAGATCACGAATTCCGGTCTTAGGTTCGAAGGCGATTGGGAAAGAGTTTGTGATTTTTCCAAAAAATTGGAGGATGTTATGAATGACTATATCGAGTCGAAAAGAGAGCTAGACGATTTCGACGAGTGGAGACCTCATGAGAACGATTCCGATGAGGATATGAAAGAGAAGACGGCCGAAGAAGCTGTGGTAGGAGAACAAAAAATAGAAGAGGGCTTTGAAGGAGCAAAAGAGGAGTTAGGCAAAGCCGAAGAAAAGATGATCGATTCGATAGAAGATATAAAGAACGGGATCGATCCCTCTAAAGATCTAAAAGCGGCTCTTGTAGAATTGGAGAAAATTTTAGGTGTTGAATCGATAAGATCGATCCGGAAGGTCGAAAAAACGATCTATAAAAAGCTGATGTTGAAAATGAATCCCTATTATTTTGATACTGAGGACTTCTCAGTGAATTTAGATTTTGAAAAGGATGATCTGTATTGCTTAAAGATCAATATGTCGGAAGATGACCTGAGGGAACACGTTCAAGATAGATTCGAATGAAAAACAAATTCATAGAGCTGGGGAGGTCATGAAACATGATGAAATTGTATATCGCAAGACACGGAGAAACTGAATGGAACCGCGCAGGAAAGTTACAGGGATGGAAAGACGCACCTCTGACAGAAAAAGGGAAGAAGCAGGCCAAGGCTTTAGGAAGAAGATTGAAAGAGATAGAATTCGACGCTGTCTACAGCAGCCCCTTGGGAAGGACCTTGAAAACTGCGGAGATAGCATTAGATGGGAAGGACTTACCAGTGAATAAAGACGAGAGGTTGAAAGAGATAGATATGGGTGAGTGGGAAGGAACTAAGGCAGATAAGATCAAAGAGATGTTCCCTGATCTATACGAGGATTTTTGGGAAAGACCTCACCGGTATGATCCCGAGGACGGGGAAAGTTTTGATGATGTAAAAGAGAGGGTCTTATCTTTTTTAGATGAGATGATAGAAAAGCATGATGGTGAAACGATATTGATTTTCTCTCACGGATGTGCCTCTAAGGTGATGATGACCCACTTCGGAGGAAGATCGTTGAGCAGATTATGGGATCCTCCTGAACTCAAAGAATGTTCTCTCAATCTTGTCGAAATCGAAGATGGAGAGTCAGATATCATCCTTTTCGGAGACACTTCTTTTCTCTAGATAATTATTTATGGTTCTTGTTAACATAATTATAAGCATGCAGATCGAAGATTTTCGATTGGAAAGATGGTTCGCAAGATATGAGCATAGATCAGAGATAATGCTTGCGGAGAGCGGGATAAGAAGTTTGAGAGCGGACATGTTTGATCTGAATCCAGGAAAACTGGGATATGTGATCCCGACCAGCGGAGATCCGGCTCTTAGGGAAGAGATAGGAGAGAGATATGATAGGGGTGAAGATGAGGTCCTCTTCACATGTGGAACTCAAGAGGCAAATTTTCTAGTGTTTTCCTCTCTGATGGATAAAGGAGATCATGCGGTGGTAGTGACTCCCACATATCAGGCTTTACACTCTGTTCCTGAAGCTTTTGGTGAAGTCACCAGGGTGAAATTGACTCCGCCCGACTGGAAACTTTCTTTAGAGAAAGTGGAAGAGGCGGTTAGAGATGAAACAACATTGATAGTACTGAACAATCCGAACAATCCCACGGGACGATACCATCCGAAAGAAAAGGTGGAAAGATTATTGGAGATCGCAGAGGATAATGATGCCTATCTTTTATGTGACGAAGTGTACCGATTGTTGGTTTCAGATCCGCTTCCGCCCGTTACCAAGATGAGCGATAGAGGGATAAGCACGACCAGTTTAACGAAAGCGTATGGTTTAGCTGGAGCTAGATTCGGATGGATAGCCGCTCCTGAAGAGGTCATCGAAAAAGCATGGCGTTGGAAAGATTATACCACCATATCTCCTACAAAGATAGGTCAACATATCGCGAAACAAGCTCTAGGTATGATGGAATCTGAGATCCTTAGGAAAAATAGAGTATTGGCGAAAAATAACAGAGATATAGTTCAGGATTTCATAGATAAGCACGGTTTGGACTGGTATAGACCGGTCGGTGTCAACGGTTTCATCACCGTTCCAGAAGGTTTTGAAGGTTCTATCGACTTCTGCCGCAGTTTGATCGAGGAGAAAAGCGTTGTACTCGCGCCAGGTAAATTGTTCGGATCTGATGACTACTTCAGGATAGGGTTCGGTCTGGAGACTGATGATCTAGAGGAAGGTCTTTTCAGAGTAGAGAGTTTTCTAGAAGATCGGTGAAGCTTCTCTAATCCAATTGTGAGAAAAGTATTAATATTTGCCTCCACTTACTTATTGACTGAGAGTCAATAAGGGTGAGTTATGGAGAGAGATAGAAAGACCAGTGAAAAGATATTCGATTTTTTCCCTTCTATGATCAGTGGTAACCCTAAAAAAATAATCGCTGTTATAGTAATATTCACCTTGGTCATGGGCTACTTTGCCGCGCAACTTGAGATGGATATCCGGGAGGAATCTTTTGAGCCTGAGACAGAAAAGGGAGAGTGGTTGAGTGAGATACGAAGTGATTTCGGTAGAGCAGGAGAATCGATCCAGATAGCTTTTGTCGCGGATGACGATGACGTGTTCACTAGAGCCGTGATGGAGGACATGTTGAGGACCAAGGGTGCGGTGATTGAAGATGAAAAAGTCAACCAGACTTTATTGATCACGGATGAGATCCCTGAAGGCATGACAACTTTGGCAGATACAGTTTTGACCGTCGATGTGGCTCTGGAACTAGAAGAAATCTTGATAGAACGTTCCATAGAGATATCGGATTTAAGGCGTTCTATGGAGAACCAGAGCGCCATGTATTCGAGTATGGAAACCTCTTTAGACAATGTTTCCGAACTAGTCCATTCAAATGATATCAGGATCCAAGAAAATGCAACGATGAAGCTAACGTCTATGGGTAACATCATATCGAGACCTAGAACTTGGATGGTCTTGAGTGAAGAGAACTATGCTGGTGAGTTCAAAGAACTGATCGATCTGATGACAAATGAGCCTTCTCCTTCAAACACTCAAGAGATAATACAGTTATCGACAAGTCTCATAGAGGATATGGAAGAGGATGATCTTACTCCTGGCACAGATCAGCATCATTTCGTTGGTTTAGTGGAAGGTATGAGGAACGTTTTTATGAACGAACCTTCGGCTTCAGAGTATCAGTACAATGTCCAAAGTTTTCTACATTTCATAGAGATAGCGAATCACATCCCACATATAGAGACCGATCTCTCTTTGGAAACTGAAACTCCCGAGCTAGACATGTCGATCGAGGATAAGAAAGAAAGGCTCGGGAACATGACTGACGAGGATATAAAAGAAACTGTTAAAGGGAGTATAGAACATGATCCTGTACGTCTAGAGGATAGTATAGATAATGCGATAAACGATCTAGGTGCTATAAAGGATAACAGTGAGGACGCAGTCGATTCCCTTGAGGAAACGGACGATAAACTTGAAGATCTGATCGGATTTTATCTGGAAAAAAATGGTTCTGACATATTGGAGTCGCTTGAAAGATATCGGACCTCTGTTATAGAGAACAAAACTCTGCTTGAAAGAACGAGTCCTATGTATGATTCCATAGCGAGTGGGATGAGGTCCGCTAGATTCCTTCCAACTATGATAGATCAGTTAGGCAATGCGATAACTAGAACGGTCAGTAGAGACTTCATGGAAAGCGATCTTGAAAATGATGAAATCAAGGCGAAAAGCACCATCGCTCTTATCCAGATGAACACGTCGTTCTCTCGGGATGTGAGGAGAGAAGCCCAAAGGGAGATAATCACTATCGGAGAAGACAACACGTTCAATTCAAGCACTAGAGTCTTTGCACAGCAGATCATGATGGAGGAGATAGAAGATAGTTCCAATAGAAGCATGAACACCTTGCTCCCGATCGCTTTTATCTTCGTTGTCGTGGTTCTATTCTTCGTTTATCGAACTGTAGTAGAAACCATACTGAGTCTTCTTTCTCTGGGTGTCGCCATAATCTGGACCTTCGGTTTTGGAGTTCTGTTAGGTTATGAATTCAACCCCATGATAATCGCTGTCCCTGTCTTGATAACAGGTCTAGTAATAGACTATGGTATCCATATGGTGATGCGTTATAGGGAGGAGAAGGAAAAAGGTAAGAAGAGCTCGTTATCCACCATGGTGTCTATTTCAACGGTCGGTGGAGCCTTGCTTTTGACATCATTGACCACGGCCATAGGATTTTCATCTAACACTTTCAGCAATCTTTCAGCTATGCAGCAGTTCGGTGTCCTTGCCGCTGTCGGGATAATCTTCAGTTTTGTATTGATGGTCACTTTTCTTCCCTCGGTGATCCAACTCGTGGATGAGTGGAGAGATACTGATTATGAAAACAATTCTTCAAAAGGTATATCAAGAGGTGAAGGTGGCCTGATAAGTTCTTTACTGTCTAGATCTACCGATGCTTCAGACAGGCATCCCTGGGTAGTTATATTCGTTGTGGCCTTGATAACGATCTCAGGCGTTTACGGAGTAGCTAACATAGACACGACATTTGATATACAGGATTTCTTGCCCGAGCATAGTTCTCAGGCTCAGAACATAAATTACATACAGGATAACTTCGACATAAGTACTTCATTTGTTTACATCTTGAGCGAGGGCGATATGACTGATCCGGTGTATTTGAGAGCTGTAGACAGGACGATCGAAAACGCGAGAGAAAGTGAACTTGTGATGGTAGAAGAAGGAACTATCTCTCCTTTGAAAGTTTTGAGAGATTTTGGGATGGCTGTTGAAGGGAGTTCGAACTACGATCCTGAAATAGTGGAAAATTTTACTGAAAGTAATATACCTGAAGATGTGAGCGGTTGGGACGAAGAAGGCGCGGTGGAGAATATATCCGCGGAAAAAATCTCACAGCTTTATGATCTTTTGTTTGAAAAAGATATCAGCAGGAGATCTATCAGTAATGTTCTTTACAGGGAAAACGGTACTTACACCAAAGGCATAATAAGATTCAGAGAGAACACGCCGGTGATAACAGCTAACCTTGACAATGCGAAAGTGATGGAACAAGATCTGATAGAAGCTTCTAGCTCTCTAAGAGAAGAAGATTATACGACCAAGATAACCAGTGGCAATATCATCGGTCAGCAAACAACGGAGGAGTTGACCAATACGCAGATCAACTCGCTCTTTGCAACTATCATAGTAGTTGCGGTCTTACTCAGCTTGGTTTTCTATTATCTTCACGGATCGAAAGTCCTGGGGATCATAACCACTTTGCCCGTGACAGTAGTTACGATCTGGATCGTAGGCACCATGTATATGATCGGCGTTTCCTTGAACGTCATGACTGTCAGCATAACCGCTTTGACCGTCGGCATGGGCATAGATTACAGCATCCATATAACTCACAGATTTATCGAAGAGAAGGAGGAGGAGGACGATCTTTTCGATGCGATGCATGATACCGTGCAGAATACAGGTGCCGCTTTATTCGGTTCAGCCGCTACGACCGTAGGGGCTTTCGCGATATTAGCTACTTCAGATATCCTGCCGTTATCTCAATTCGGGTATATAACCGCATTAGCCATAACCTACAGTTTTTTGGTGGCAGTCTTCGTTCTTCCTTCAGCATTGATGTTATGGGCTAAATGCTGTAAGGACAAAGAGAGAAAAGATCTGCCCGTACTTAAAAAGAAAAGAAGATAGAGGTGATTTAAGATGAGAAAAGAGCCTAACGACAGAAAAGAAGAACTTATCGATGCTGCAGAGGACCTGTTCTCTGAGAAGGGTTTTAAAGAGACCTCTGTCGATGATATTTGCGATGAAGTCGGTGTGGCTCACGGTCTTTTTTATTACTACTTCGAATCGAAAGAGAACGTTATAGAGGCCATCACGGAAAGGATGATAAACGAACTGGTAGCGAAGATGGAAGAGATACTGATGAGAGACGATCTGAGTGCAGACGAAAAATTGAAGAGATTATTTAGTCTTTCCTTCCAAAAAGAAAAAAATAAACCTTATCTTGCTTCGTACTTTTTTAGAGAAGAATCCACCCAATTATATTACAGTCTATTTGAGCGGTCGATAGACATGCTGACTCCATATTTGACCGAGATGATCGAGCAGGGAGTAGATGAGGGTATCTTTAAAACCGAATATCCTGAACAGACGGTACGTTTCTGGCTGAACGGAAGATTATTTTTATTCGATCAAGATCGTTTGGAAGGTAAGAAGCTGTTAAAAGATATGAAAGCTGAAGTCTATTTGCTTGAACGGTTGTTGGGAGTTGAAGATAGTTTTTTGACCGATCTTTACGAAGAAAAAGATGAAGAGCTCGAACATTTTTATCTCGAAATCACTCAGGGTGATAAAGATGAAAGATGAAGTTGTGATGGAAATAAGAGGTCTGACCAAAAAATATGGAGATATAGTCGGGATAAAGGATTTAGACCTAGACGTTTACAAGGGAGAGATCCTAGGTTTTTTAGGCCCCAACGGAGCGGGAAAGACCACCACTATCAGAACTTGCTTGGGTCTATTACAGAAGACCTCTGGAGATGTGAAGATATTCGGTTTGGACTCACATAAAGATTCCATAGAGATCAGGCAGCGAACGGGTTATCTTCCAGGTGACTTCGGGATGTATCCCGATCTTAAGGTGAAGACGATACTAAGATATCTGTTATCTCAGAGTGGAGTATCTGATGAGAGTAAGATGAAAGAGTTAGCTGAGAGGTTGGAGCTCGATATCAACAGAAAATACGGTAATCTTTCCAAGGGTAATAAACAAAAAGTCGGCTTGGTCCAGGCTTTCATGGCCGATCAAGATCTAATAATTATGGACGAACCTACCTCTGGTTTAGATCCTTTGATGCAGCAGAAGTGTTATGAATTACTTCGAGAAGAGAAGGCGAAGGGTAAAACGATATTCATGTCATCTCATATCTTGGCAGAAGTTGAAGAGGTCTGTGATCGGGTCGCGATAATCAGAAATGCAGAATTACAGGTCGTTGAGAAGATCGACTCCTTGAAAGAAAAGATGGGTAAGAAGCTCGTGATCGAATTCGAGAATTCCGTAGATCCAACTCTTTTTTCCATGGAAGGTGTAGAAGACTTTGAGATGGATGGTCGAAAAGCGACCATGATAGTTACCAGCAACTTGGATGAAGTGATCAAAAAGATCTCTAAACAGAACGTGGTCAACATGTCTCTTGAGACCTTCAGTCTGGAACAGTTGTTCCTGACCTATTATTCTCGTGGAGGAAATGAGAGATGAAGATAGGAAAGACGATGCTGATGGAGTTGAAAGACAGATGGAAAGGTTTAGTACTTTTCATATTGGTTGTCGTTCTTCTGGTAGGAGGATTCGTCCAGGCATATCCCTCGTTCAGAGAAGCCTTCGATGAGGGTTTAGAGGGTTCTGAGAACGTTGAAGTAGAGGTGCTGAAAGGAGAAGAGAACATATCTGTGATGTTGTCCTGGAAAGAGTTCGAGGATGCGGAAAATTATTCTATATTGGTAGGCGAGAGTCCCAACATGATGGTACCTTTGGATATAGTAGATGGTGTGGAGAACACCTATCACGAATACGTTTTGGGATTCGATGGAGACGATATCCCGGAGAGATATTTTGCTGTTGTGGCTGTAAGAAGTGATGGGGAGAGAGAATTGGTCGGGATGGAGACTAACTTTGAAAGGAGGACTGCTTTTCAGGAGATCTGGGGTATAGATTACGGAGATATACAGGGATTTCTATCTCTATTATGGAGCACTTGGTGGGTGCTGTTGATCGGATTGTATATCGGTTACATCTCCGTGAATGTTATAACCAAAGATTACGAAGAAGACAGGATGGACCTGATCCTCTCAAAACCCATTTCGCGCAAGCAGTACCTTTTAGAGAAGTTCATGGTCGTATCGCTCTACACTTTATCGGTTCTTGTTATCATCGGTCTGTTACTCATTGTCTCAGTCGCTTCCGTTGGAGAATTGGATTCCGTTTCATCTTACGGTCTTATGAGCTCTTCATTACTGTCCTGGCCTGTATTTTTGGTTATGATCTCGGTCTCGATGCTGGCCGGCGTTTATCTCGAGAGTTCTAGGAAGGCTGTCGGTGTCTCTTTCATATTCATACTGACACAGTATGGGATAAACATGGTTGGAGATTTGACCGAGGGCTTGGAATATCTGAAGACTTACACGATAATAAATTACTGGGATTATGAATCCGCTCTATTTGGAGAGGCTGTAAGCGCATTCGACGTGGTTTTCTTGTTCGTACTATCAGCATTGTTGGTCGGATCGGCTTTGATGATATTTGAAAGGAAGGATATCCCTGTATGAGGTGATATGATGGGTTTAAAAACGATGAAGATGGAGTTCCGAAAAGGATGGAAAGGTTTCACGATATTCATACTCGTAGTGGTATTGGTCGCTGCAGGGATGACTCAGCTATATCCAGTCGTCAGAGACAGCTTTGAAGAAGGGTCTGAAGAGTTAGAGGGAGCTGAGTTAGTGAGTTTAGAGGTGCTGGAGAACGGATCAGTGTATCTTGAATGGGAAGCGGTGGAGAACGCTCAAGAATATCTTATACTCGAGGATACCGGGTCGCATATGGCGACTTCTCGGGAGGTCGGTAGGACTGAAGCAACCAATGTCACCATAACTGATGCGGATATCTCTGCAGAGGATGAGAGGTATTACGGTGTGGTGGCCGTGGTCGGCGAGACGCGTGTTCCCGTAGGGATGGCTTCAACGGTGGAGAGAAAATCCCCTCTCGAGGAGATGATGGAGACGCCTTATTTCCAGATGTTCACCGCTGGAAGAGAAGATGTGAGGATGGACGAGATAGAAGGTTTTCTTTCGGTCGAACTTTACAGCTGGTGGATATTGCTAGTGGGTGTATACCTCAGTTATCTATCGGTTAAAAGCGTTACAGGAGATTTTGAAGGCGGGAGGATGGATATACTCTTCTCTACGCCTCTTTCGAGAAAAGGATATCTTCTTCAGAAGTTTGCTTCGTTGGCGCTGTTCTCTTTGATACTGTTGGTGTTAGTGGGCATCGTTTTGGTGCTTTCAGTTTATTCGGTCGGAGAAGGTTGGATGTTCTACTCATTCTTCGTTTCTGTTGTGATATCATGGCCGATGCTTTTGGTCATAATAGCGGTTTCTATATTTTTTGGAGTGTTGTTCAAAAACTCACGTGGGGCTATAGGGGCGAGTTTTGGCGTTATCTTGGTTCAATACGCTCTTTTCATGGCAGGACACATGCTTGATGAGCTTGAATTTGTCCTTCCCTTCACGATATCGAATTACTGGGATTACAATTCGGTCTTGTTGGACGGAGTCGTTTATCCATCGCATCTTCTCCTCTTGATCTCGGTAGCGGTCGTTTTAGTGGTTGGTTCATTGATAGTGTTTGAAAAGTCGGACATCCCAGTCTAGTCGTGAAAAAAGTGTGAAGAGAGAATTGTGTTTCGAAATCTTTTCAGTTAGTTTTAAACTAGGAGAGAATATCCCGGTAACCTTGAGATTCAATAAACTTCGTCGCAATCTTCGCAGTACCACTTCTCTAGTTCTTCGATGAATTTCATATCGCTATCACATTCAGGGCACTCTTTATTTTCCTTATCGAGTCCTAAACGGTCGTATCTTTTGTATCTATGTATTCCTATCAACAGCATGAGTCCAGCGAGTATAAAAAGTAAAATTCCAATCCCTGCAGCTTCGAGAAGACCGGCGGCCATCTCATCTGCCATGTAGTATAAGA
>CAYNOV010000038.1:0-11476 GCA_964398905.1 uncultured Thermoplasmata archaeon
AAAAAATAAAAAAGTTGCCAGGAGTAGGACCCGCAACTGCAGAAAAGCTCATGGATGCAGGCTATAAAGATCTTTTATCCATAGCTGTGGAATCCCCCCGCGTTCTTTCGGACGTGGCCGATATAGGCGATTCCACTGCAGGCAAGATAATTCAAGCAGCTAAAGACGCTGCAGACATCGGAGGGTTCGAGACTGGGGATCAATTGTTAGAAAAAAGGAAAAATATCGGAAAGTTGACCACCTCTGCAGAGAGCTTTGATGATCTTCTAGGAGGAGGTATAGAGACTGGTTCGATAACTGAATTCTTTGGTGAGTTCGGTTCTGGAAAAACTCAGGTCGCACATCAATTATTGGTTAACGCTACTCTCCCTGAAGAGGATGGTGGCTTGGACGGTGAAGCGATGATAATCGATACAGAAAACAGTTTCAGACCGGAAAGGATCACTGAGATCGCTGAAACGAGAGATCTAGATGCTGAAAAAATATTGGAAGATATCCATGTTGCTAGAGCGTTCAATACACATCATCAGATGTTACTGGCTGAGGAAGCTTTACAGATCGGAGATGAACACCCTATCAGACTTCTAGTTGTGGATTCGCTGACGTCACATTTTAGAGCTGAATATGTTGGTAGAGGAGCTTTAGCTGAAAGGCAGCAGACGCTGAATAAACATCTTCATGAACTTTTGAAGTTCGCTGATAGAAATAATGCAGCTATTGTCGTTACAAATCAGGTGACCGCTAATCCCGATCAGTTCTTTGGAGATCCTACGAAACCGATCGGAGGACATATTTTGGGTCATACAGCTACGTTCAGAGTCTATTTGAGAAAGAGTAAAGGAGATAAAAGAATAGCAAGGTTGGTCGATTCTCCGAACATGCCCGAAGGAGAGGCTGTTTTCAAGGTAGATGCTTGTGGGATAACCGAGTGATAAGGAAGATAAGATATTATTCCGTCAAGATAGAACGTCAGAAAAACGTCTTAAAAAACCTTTATTATATTTATTAAAATATCTGTTTTATTTTTTCGTATTTAAATTTTACTTAAATTTATCTATCAAAACTGGAAAACTTTTAAATTACCCCCGATTCGATTATATGAATAGGGTATTCGGGGCTAGTAGGTTAGAGTGCATCCCATCCCACCATCCTGACCTAAAAAACTAGCCCCTCCCTTTTTTTACTTTTTCAGTTTCACTCTTCAGCAGAAGCTATCAAAGCCTGTCCAAAAGGAACTCCCATGTCTCCGTTCGGGATCTTTTTGTGAACTAACAGATCATATCCTTTCTGTTTGAGATATGAATCGATCACATCCACGATAGGTCTGTTGTAAGATACACCTCCAGAGACACCGATATTTTTAGTACCTTTTTTTTCGCAAGCCTGTACCGCAGCTTCGGCTAGACCTTCTGATACCGATTTCACGTAAGAATATGCTCGATTTTTCCTTGACATATCGTCGTTCATCATATCTATAAATGGCTCTAAAGTTTTGATTTCTGGGCCTTTTATTTCTACATCGTAATCTTTTACATCTTTTCCTTTGAACAGCAGTTTTTCTAACTTCATAGCTGGTTCGCCTTCATAAGTCCTACTCTGGGATACTTCTAATAAACATGCTACTGCATCCAATAATCTACCAAAGCTGGAGGTATTTACCGCGTCTGACATCAATTTATCAAAAATTTCCTTTTTTTCGTCGCTGTAATAGTCGCCTTCTAAACCTTTTTTCCTCTGGATCGCATACACTAACCGTTTTGGCTCTTTAACTGCCATTTCTCCTCCGATTAGAGGGAACGTTTCTAGATGATTGAGACGTTCATATCCTTTTTTATCACAATAAAGTATCTCTCCGCCCCAACTGTCCCCATCTTGACCATAACCTGTACCGTCCACCGCGATAGTTACGATATCATCTAAATCGTGTTCCAGCAAAAGAGAGGCTCCGTGGGCCCAGTGATGTTGGACTTCCGTTACTTCTACATCGAATCTGTCAGCGAATTTGAGACCGAGTTTCCTGCTTTGATATCTGGGATGGAGATCGACCGCTATGGAATCAACATCTTTGATCCCTAAAAGGGACATAAGATGATCGGCCGTATCCTCATAAAATCTTGCTGCATTATAAGATTTCAGATCGCCAAGATACTGGCTAGCATATAACAAACCGTCTGTAGAGAAGGCCAGGCAGCCGTCCTTGTCGGCTCCGGCAGCCATAACATCTGCATCGACGAATTTAAGTGGAGAAGGCACAAATCCTCTAGATCTTCTGATCAAGAAAGTGTCATCTCCATAAGACCTGACTAATGAATCATCTACTCGATTCGCTATCTTCCTGTTATGCAAGAGAAAGTATTCGAAGGGCAGGTCGAAGGCCTTTTGATTATCTATAACCATCGGTTCACCTGGTGGATTTGCACTAGTCATAACAAGTGCATCTAGATCGCTTTTTTCAAAAAGTATATGATGTAATCCTGTGTAGGGAAGCATGATCCCTACAGTTGGTAGACCGGGAGCTACATGATTTAATAGATCGTTGTCCAAATCTTTCTTACTGTACACCATTATGGGACGTCTAGGGCCTTGGAGTAGGTCTTCTCTTTCGACTTCAGCATACTTTTTTGCGGTATCAATTTCTGGAACCATTATGGCGAAAGGCTTCTCACCTCGGTTGTATATCTTCCTCAATCTTGGAATCTCCTCGAGTTTGCAGATTATGTGCATGCCTCCCCAGCTTTTCGCTACTCCTATCTCGCCTTCTTCGATCAGTTCTACAAAATCAGATATATCTCCTATCTCTTCTCTATCATCGTCATAAAGTGTGTAGTCAGGACCACACTCTGGACAGGAAACCGTCTGGGCATGGAATCTTCTATCCATCGGATCGCTGTATTCTTCAAAACAATCATCACACATAGGGAAGGGTTTCATCGTAGTTTTATCTCGATCATAAGGTAATGAATAGATAGCTGAATAGCGGGCCCCGCAATTCGTACAGTTGGTGAAGGCGTAATCATATCTTCTGTCATCTTCTTTTTTTATCTCTTCGACACATTCGCTGCAGAGAGCGGTATCGACAGGGATCGTAGACGATTCTTTCTTGCCTGAAGAGCTTTTCACTATGCTGAATCCTTCTCCTGAAAAACTTTCTTCTATCTTTTCTATATCTTTTATCTCCGCTAAAGGAGGTAAGTTTTCTTTCAACTTTTCTAAAAATAGATCTTCATCACCATCGATGACTACTTCAACTTCTCCTCCCATGTTCTTGACGTGACCGTTAAGTCCCAAAGATTTAGCTACTCGATAAACTGCGGGTCTGAATCCAACACCCTGGACTGTTCCTTTAAGTATTAGTTTCATCGATTAGAAAACATGAGGACTGCTTTTTATAGTTGTCTATCGAAAAGACTATTTAATTACACCTAATCCAATAACTGATGATTTGTGGTATAGACGAGGCAGGTCGAGGACCCGTGATAGGACCCATGGTTATCGCGGGAGTAAAAATAAATGATGATGGAAAATTAATAGACATTGGGGTTAAGGATTCTAAAAGACTGTCTCCCTCGACCAGAGAAGATTTTGAAGAAAAAATTAAAGATTGTAGTGAGTTCACACTCAGGATAATCACAGCTGAGGAGATAGATACATTCAGAAGTGAGATGAGTTTGAATGAATTGGAGGCAGAATTTTTTGCGGACATCATAGATGAATTGTGTAATGAAGATGATCTATGCTATGTTGACTCAGCTTCTACTGATGAGAAAAAATTTGCTCAGATGTTGAATAGAAGATCGAATCCAAATGTGGATATTGTTTCTGAACATGGAGCTGACGATGAATATCCCATTGTTTCCGCTGCATCGATATTGGCAAAGGTAGAGCGGGACAGGAAAGTAAAGGAGATATCTAAAAGATTTGGAAAAGAAATTGGCAGTGGTTATCCTTCAGATACTAAGACTCGTGAATTCTTAAGAGATTGGATACCTGAGAACGGATCTTTACCTCCTCACACCAGAAAAAGTTGGGATACTTGTAGAGAATTGATGAATAGATTCAAAAATCGTTCGCTGGATGAGTTCTGAAACCATCAAAATATTTTTATGCCTATGGTCAATTCCACTTAGGAGGAAAAAAGATGTCAGTGGAGGAAGAAGAGGAAATTCTAGACGATCTGATCAAAAAATTTAAGAAAAAGATAGACGAAGACGACTCCTTAAAGAGGCAATTGAAGAGTCTTGAACGGGACATACAGGTGGATTTTGACTCGGGTAACCAATACAATATTTCAGTTGAAGGAGCTGAAGTGAGTTCTATCGCAGAAGGCCCTATTGAAGATGCTGATATCGTTCTTTCAAGCAGTGCTGAAACATTGAGAGATCTTCTTGATGGTGAGATAGGCGCGATGCAGGCATATGCTAGCAACAAGATAAAAGTAGATGCATCACTGACTGACATGATGAAGTTCAGAAAACTTCTCTAGCTGTAGAGGTTTGCTTTATCAGGAGGATGTTTCATAAATTCTCTTAGAAGAGTAGTAGCATAGGTTCCTTTATTTAGGGCGAAGCTCAACTTCAATGCGTTTCCCTCTAACCCCCATTCAAGGTCTTTGACTGGAGCAAAAATATTTCTCCTAGTACCGGTCGAAGAGATCGAGGAAATTTTTGGTATTATGAAATCCTCTTTTTCGATCCCTTCTTCGTTTATCACTTTTCTCTCTATATCTCCTTGTTCACCCTTTGATAATTTTGACTTGTGACCGTAGAGAGGCGCACTTATGAAGGCCTTTCCTTTTCTTACCATCTTTGATGCCTTGCTAAGATTACGTTCAGTCACTTCTACTTTAGTATCCTTATTTGGTAGACCGTCAGAGTCCGTTGGAAGAATAACATCGCCAAGCAAGGCATCGTTCAAAGGCAGGTCTCTTTCGATACGCAAAGACACCATCTTGTTGAATAGATAAGATTGATAAGCATGCACGAACATCATCAAGAGGTTGTGCGGCAGGGTTTTTAGTGCACCAACGTATTCTCCAGGATTTTCTTTGAGATGCTTCAATATCCTTTTCTCAAATGTCAACATATTGGGATATAATTCAAGTGCCTTTTCTGGATCCCAATTTTTCTCTAAAAATTTTCTAGCTTCATAACAGCTCTTTCCTTCTCCCTCGATAGGAAAGGCAACGTATTTTTTGACAGCCTCTTCAAAATCTCCTTTCAATATCTTCTTCCCAACTATATGTGTGATCGGCCTCATGGTTCCGAACCGTTGGACACCAAACCAGTTCGGAAATCCACCCTTTTCACTGATCTTTTCACCAGTTTTATCCGCTCTGCACAATGCCTCTTCTGGGTCGATACACATATCGCGGATCAAAATCTCAAATTTGTTTCTTTTGTGAGCTCCCATACACAATGAACGGTGCGAGGTGAATATCTCCTGGATCTCTACATCTTTGATGCTCAGATCTTTCAATCTTTCTGGAGGAGATTTGAACGACATCCATTGTGTGGTAAGAGCCCTCTTGTCTTTAGTACCGCAAAAGCCGATATTATCTCTAGAGATGTTAAGTTCATCAGCTAGCCTTTTTAAAAGACGGTTGGTTTCCCAGTTGCGGGACCAAACTTTAGCTATGCTGTACTCACCTTCGCTTTCCTCAAATAGATCGATCTCTTCATCGACTCGGAAATCTTCAGGATATTTTTTCAGTTTTCCTCCTACACCGGAAGAGTCGGTAAAAAAATGATCTAAACCCACCTTCTTTTCCATCTTAACCCCCAACCCTGCTATCTCAACGATCAATCTTCTTCAAATATGTCGGAATAGATTTTTTCTATATTATCCTGAAAAGATTTTGATATATTTTTCATCACTTCTTTGGGATCGTTTCCCTCAGTAACCTCTACTCTAAGTACTGGATCGTCCAATTCCTGATGCTCGACAGAATAATCTGCAGTCGTGACGCACTCTTCTTTGACCAACTGTTCGATAAGGGGATACATTATAGTGTCGTCTGCATCTTTGATCTTAACCTCCAAGGTCGTATCGGTCTTTTCTAGTATTTCGAAATCCATACCTAAACACCATCTCGGATCGTTGATTGGGGTTATTAAAGATTTAACTCTTATTTAAGGTATTTGTCTACCATCTTTATGGCACAGACGTCTCCGCACATCGAGCAGGCTTCTTCCTCACTTGGATTTTTCTCTTCTCTATATCTTTGAGCCTTTTCAGGATCCACTACCTTTTCAAGCGTTCTTTCCCAATCCAATCTTTGTCTAGATAGTGAAATATGATCGTCTGTATCCTGATCTAGCCCGTTAGCGATGTCGGCTGAATGAGCCGCGATTTTAGATGCGATAGTCCCCTCTTTTACATCTTTAACATCTGGAAGTCCAAGATGTTCTGCAGGAGTCACATAACAGAGGAAATCCGCTCCTGCCGAAGCGGCTAAGGCTCCACCGATGGCCCCAGAAATGTGATCATAACCAGGGGCGAAATCTGTTACGAGAGGCCCGAGAACATAAAACGGAGCTCCATCACAGATATCTTTCTGTATGTTCACGTTCGTTTCGACCTGATTTAGCGGTACATGTCCTGGTCCTTCAACCATGGCTTGAACTCCTTTTTCTCTTGACCTGTCTACAAGTTCACCAAGAGTCAATAGTTCTTGGATCTGTGGTCTATCTGTAGCGTCTGAGACAGATCCGGGTCTGAATCCGTCACCGAGACTTAGTGTAAGATTATATTCTTTAGCCATTTCGAGCAAATAGTCGAATTCAGAATAAAGTGGATTTTCCTTTTCATTTTGCAGTATCCATGCTGTTAGAAAAGAACCTCCTCTACTGACTACATTAGCCAATCTATCACTCTTCTTCAATCTTTCTACAGCCTGTTCAGTTACGCCGCAATGAACAGTTACAAAATCCACACCATCTTCTGCATGTTTTCTTATACTGTTGAATATATCATCAGAACTCATATCCACTATAGCACTTTCTCTTGCCAATTTCAGCCCACATTGATAGATAGGCACGCTGCCGAAAGGTAGATCAGTCCGATCGATCAGATCCTCTCTTATCTTATCTATGTCTCCCCCGGTGCTGAGATCCATTATAGCGTCGGCACCGTATTCTTCCGCGATCTTCAGCTTTTCTATCTCTTCATCTAAATCCACGCTGTCTTTTGAAGTTCCGATATTCACGTTGATCTTGGTCTTCAGACCTTCACCTATCGCCGTAGGTTTTGGATCGTGTATAGGATTGTATGGCACTATGGCTTTTCCATCTTTTACAAGCTGGGTGAGTTTTTCCGCGGAAACAGGTTCGTCTTTCACCGCGTTTCTTATCAGGTTCGGTTTTCCATTTTTACATTCTTCAGGTAGGGTCATCGGATCGCTATGAAGAACGACCCCTTAAATCCTTTTTTATATATCTATAAAAAAATGAATAACCCGCTTTTTGTTCGTAAAATAAAGAAAAAGAAGGACTAGATCATTTCATCCAGCCTAGGTCTAGTTCTTCTAACTTTTCATCTTTAGGGATTCCGGTCTCTTTGTCCCATCCCATAGAGTCGTAATAGCTCTCCAAAGCAGTATCTAGGTCCACAACGGCTCCTTCACCTCTCCCATCAGGGGCTTTTTCACTCAGGAATCTTTTCGGCAGAGTGTCATCTTTTCTATCGAATCCGAAAGAGATGTTCAACATCCGTTCCATGTTTATCACGCGTTCAGCCGCCTTCAACAGGTCCTCTTTTGTCCATTCATTCCCAGTAGCCTTTGAGAGCAGTTCTGCGTAAGTCGAAGGCTTATTCGCTAGTGTGATGACCGTGAAAAGACAAACACCCAACATATTTGTAGCCATGCACAGTTCTTGGAAAGGTTTTATCCACCATTTATTTCCGTCTTCCAAGAAATCTATATCGCCTTCTATACCTAGTTCTTCATCCCGATACCCGAAAGCATCTACGGTCGGTGACCAGGGTCTAAGATGATCGGCTCCTCTAGGCGATACCGCATGCGTAACCGCTTCTCCTTTACTCGCTCTTACTCCATCTGCGGCCATCTCAAGACCTTTAACGTGAATAGCGGCTTTTTTCGCCTCTTCTCCGTATCTTTCAGCTGCGATCTTCACTCCATCCGCTAAAACATCTCCGAAACCTTCTCTCTTCGATATTTTTCTAACGAGCTCTACCACAGCATCGGCATTACCCCAATCCAGACCGATCCCACCAGTATCTTCTCTATCTATGATGCCCTTGTCATACCATTCCATCGCAGTAGCGATAACCTGTCCTGCCGAAATATGATCTAGACCCATATCATTAGCTACATGAGACGCGGCGGCGATAGCGTTCATGTCTTTGACCAAAGTTTTACTTCCGAAAGCTGCAACTGTTTCATATTCTGGACCACCACCTTTACTACCCTTATATTTGCCTTCTTTCACCTCAGTTACTGTTCCGCAAGCTATGGGACATCCCCAACAGGCATATTTATCCACATCTAAAACATCGTAGTAGGCGTTATGATCAAGTTGATTTCTACCTAATGGAAAAGTTGTTCGCTGCCAGTTCTTTGTCGGCAGAAGTCCTAGATCATCTATAGCTGCATAAAAGGAAGGTGTACCGTATTCATGAAGTTCCTCTCTAACGAAATCTTCTGAAAAAAGTTCTTCACGACTTTTCTTTGATCTTTCCCTCAAACCTTTCTTATCTGCCACTTCGATATCGTTAGTTCCCTTTACCGCAACGGCTTTCAAATTTTTTGATCCCATCATAGCGCCTGCGCCTCCTCTTCCGGCTGCTCGATGCTTTTCATTCATCACCGCAGCGTACAACACTTTGTTTTCACCAGCTGGTCCTATGTTCGCTATTTCGAAATCATCTCCGAGTTCTTCTTTTATCACGTCTTCGCTTTCCTCAACACCTTTTCCCCAGAGTTGCTTTGCATCATGAAACTCTACCGAGTCGTCGTTTATCGATATGTACACAGGTTCATCGGATTTTCCCTTAATCATTATCATGTCGTATCCTGCCTTTTTTATCTGTGGAGCTAATTTTCCTCCACAGTTCGATGCACCGATAGTTCCTGTGGCTGGAGATCTAAATACTATACACCATCTTCCACTCGAAGGGGCCGAAGTACCTGTCAAAGGCCCGGTCGATAGTATGATCGGTTGGGATGGATCGAATTTATCGAGTTCTGGGTCAACATTTTCGCTCAAGAGCTTAACGGCTGTTCCTTCTCCCCCAACGTATTTTTCAAACCATTCATCAGGTATTTCTTGTACCTCTGAAGATCTACTGTTCATATCTACAGCTAAAAGCTTATTTCTATATCCTTTCACATTTTTCACCCAACAACAATAATGAAGGAGAGGTATATTAATTCATCTGATATAAAAATATGAGTTAGTTAATATTTAAATCTTAGAAAAAGGACATTCCTTTATGCATATACCGCAGACCATCTCTCCTATATCTTCGTCGTTATCGAATTCACGAAGTTTCGAAGCGCATTTTTCAACATCTAGACTCTTTTTCCGACTTGATGGATATTCTTCAAATTGATTTTCTTTCAAAGCATCGGCGATGCAATTTTCAATACACTTTTTACAGGCTCCACATCTATTTTTCATCGGTTCTCCAGTTTCAAGCTCCATGTCTGTCAAAATGCTCCCCAATCTAACTCTTGAGCCATACTCTTCAGTGACCAAGAGAAGAGATTTACCTATCCATCCGACTCCAGAGGCTCTAGCGATAGATTTGTGAGGCATAAAACTCCTGAACTCAGTGTCTTTCAACATATGCGAAGCTGGTATCGGCATCGCTTTATATCCTCTTCTTTCGATCTCTTTGTATAACTTGAATGATATCTCGTCAATTTTTTGATTGATCAGTTGGTAATATCTAGCGTAGATAGGTCTAGATTCTGGCAGATTCTGAAAGATACCTCTTCCTAAATCGATCCCTATAGAGATGCCTCTGGAATAACGGTCGAATAATCCTGGAGGCATGGTCTTCACGTCGTCTAAAATAGAAAGATCACAGACACCGAACAGATCCGCTCCCTCATCATATGCTAGTTCCTCTAACTCTTTTTTCTCTTCTATCAATTTAGCCCCCTATTTTATCATCGATACATAGGATATTTTTTTCGGAATTTTTTCTTAAGTTTTTTTCTAAGTTTTCTATCTATCTTTTCTTGTTCTTCGAGAGGGTATTTGAAGGGTTCTCCTTGATTGAAAGGTCCAAGCATCAGATACTCTTCCCGATCACTAGTTTCAGGCAAAGTCGGTTTCTTCCTCATCTTGTTCTTTATCAGTTCATCCCTTTTTTCTTCGTTTCCCTTTGATAGGGATTCAAGGAACTTTTTCAACTCTTCTTTCTTGAATCGACGGAATCCAAAGTCAGGAAGTTTTCTCTCGAGTTGATCCTTTTCAACGCTTATCTTGGTTCCCATGCCGAGCGTGTTTTGAGTATAGATGGAATCTACCTTGATGAAATATCCTTTATCTTCATGTATCACATAGATGTTGTAAAAATCATCGGATTTATCAGTCCAGAAACTCCATCCTTCTGGATTCTCCCGATAATCTTCCATAAAGTCTTCCATTATCTCTTCAACGTTTTTCATGGTCTTTCATCTTTCAAGGTTCAGCAGTCCACTTTATATCTTTTCACTTTTTAAGTCACCCCAATCACATCAAGAACGCATCTGGATTCTCACTCATGTCTATGAAATTGTTAGCGGCCTCTTTCAACTCTTTTGAAGCGCTCTCTTCAAAAGCCATCACTTCGACTCTAACACCTTCGGCCTGAAGATGGTAAACCAGATGGGTAAAATCACCGTCTCCAGTTACTAAAACAACTACATCTAATTTGTCAGCGATCTTCAAAGCATCTATAGCGATGCCCATATCCCAATCTCCTTTTTTTGCGCCGCCATAGTATTCTTTAAGTCTTTTTTTCTTGACTTCAAAACCTATGCTCTCTAATGTTTCGAAAAAGTTCTTTTCATCCGGCGTTTCAGACTCTATCGCGTAAGCTATCGCCCTGGTGACTTTCCTGTTCTGTTGGGCTTTGTTCAATAAAGATTCAAAATCGACCTTGTTACTATATACATTTCTAGCAGAATAGTACATATTCTGCACATCTACGAATATTCCTACTCTCTGGTCCTTATATATTGATACCATACTTTTTCACCTAAATTTCAGTCTTTATTTTCTATCACAGCAAAGAGATTCTCAATCAATTTAGTCTTTTTCATCTTATCACTGTCTTTCTACAAAAAATTTAAACTTATACCTTTCTCTATAGTCGATATAAGATAACATGATATCTAGAGAAGAAGCCCTCGAGATGATCGAGAACAATATAGATACTCAAAATTTGAAGAATCATATGTTGGCAGTAGCGCAGATAATGAAGAGATTGGCTGAAGAGTTGGGTCAAGATGAAGAAAAATGGGAGA
>CAYNOV010000039.1:0-11437 GCA_964398905.1 uncultured Thermoplasmata archaeon
AGTAGGATGCACATTCACATCTATCTTGGACGGATCGATCTTGATATCCAAGAAGGCGAGTGGATATCTTCCTTTTTTCAACAATGTTTCGAATCCATCCACTATTCCGTCCTTCAATACATTGTTTTTAACGTATCTGGAATTGACGTAGGTGAATATGTGCTTTCGATTAGAACGAGATATCTCAGGCTTGCTAACGTATCCTTTCACCGAGAGATCGTCGAATCCCTCCTCAACTTCGATCATCCTTTTCGCCACTTCTACGCCGTAGATGGATTTTATATTCTCCAGCATCGAGGATGATCTCGGTACGAAAGTCAGTTCTTTCCCGTTATGTTCTAATGAAAATTCGACTTTAGGATTCGCTATAGCATTCCTGGTGACGACTTCACTCACGTGAGAAAGCTCTGTGTTGGTTTTCTTCAGATATTTTTTTCTCGCAGGCGTATTGTAGAACAGGTCTTTGACTTCTATCGAAGTCCCAACAGCACATCCGATCTCTTCGACACTCTCGATCTCGCCGCCTTTCAACACTATCTTAGTGCCTTCTAACTGATCTTCTGTCTTCGTTATCGCGGTCATCTTGGAGACCGCGGCTATACTCGGCAGAGCTTCCCCTCGAAAGCCTAAACTGTTTAGATCATCCAGATCCTCGATATCCTGTATCTTACTTGTAGCGTGTTTCTTGAACGCGAGTTCTACATCTTCCCGCGACATGCCGCAGCCGTTGTCTTTGACTTTTATCCTTTTTTTTCCGCCGTCTTCTACCTCAACAGATATCTCATCAGCGCCTGCGTCTAAAGAATTCTCGACAAGTTCTTTCACCACTGAGGCAGGCCTTTCGATCACTTCTCCCGCCGCGATCTGATTGACGGTCTTTTCCGATAAAACATTGATGCGATTCATCGATCCTCGTCCTCCACCTCTTCTTTCAACTTCCACAATTCGTTTATCGCGTCCATCGGAGTCATACTTTCTATCTCTAACTCCTTCAGTTTTTCGACCACGGGATGAGTTCCCTGAGAAGTGCTCTCCCCGCTCTCCGGATCGAACACCATCTGGGTGAATTTCGGACCGTCTTGACCCTTCATCTTTATGGTGTGATCGTCCTCTATTTGAGTTAACACTTCGTGTGATCTTTCGACCACTGGATCTGGCAGACCAGCAAGCGAAGCTACGTGGATGCCGTAACTCTCGTCGGTACTGCCTTCTCTCACTTTTCTCAAGAACTTGATCTCCCCGCCGGTATCTTTTGCGGCTACGTGAAGATTTTTCACACTATCTAGGGACTTCTCAAGTTCGGTTATCTCGTGGTAATGCGTCGCGAATAACGTTTTGGCTTTGATCTCCCTGCAGATGTATTCGGTCACTGCCCAGGCGATGCTCAAGCCATCAAAAGTGCTGGTACCGCTGCCTATCTCGTCGAGCAGTATCAGACTGTCTTCCGAAGCATTGTGAAGTATATTCGCTAGTTCGACCATCTCGACCATGAAAGTCGACTGTCCTTTGGTGAGATCGTCTAAAGCTCCTACTCTAGTAAAGATCCTGTCTATAAGGCCGATCTTGGCCTTTTCGGCAGGAACGAAACAGCCCACTTGGGCCATCAGCGAGATGAGCGCTATCTGTCTCATGTACGTTGATTTACCGGACATATTGGGACCAGTGATCATCAAGAACTGGTTATTCATGTTGTCCATTTCAGAATCGTTAGGAACGAAGTTCTCCTCTATCTTCTTCTCCACAACGGGATGCCTACCGTCCTTGATCTCTATCGTGCCTGGAGGGAATACCTCGGGGCGATTGTAGTTGTTCCTTATAGCGACGTGGGCAAAGTTGGTCAGAACGTCGAGTTCAGCTATCGCTTCAGCGGTCTCCTGAAATCTTTCCGCTTCAGAGGCAACGTCTTCTCTCACCTGCTTGAATATCTCGTACTCTAACGCCTCCATCTTCTCCTCTGCGCTTATTATCTCTTCCTCTTTCTCCTTCAACTCTTCAGTGTAATATCTCTCAGCGTTCTTCAAAGTCTGTTTTCTCGAATAATGATCCGGTACGTTTTCGGTCTTAGATTTGGGAACTTCGAGATAGTAGCCGTGGACCTTATTATATCCGACCTTCAATTTATCGACGCCAGTTTTTTCCCTCTCCTCCTCTTCTAGAGAATTTATCCACTCTTTACCTTGCTGTGCCTTCTCTCTCAATTCGTCAAGGTCGGAGTCGAACCCTTCTTTGATTATGCCGCCTTCTTTCACTGTAGCGGGAGGATCTTCAACTATAGAGGAATCTATCTTGTCTTTTATATCTTCGATGGGATCGATCCTATCATATATACCTTTCAACTTGTTGCTATTCTCATCTTCTAGATCGATCTCTTCCAACTTTTCCTTTATCTCGGGAACTTTTGAAAGAACATCCTTGATAGCTAAAAGGTCTCTCGCATCGGCGTTCCCGTAAACGACCCTACTGATCAGCCTTTCGATATCGTAAAGATCGTCCATCTCCTCTCTGATATCGTCTCTCAAAAAGATGCTGTCTGTCAATGTCTCTACAGCATCCAACCGCGCCTCTATACTATCTAGATCCAACAAAGGCTGCTGCAGCCAGTTCCTCAATTTTCTAGAGCCCATCGCGGTCACGGTCTCGTCTAGAACGTTCAGTAAAGTTCCTTCCTTGCTCCTCTCACGAAGACTCCTGAATATCTCTAGGTTTTTCAGCGTGGTCGCATCGAGCGTCATGAACTGATCCCCGGAGTAAACGCGAAGTCTTTTGATGTAGTCCATGGTCCTTTTCTGAGTCTCCTTCAGATAATCTAATGTGGCGCCTGCTGCTTTCACCGCGTACTCCTTATCTTCGAGCCCAAAGGGTTCTAGAGAATCCGCGTTGAAATGTTCGAGTATGTGGTGTCTCGCAGTATGGAAGGCGTCTTCACGATGAGAATGTATCATCATCTCGTGCTCCTGCTTCAACTCTTCAACGAGATCTTTGTCATCGTGTAAAGCTTTTGGAAGTAAACACTCAGTGGGCTCGTATCGGAGGACTTCCGATAGAAGATCGCTCTTTTCTTCGACCTCGGTAACGAAGAAGTCGCCGGTGGAGACATCGACTGCAGAGATGCCGTAATCTTGTTTAGAACCGCTTTTCTTACCATAGATGCAGATCAAAAAGTTGTTTTCAGCACCTTCTATCATCCCGTCATCGATGACAGTTCCCGGGGTTACAACTCTGACGACCTCTCTATCCACTATCCCCGTAGCTTCGTCTGGATCCTGGGTCTGTTCAGCTATAGCCACGGTATGGCCTTGATTGATCAAGCGCTGAAGATAGCTTTCGACAGAATGGTAGGGCACTCCAGCCATCGGAGTGGGATCATCACCGTTTTTGTCCCTCGAAGTGAGAGCTATGTCCAATTCGTCTGAGGCTAACTCCGCATCATCATCGAACATCTCGTAGAAATCTCCCATCCTGAAGAACACTATCGAATCGGGATATCGGTTCTTTATCTCATAATACTGTTCCATCATCGGTGTCAGGTCGCTCAAGTATTTTTTACCTCCTATTCTTTCGGGGTTCAGTTCAAGACTGATTGAAGATAGAGTAATAAATCTTTTTGGAATTTTACTGTAGTTAGGATCGTTTTTATAAGATATCAAAATTCGATCCTTCTGTTTTTTGTATATCAATGTTTGCCATCAATTATATATATGGTAAAAATTTTTACAAATATGATTCGGATGATATTGAAAAAAAGCATGACATCTTTGGCCGTGCTACTTCTAGTGACTTCGGGTTTTATGGTAGTGGTCGGTCCCGCCGAAACGGTCAGGGCTTCGAGTTCGGAAGAAGGGGAGAACGATCTCGATCTTGATAAACTGGAAAAAGGAGATGTCGTTCTCGTTTCGGGAGGTCCTTTCAACAAATTGGTGCCCGGACGATGGACTCACGCGATGATGTACATAGGTGACGGAGAAGTGATAGAATCGGTTAAAGACGGCGTCGTCATCAACGATGCTGAGATAATAAACGAGAGAGAGAAAGCAGCGATATACAGAGTCGAGACCGATGAAGATACGAAGGAAGCTGCGGTCGACTTCGCTTTGGAGCAGGAAGGAAAACCATACGACTACACCTGGTGGAACAAAGACGTCTATGATTCAGCTTATTACTGCAGTGAACTTGTTTGGGCTTCATACTACTCCAACGGGATCTGTATAGATGAAAACCCTGGATGGAGTTGGACTTACGCCTTCGGTGTCGCTCCGACTGAGTTGGCCGATCACGAAGATACGCAAAAGATCGCTTTCGCTGAATGAAGCGATAAAACCCTTCTCTTTTTTCTATTCAAAAATGATCTTTCAAAGTTATCTGTACCTGATCAGTTTCCTTCATCAGTTCCTCTAACACCTTTCTCGAATCATCAGTTTGCTCTAACTTCATCTTCAGCTCGTTGACATGTTCGTACACTCTCTTCTCCTCGTTGACGCTTTTCCAATGAAACACTTCGTCCTTGGAATCTTTGGTAAGAAGAACATAGACTTTTCCTGGCCTATTATTCCTTGCGGTCCTGCCTTTCCTCTGTATATATCTTATAGCGGACGGTACCGCTTCGTAGAAGATAACGGACTCAGTAGAAGGTATGTCTAGACCTTCTTCCCCTATACTCGTAGAGACCAAAACATTAGTTTCGCTCTCTTTGAAATCTTTCAAGGTCTCTTTCTGCTCTTCCTGGCTCATCCCTTCGTTAGCTCTATCCGCCTGACCGATCAGTCTCTTTGGATAAACACTTTCCATCCTAGACAATTCGTTAACCAGGTATTCTACCGTATCTCTATACTGGGCGAAGACTATCACGTTCCCAGAACTGTCTCTCAAGATCTTTCGAGTCTCTTCAAGTTTAGGATCGGTCTCGATAGGCATGACCTTGAGATCCAACAACTTATCGCCGAGTTCGTCGAATCCGTCTTTTTTTGTGATGTATTTAGCAGATCGGCTTTCATCCTCTAAAAGCTCAAGATGATAATTGTGGGCGGCATCTATGCCCTGTGTAAGGATCAGTTCTTTGAGATGAGACAGTTTTATGCACGCAGATGTCAAAGATAAGGCGTGGAAAAGATAGCCACTATTTTCCTTTTTTATCCTCTTTTGGAGTTCCTTTTGGATGTCGATCAGGACCGATTTTCCTATATTTTGAACTTTCAAATCAGAAGCGCGCTTCGAATAATCACTTAGATCGGAAAAAAGATCATGGAGCATCGAGTCCAAAAGTGTCTCGAGTTCTCTGACCGGTTCACTCTTTTCGATCTCTATCCACTCTATATCTCTATCTGAAAGGTAAGGCGATACGTCTTCATCAGTCTCCTCTCTGACTTCTATGTGCTCTATATTTAAATTGTAACATATCTCTACCAAGGTTTCAAAAGAGTTCCCGGGAGATGCGGTCATGCCCAAGTATTGTATCTTGTCTCTGCAGGCTTTAGCTATCTCACCGTAAGCGTAATCTCCCGTAGCTCTGTGAGCTTCGTCGAATATCATCAAGCCGATAGAGGAAATAGGGAGATCGTGAAGGTCGTTGTTTATGACCTGTGGAGTCGCTATGTAGACTTTGTGATCTTCACGCCATATATTCTCTCTTTCTCTCGGCGTGTATAATTCTCCAGTGACTAAAACCACTTCTTCATCTTCGATTTCAGTGATATCGAGCAGAAGGTCTCTATGCTGACCGCATAAAGGACGACTGGGAGCCATCATCACGACCTTCTCTTTCTTTTCAAGTACGTCACAGATCAGATAGACAGCGATGACGGTCTTTCCTAATCCCGTCGGAAGAACGACCAGCGAGTTTTTGTCCTTGATCTCTTTGAATATCTCCTTTTGATATCTTCTTTCTTCGATGGAATCTTGATCGAGCAGTGAGAGAGATAGTGACATCCATCATAGATGTAGAAAAAAGGGTAATAACTCTTTCGTAGATCGGTTTTTTCAGTATTTAGAAGTCTCACGCCATAGAATATCATAAGAACCGTCAATAAATGATATATATCGATTATCTTTTGGAGGTTGATATAGAACATGGACCCTCTACAGCAAGGACTACTTTGGTTCCTACCGAGTATAATACTCCTGATCCTCATGGCTCTTATCTTCTTCGACGAGGGTAGAAAGATATCTATAAGGAGCTTGAAAACGTCACTATGGAAGTCTAGAGGAGCCCTCTTTTTGATGATATTGGTCGCTCTAGCTCTCCAGATAGAGAATCTGATACAGGACATTTACGAACCCGGGTTCAGGGTAACGGGATGGTTCTATCGATTCGAGGGTGTTTCACATATAGTATGGCTGCAGCAGAATCTTAATCATGATATCCTCATACACTCTTCTTCGATATTCTACATACTCGGTCTTTCTTTTTTTCTAGCTTTTGTACCTCCTTTCTTGATATTGAGGAAGGAAACGGACGTCTTGAAAGACTTCTCAAAGGCTCTAGCGATAAATTACATGTTTTTGATACCGGGCTATCTGCTCATCCACTTGGTGGTGACTTCTCATCACGCTCCCGAGGTCGAAGCCCTGCTCTATGATGTGCCTCAATACAACGCTATAATCCAACTCACGAATAGGCAGGTCAACTGTATGCCCAGCGGTCATACCAGCATTCCGGTGACCATAACCCTCTTTGCCATGTACAAACTCAAACTCAAACGCCTTTCGGTCTTCGGCATAGTGTTCGTCATCTTAACGATATTCTCTATAATCTATCTAGGTGTTCACTGGTTGTTAGATATCCCCGCGGGTATAGCCGTCGCTTTGATAGCCTATTGGGGAGCAACTCGCGGAAAACTGGATTTCGTCTTCGATAAGTTGATAGATCCTTTTGAAGATCTTACCAAAAAATTGCTTGAAAAATATCGATGAGGTTTTCGTGCCCAATAGTTAAGTATTAGCAGTGATATATTTGTTTTAATAGATAGGTCTCTCCCTTTGAATAAACAAGGTCCTCTCAAACCGACCTCTAAGAAGATACCATGATCAAATATAGTACTCCCGTTCCCGGAGGCGCGGAGTCTAAGATTCGATCCGCGATGACCTTTTTTGTAATCGTATCGTTAGTTCTAACTCTCTTTTCTGGAACAACGGTAGTTGCTAACGCACAGGAAAGGTCTTCAGATCTTGTGGTCGAAGAAGGAGAAGAGCTCACGATAACGGGACCGGAGTTCGGATTGAAAGGTTCTCTGATCGTGAGGGAAGGCGCCACTTTGAATATAGTCGATACTGAATTCACGATCTATCAGGAATACGAGAGGCAGGAAGATATCTTAGTAGAAACGGGAGGGGAGATCAAGCTGGAAAACTCAGTATTGAGATCAGATAGAGCTATCGATAAGAGGTTAGAAGAAGGCAGCTCTTTTATCTCTCGAAGTTCGAGTATGATATCTTCGGGAAGTATCGAAGGGACGTCCTCGAACATAGAGATCATAGACAGCGAGGTCGAGATCTCAGAGGCGAATTTCCATACCGATGATATTTTAGTGGAGGATAGTTCCCTGTATGGAGAACATTGGACCGTGAGTGTTGAAGAAGCAGAGTTCCGAGACTCTCTCGTGTATTCTTCTCTTATCTTTCATTCGGATAGTTACGTAAAATTTGCCGGAAGCGAGGCTCTTTCCCTCGAGGTGAGAGACGATTCATCTTTAGATGTTCTTCGAAAAGTAGAGGTTCAGGTGATAGATTCTGCGGAAGTCCCGATGGTCGGTGCAGACGTAGAATTTGTTAGAAGGGATACAGAAGAAATTGTCCTTGACGGAGTGAGCGGAGAAGACGGTCTTTTGAGAAGTTACGTTCCTTCTGAAACCATCAGTGGAGGATCAGAAGATCACTTCGGAAACATGAGGGTCGAAGTGAATTATGCCGATCACCACACATCGAAAAATATCGCTTTAGCTCCTGTACAGAGGAGGGTAGAGGATGAACTGGAAATAGATGCTAAAGAGTTGGAGATGAGATTCGATTCTGTTTTGCCGCCTTCCGAGTACTTTTCTGAAGGAAGACCCGACATCATCTTGGACGATGACGATGAAAAAGTTTTCAGGACCTATCCTACGGCTGATATAGACTCCTACATCCACGAAGGCAACATGATCTTGAGAGGGAATTCAAAACTTGTTTTGGATTCCGAGACCGATTTTAGGGTCCTACAGGACGATGAGAACTTCAGGGTAGAACTCCACGACGAATCTGAACTTGTGGTAAAAGAGGGCGCGAGTATAAAGAGTGATTCTCCTTTGAATTTTTATCTTTACGACTCAAGTCGTTTGGATGTCTCCAGCGGTATAACGGAAACTGGACTTCTCTATACAGAAGAAGATGCGATGTTAGAGTTGGAAAATAGTTTCTTGAATAGTGAAACGGTAAAATTGGAAGGTCGTGAACTCTCTATGATCGATTCTGACGTGGAGGCTGAAATCTTCAAAGGTGATGTAGACCGTATAGATTTCGCTAAGAGCACTCTATCCACTATTGAAAACGTTTCTTTGAAAGCCGAAGATATAGAGATGAGAGCAACTATTACAGACAGACCTATCTACTTGGAAAGCGAAGATCGAGAGGTCGATCTTGTAGATGTTGAGACCCCTAGAGTCAAAGTAGCTCCAGGAACTACAGTATTGCGGAGCTGGACTCTCGATATAGATATTTTGAACTCGCAAGACAAATACGTTCCCTCTTCAGAAGTCGAGATATACGATATGAACAACGTTTCAGTCAAGAGCAAGTTTGTTCTAGATGGAAGGACCAACGTCACTCTACCATCAGAAAAGATAACTCACGAGGGAAAAGAGTTCCTTGGCAATTACATCATAAGAGGTAGGAAGGAGTTGGACGAAGAGACCGTGGAAAGCCGCGAGACCATGATCGCACTCGACGCTCCAGCCGAAGTCACTTTAAGATATGATATAACGATCCCTTACGAGATGATAGTCGATCTGGATCTCCCCAAAGACGGTTTCGCTCCTAATGAGAGCTTCGAATTATCCGGTAGAGCTTATTACGACGGTGCTGAAATAGAAGTGGTGAACGCCACCGTCGATATCACCATCTCAGGGACCGATAGAAGATGGTTGATCACCACAGACGAAAGAGGACATTTCGGATTGGAGATGGAGGCTCCAGCCTCAAGAGGAGATTTTCGACTGGTGGTCGAAGTCAGAGATGAAAAGATGGATATGGAGGGAAGAGCAGAAGAAACATTAGAGGTGGATGGGACTGAAGAAGTGACTTTGAACGAATTCATGTTCCGCTCCACCATAGGAAGAGGCATAACCGTGACCATAATAGCAGTGCTGTTGGTATTAGCTTATATTATAGCCGCGCCTTCGAAGATCAGTAAGAAACCACCTAAGTCAGCCAGCGATGAAGAGCTGATAGAATGGGCGGAAGAAGTAGTAGGAGAGAGCTGATTTAAGATGGAAGACAAAGAAAAAGAGATAGAAAAACTTTCAGGACTGGAATATCTAGGTAGAAGGAGAGCTGAACTTCTATATGAGAACGGCATCCATTCCTTAGAAGATATCGTTGAAGAAGGTGTAGACGGTCTCACTGAATTCCCCACGATAGGTCAAAGAACAGCTGAAAAGATCTTTGAATCTGCTCGTAAAGAAGTCGCTCTCGATGAAGATGACTCTTTAGATGATTTCGATGAAGATCTTCAGGAACTAGAAGAGAGTATCATGGAGCATGAGGAAGAGATGGAAGAAGAGGAGGAGATTGTAGAAGAAACTTCAGATGATGAAAACGAAGAGATAGTCAAAGGGTTGGAGGAATTAGTAGAAGACGATGAAGAAGATCTCGAATCTTTAGCTGATGAACTAGAAGAAGTTGAGAAAGAAGGTATCGTCGATGAACTTGAAGAGATCGTAGGTACCGGTGAAGAAGATGCTGAGGACGCGACCGAGGAGAGCGTTGGATTCGAAGAAGATATCGAAAGTCTGCTTCCTTCACTTCAAGAGATGGATGAAGAAGAACCCGGTCCGGATATGAAGACCGCTAAAGAGATAGATAGATGGCTGGAAGAGAAGGTCGGTATAGAACAGCACATCGGAGAAGAATCCGTCTGTCCTGTATGTCAGAGGGTAGTTTCCATCTACGACGATATTTGCGATAACTGCGGTGTAGAATTCGTCTCTGGAGAGGCAAAATGCGGTCACTGCGGCTCTGAAATAAACGCGGAGATGGTCGAGTGTCCCGAATGCGGTGAAGGTCTGGTGGACGAGAAGACCCTTTGTCCCATCTGTGATAGTGTGGTTTACTCCTCTGAAGATTCCTGCCCGTCCTGTGGAGCAGAATTTTACGAAGACCACGTAAGGTGCGCAGAATGCAAAGCTAAAGTTCCTATCAACGCTGTGGTATGTCCCGAATGCGAGACCATGCTCAGGGAGAAGATAATCGAGGAGAGGGAAGAAGAGACCGGATCGATGAACGTCAGAGCTGAAAGTACCGAAGTGGATGTCGAAAAGATACAGTTGGACGTTTCTACAGGATATGGTAGAAGTTCAGATGAAGGAAATAGTCTTTCAAATACTAAGAACGATTCATCTCAAGTCCTTTATCCATTTCCCGCGATCGTGGGACAGGAAAGGATGAAGAGAGCACTCATATTGAACGCTATAAATCCGAATATCGGCGGCGTGCTTATCGAAGGACAGAGAGGGACCGCGAAGTCTGTAGCGGTGAGAGGATTGGCGGAGATATTACCGCCTATAGACGTGGTGAGCGACTGCCGCTTTTACTGTGATCCTAGGAAGCCGGACGAGTGGTGTTTCGAGTGCAGAGATAGGTTCGAGGACACGAGCGAGATACCGGTCGAGGAGAAGAGGGTCGAAGTCGTCGACCTTCCTTTGAACGCTACTGAAGACAGGGTGATAGGTACGCTAGACGTGGAGAAGATGCTTGCTGAAGGAGTGAAATCATTTGAAGAAGGTATCCTCGCTGAAGCGAACCGCGGTATACTTTACGTCGATGAGATCAATCTTCTCGACGATTATATCGTAGACGTTCTGTTAGATGCTGCCGCGATGGGAAAAGTTACCGTCGAAAGAGAGGGTATCTCTCTTACTTACCCGTCACAATTCAGGTTGGTCGGGAGCATGAATCCGGAAGAAGGGGCTCTTCGCCCTCAGCTTTTAGATCGTATGGCTTTGAACGTCAAAGTAGCTGGTCTGCAGGATGCGGAAGACAGGGTCGAGATAATAAATCGAAGGGACGAATTCATGGAAGATCCTCATGCCTTCAGAGAAAAATATAGATCCGAGATGGATGCGATGCGGGAACGGATAAGCGGCGCTATGAAAAGTTTAGAAAACGTGAAGATCACGAAGGAATTGGACGACGTCATCGCGAGACTATCGGTCGACTTTGAAGTAGACGGTCACAGAGCCGACATAATAATGAA
>CAYNOV010000040.1:0-11386 GCA_964398905.1 uncultured Thermoplasmata archaeon
CGGTAGTTCACTGGTCCTGTGACCTGTTATGGTATTCATTTTTGAGTTACTCCTCTAACAGAACTTTAGAGTACTGGTATAAACACAGGAGAAAGGTCTTTGGTCTATGTGGAGCCCTGATGATAGGCTTCGGTGCATGGTTCATCGTCTCTCCCTTTCTGTGATGAAAAGAAAACCTATTAAATCACCTATCAATTTAGATATGTGATTTCATGGTAACAGCGGAAGTCAAAATAGAACTGAAAAAAGGTGTCGCAGACCCGGAAGGGATGAATACAGAAAAAACTTTGAAACTCCTGGGTTGGGACGTAGAAAAGGTGGAAACGGGAAAGCTTTTCGAGATCGATCTTGGTGAAAATATATCTGAAGAAAAGGCCAGGAGTGAAGTGGAAGAGATGTGTAAGAAGCTGCTCGCTAATCCGGTCATCCAGACCTACGAGATAGAGATCAAGAACTAGGTGATATCGGATGGAACACTATAAAAAACGAGACGTGCCCTTCGAGATACACGAGGTCAATATTTTAGAGGCTGAAGATGATGATCTAGAAGAGATAAGCCGCGAAAGCGGCGTTGGTCTGAGTTTAGACGAGATGAAGATGGTGAAGGAACATTTCGAAGGACTCGGCCGCAATCCTACCGATCTAGAACTCGAAGCTATCGGCCAGGCATGGTCCGAACACTGCTGTTACAAGTCTTCAAAACCTATTTTGAAAGATACGGTATTCGATATAGACGCACCTCAGAATATTTACGTTGTGGAGGAAGATGCAGGAGTGGTAGAATTCGATGACGACCACGCTTACGTGGTTGCGTTGGAAAGTCACAATCATCCTTCCGCAATAGAACCTTATGGAGGAGCCGCGACTGGGATAGGCGGAATAGTGAGAGACGTCACCTGTATGGGTGCGCAGCCTCTCGCTTTCGTAGACCCTCTCTTCTTCGGACCTTTGGATATGGACTACGATGATCTCCCTCCAGGGACGAAACATCCGAGATATCTTTTCAACGGAGTAGTACACGGTATAAGCGATTATGGTAACAGACTCGGCATACCTACGCTCTCGGGGATGGTTTACTTCGACGGATGTTATACCACTAATTGTTTGGTCAACGTCGGCTGCATCGGTATAGCGAAAAAAGACGAGTTGATCCGAAGCAGAGTGAAAGAACCTGGCGACGTTTTCATAATGGCCGGAGGCAGGACCGGAAGAGACGGTATCCACGGCGTAACTTTCGCTTCAGACGAACTCCATGAAGATTCTGAGGAAGAGGATATACAAGCGGTTCAACTGGGGGATCCCATCACCAAAGAACCTCTCATTCACGTCAGTTTAGAACTCAACAGGAAAGGTCTACTACAAGGCATGAAGGACTTCGGCGGCGGAGGGCTTTCATGTGTCGCAGGAGAGATGGCCTTAGACGGGGGCTTTGGAGCAGAGATCGAGTTGGACAAAGTTCCTTTGAAAGAAGAGGATATGGCTCCGTGGGAGATTTGGGTTTCAGAGAGCCAGGAAAGGATGATGTACGCCGTTAAAGAAGAAAATGTCGATGAAGTCATGCGGCTATGTGATAAGTGGGACGTCGAAGCCACACGGATAGGAAAGGTGATAGATGAACAGAGAATTAAAGTCCATTATGAAGACGAGAAGATAATGGACCTCGACCTTGAATTCCAGACCGGCGGACCTACTTATTGTAGACCTTTAGAAAAGGTCGATCACACTGAAAAGATAGAAGAAAAAGAGCCTGAAGAACCTCGGGATTATAACGATATCTTATTGAAACTTTTGAGAAGAGACAATATCAACAGTAAAGAATGGGTGATCAGGCAGTACGATCACGAAGTCAGAGAGAACACCATCTTGAAGCCGATGCAGGGAGTCATCGGAAAGCAGGGACCCGGAGACGCTTCCTTGATAAAGCCTTTAGAAGAGTCTTTCAAAGGTATAGCGGTCACCACGGATGTCGTACCGTCCTACACGTCTTTAGATCCTAAAGCAGGAGCGATGTCCGTCTTGGACGAATCTATAAGGAATCTAGTTGCGGTTGGGGCGGAACCTCACTCTTTCGCTGATTGTTTGAATTTCGGTAATCCAGAGAAACCTGATCGGTTAGGAGATTTCGCTAGAGTCGCTGAGGGGCTCGAAGCCGTTGCGAGACATTTAGGTGTTCCTTTCGTTTCGGGAAATGTCAGCTTTTATAACGAAACACCAGTAGGTGCCGTCAAGCCTACACCCTCGATACTAGCCTGCGGTTTGATAGGCGATATCAGAAATGGAGTTACCATGGATCTAAAACAGGAAGGAAATTCGCTATATATCGTAGGTGAAACGAAAGACGAGATGGGCGGTTCGGAATACTATAAGATGCTCGACGGAAAGAGTGGAAACGTGCCCCAGGTCGACGTTGATAGGCTTCAGAAAAGCATCCAAGAGATGTTGAAGGCGCATTCAAAAGATCTAATAGTGAGTTGTCATGATCTCTCACTCGGCGGTTTGGGTGTAGCTCTATCAGAGATGTGTCTAGCTGGCGATCTAGGAGCAAAGATAAAAACTGAAACCGATATTAGAGATGATAAATTCCTCTTCTCTGAGAGCAATACACGATGGCTAGTCGAGGTCAATAAAGAGGATGAGAAAGACTTTGAGAACGTATTTTCCATCCCAGTCGAAAAGATCGGAGTTACTAAAGGAGATAGGTTGAACATCGAATTGAACGGGGAAACTGTGATCGATATCGAAATAGACAAAATAAGAAAAGATTGGAAAGAAACCCTAGGCGAAAAGATGGGCGACTGATCAACTTCTTTCTTCAGGAGGTAAAGCAGAAGCGTCTACGCCGGTGTGAAGGGTCTTTCTTGGTCTGATCCTGCATAACTGTAATTCTCTCCTCTTGTCGTCGAAGATCATCGTTAAGCCTCTTTTGAATTCCATCTCTGCTACTACATCGTCAAGACCTTCTTTCATATAAGACTGTTTAGCCACTTTTAAAGCATCGAGATCATCCTTTGAAGTCATATTGTGAGCTATTATCATATCGGATTGTCTTATCGCGCTCGTGTGTAGGGCGGAAGGTTCTTGAGTAGCCATTATCAGAGATAGACCAGGATGTCTTCCCAGCTTTATCCAGTCTATCAATGGATCGGTCGCGATAGTTGTTCCTTCGTATGGAAGAAAAAGATGAGCCTCGTCTATCAACATGTAAACGATAGGATACTCTTCTGTCAAGGATTTTCTCTGATCATCTATCAAACCTGCCTGAGACTGCATCTCGATGGTGGTATAGAGCGTTCGTTTGGCCATCTGTTCTCTTGCAAATATGGAAACTATCAAGCTTCTCAGATCGTAATCACCTAAGCGGCCAAGGTAGGAGATATCGAGGACCGTTATCTTGCCGCTCTCCACTATATTTACGCCCATACCTTCCTTGGAGAAAAGATCGAGCTCATCTATCATCTGAAAAAGAGTTTTAAGCGCAGTTTTGCTTTCTTCATCCGCTTTACTGTCTTCCTCTATTTTCTCATAAATATCATCGAAGGAAAAATCACCATCTTCTTTTAGATCGGAGATGATCCTGCTCAAAAGAGTTCCCGTAGTTTCTGTAACTTTAAGATCAAAAAGTTCGAGCCACTCGTGTATCCGTACTCTTGAAAGAGGTATCTCTAATATCTCGTCATGGTGTATATCTTCACCGCTTCTCTGAGCGTCATCTACCGCTGCCTTAGGAACAAGGATCCTGATGTCTTCTTCAAAAGAGTCCGGTTCGATATCAAAATCATCCATCCGCTCAATTTCCTTGCTATCAGCATTCTCTTTCTTGAGGCTGTGAAAAACACTCATAGTATCTATCAGAACTAGTGATATCCTCTTAGAATACCGCTCCTTCAGTTCCAAAAAACCTTCGGCGATAACACCGAGGGTGTAGGACTTACCTGTTCCTCTTTTTCCGACCACGAGCATACAGTGCGGAGAAACTATGTCGAGATAGGCTTTACCCATCTCCTCGTATTCTCCTCCAGGATAGGAGACGTTTTTACCGATGTAGCAACAGCCTTTAGTTCCAAGTTCTTTAGATTCGGATCGACCGAATATCTCTTTTGTTTCGAACAGATTATCACTTCAAATTTGGATCATGACTATTCTGTCACGAGGATGTCTTCGGTCTCAGTCAGCTCCATGTCACCAGTGTATTCCGCTGTGATCTCTATAGTCCCATGGCTCTGCCCATCTGGTGTCCGAAGGTCACTACTTTCTAACCTGAAAGATACCTCACCATCTTCATCCGTCAAAGCGACCGGATCATCTATATCTCCTGCTCCACAACCTTCTATGTAAACAGTAACACCTTCTAAACTATCGCCCTGTTGATCGTAAGCCGTTACATAGATTGTTTTTGTATTGAATTCAGAGAGCTCTAATTCATCGATCTCATTGTTATGATGATCTTCGACTTCGATATATCCTAATTCTGTACTCTGAGCCGTGATCATCCATCCACCTATCACTGCGGTAGCTACTCCAGCGATGACAACGAGTATTATCATATAAAGTGGAAGACCTTCTAGTGCTCCTTCTTCATCCATCTCTCTTGGTATCAACCCTGACATATTATCATCTGCACTATTTTATTTTTGTATATAAGTCCTTCCCAAAATCTTTATAAATTAGGTTGAAAAAATTATCTATAAAATTCAAAAAAATATAGTTCTCAGAAGAAAGTTAGATTATATCCACTTCGTATATCTTCTCTCCATTCTTATAGATGCGGATGACACCTTCGGAAGAAACCACCATCGCTAGAGCTTGTGTCTTCCGGCTGATATAAGATGCAGCCAGATGTCTTCCTCCCAGACCTTCCTCGACCGTACATTCGGTCCCATCACCGAACATAACGTATCTGCCCGCCGCAACGGGATTACCGAACTTGTCAAGGACAAGAGCGCCATCCAGCATAGAAAATTCCTTTATAGTGTTCCAATTCTCTTTGTCCTTTATGTTCAATTCTTCTTCTGCGCATCCTTTTAGAGGGTTTCTCACCGAATCAGTGGTGGAGTTCAAAACGTTGTTCATATCTCCCATTATGAATAGTGCTCCCGCGGGGAGACCTTCCTTACCCTCTTTGATTATCTTCGTACCGAGGTTGAAAGCAGCCTCAAGACAGTCTAATTGTATCCTTGAACCTACTTCATCTTTAAGGTTCACCACTCCGATATCTGACATCTCAAAACAGGCGACTGACTGAACGTCTGTAGAGATCACCATCATGACCTTTTCTCTTCTATCTATCAATCCTTCAGCTGCGCAGGAAAGAACCATATTTTTTACTTGGTCTAGAACATCTAACCCTACTGCGGGAGGATCTTTCAACTTTTGAACACTGACGTGAGAGTTGCCTAAAAAAGAAGATAAAGAAGTATGATCGGTGAATATGATTATCTCCGTATCATCGATCATGTCTGTGATATCATCCATGAGTTCCTCTGATTGAGTGAAAAGTAGTATCGATGTAGGGTCGAACTCTTTTTTTGCCTCTAGCACTGTCTCGATAAATTCCTTCATATCTAGAATAAGCATGTGATATAGGTCTTTTTATCCTTTTCGGCCAGAAACAACCTTTTTCCCCCTATAATTCGAATTCAAAAAGATCTTCCGGTACCGAACTATTTTCGAATATCTCTCTAGCTTCTTCTTCCAGTGATTTAACATCTGTATATCTGGGACTTATATGAACGAGGAAGAGTCTTCCAACGCCAGCTTTGCTGGCTATCGAAGCGGCCATATCTGCCGAGGTATGACCACGCTCCATAGCCCTCTCCGACATCGAAGAATCCAGTGTCGAATCGTGTATCAGAACATCGGCTCTTTCTGCCGCTTCGATTATCGTCTGACACGGCCTTGTATCTCCTGTATATACTACCTTCTTTCCCCTGCGTGGTGGGCCAACGACTTCCTCGGGTCGTATCAGCTTTCCGTCTACTTTTACTGAGTTACCCTCGTGCAGTTCACTGAAAAGAGGGCCCTCGGGGACGCCTAGGTCCAAAGCTCTCTGTCTATCGAACCTGCCTTTCTTATCCCTCTCTTGAAAAGAATAAGCCAAAGAAGGAACGTCATGTTCGGATTCGATAGCCTCTATGTAGTAGTTATCGAATTCCAACCTAGCTGAAGGATTCAATTCATGTATGTGTATGGGAAAACCAGGACCAAAAAACCCTCTGGAAATGAGACCTTTGATCAAAGAAGCAGTACCTTTAGGTCCGTATATCTCTAAAGGTTCTTCCCTGTCATTCATGTTCATGCTTTGAACAAGGCCCGGTATACCCAAAAAATGATCCCCGTGGAAGTGAGAAATGAATATCTTTTTGACCTGCATGAAGGAGAGTGATGACATCATCAACTGTCTTTGACTTCCCTCTCCACAGTCGAATAGCAGTATATCTCCTTGGAACTTCAAAGCGATACATGGTACGTTTCTTTGAGGTGTGGGATAGCTACCTCCAGTCCCGAGGAAAACTAATTTCATGTTTTTGAAGAAGTGCAGGAGCATATAAAACTTATTTCCTAACGATCGAATAGGTGAAAAGATGATATAACTTAAATAGTTTAAATCATGTAGAATCATCCAAAGGTGGTACGCTGTCGGACAACATTGATCAGCTGGACTTCGACGACTTAGATCTTGAAGAGGACGACATCGACGAAGAGTTGAAAAAGAAGATCCTCTCAAGTCTCAAAGAAGGAAAGAGGATGGAAGCATATGCAGAACATCGTACAGAAGACATGCATCATTGTGAGTTCTGTGAACAGATAACCTACAAAAAGGTGCCCGGTAAAGAAGTGGGTGAAAAGTGGATCTGCATAGACTGCCTTAGACGTTTGAAAGAGATATTGGACAACCTCGAAAAGTGGGAGGAAGAACTCGCACTCGAAGAAGAGATGGAAGAGAAGATAGAGAAAGATCTCGACCTGTAAGTTCTTGTTTTATTAAAGGTGTAAAAAGACTTGCTAGATGAAAACAAACTGTTGGATTTAAACGGTATCGAAGAGCGGGAATACCAGATCAATATAAGCAAAGTAGCCAGTGAAATCTCCACACTTGTAGTTCTTCCCACTGGGATGGGTAAGACCATGATCGCTTTCATGGTCATGGCGGGGAAGATCAAGAGATGTCCGGAAAAAAAGATCCTTTTTCTCGCTCCCACTAAACCACTGGTTAATCAACACGCGCGAGACATAGAATCCACTTTGGACGTACAGGATCCTAAGGTCTTCACCGGTGAAGTCAGTCCCGGAGATAGAGAAGAACTGTGGGGGAAAAACGATATCATCGTTTCTACTCCTCAAGTCATCAAAAATGATCTGATGGCTCGCAGGATCAGTCTTGAAGATGTTTCTCTCACAATTTTTGATGAAGCCCATAGAGCTGTAGGAGATTATTCCTACGTATTTATCGGAGAAAGATACAGGGAGATAGACGATCATCATACTCTAGGACTTACAGCATCACCTGGAAGCGAGATAGAAGATATCTTACAGGTGTGCAATACTCTTGGATTTGAACACGTTGAGATAAGAACGAAATACGATCCAGACGTGGTAAATTATACCAATAAACTTGAAAAAGAATGGATCGAAGTCAAACTGACCGAAGGGCACAAGAAGATAGTACAAGATCTGAAAAAGGTTAGGAACAGATACGTCGAAAAACTCCAGGGATTCGGTTTTCTAGAAAAGAAAAAAACCGAAAGAGTGACGAGGAAGGATCTGATAGATGTTAGAAAAGAGATACAGGGGGAGATCCACTCCTCGAACGAATCTTCCTTATACCATGCGGCAAGCCTGGTCGCTTCCTCCATAAAAGTGGATCATGCCATCGATCAGGCAGAAACTCAGGGTACTGAAAGTTTGAAAGAGTATCTAGATAAGATAAAAAATGAAGCGGAATCAAGAGGAGGCTCTAAGGCTTCCAAAAGGATAATGGATGAAAGTGAAATAAACGAAGTCATAGCTAAGTTGAAGGATCTGGAGGAAGAACATCCGAAGGTTGAAAAAGTCGCTGAAGTAGTCGAAGACCAGATAAAGAAAAAAGAAGATTCAAGGATAATCGTATTCACGAATTACAGGCATACTTCTAAAAAGATCAGTGAAAGACTAGCCAGGATAGAAGGGGTCAGACCAGTACGATTCATCGGACAGCGAAATAAAGAAGGTGACACCGGCCTAAAACAGGAGGAGCAGATCGAGACTCTAGATGAATTCGAAGATGGAAGGTTCAATGTTCTCGTGGCGACAAGCGTTGGAGAAGAAGGTTTAGATATACCCGCGACAGATATGGTCGTTTTCTACGAGCCCGTCCCCTCCGAAATAAGGACGATCCAAAGAAGAGGCAGGACCGCTAGAAAAAGAAAGGGAAAAGTTGTTGTATTGATAACAAAAAATACAAGAGACGAGGCCTATTACTGGTCAAGCAGAAACAAAGAGAAAAAGATGCATAGGAACCTGATGAGATTGAGAGACGAATTAGGTAATAAGATAAGTGTAGGTGATCCAATGAAGGAAGAGAAGGATTACGACGTCGTTAAGAAAAAGAGTAAAAAAGAACTCAAGAAAGATACGGAGGAAGTTTCAAAAGACAAGAGTCAGCGCTCTTTGATGGACTACGACGGTGATAAGGAAGAAAAAGAGAAAGAATTGCTGGAGATCGTTGTCGATACTAGAGAGCAAAATAGCAAAGTCGTGGAGAGCCTTTCAAAAAAAGATGTGAAGATAAATAGTTCACAGCTCTCAGTAGGAGATTATATAATCTCTGAGAATACTGCGGTCGAAAGAAAAGAGGTCTCTGATTTTTTAGAATCCGTCACCGACGGAAGGTTGTTTTCACAGGCAAAGGACCTGAGTGAAAACTATCTTCAACCGGTGATCATACTCGAAGGGGAAGGCCTTTTTGAGAGAAGGAACATCGATGATAATGCGATCTACGGAGCTTTATCTTCTCTGGCCTGCGACTTTAGGATTCCTATTCTTTCTACTAAAGATGGAGATGAGACAGCGGCATTGCTCTACAGCATGGTCGAAAGGGAGAAAAAAGAGAAAAAAGCCACCTCACTTAGAAAAGGTAAGAAAAGTATGTCGTCCCATGACAGAAAAAGATATATCTTAGAGGGATTACCTTCGATCTCTGGTGTTTTAGCTCAACGATTACTGGAACATTTTGGTTCAGTGAGAAAAGTTTTTCAGGCCGATGTTGAGGAATTGAAACAGGTCGAAGGGATCGGACCTTCGACCGCTGAGAAGATCATCGAAATGATCTCAGAGTAGAACCTTTTTCATACCAAAGATAGTGAGCCCTCTCAAAAAAATATATAACCCCAAAATACCAATGGTATCTTGATAGTTATGGGAAGAAGTTGGAACGGTCCTTTGAAGAAAAGTAGCGATTATGTTTACACGATCCCTAGAAGCTACAAAGAAGGGATGAGGAACGATGGGTGGATCTTTGCAGACAGATCTTTGATAAAATCAATAAGACAGGATAATGCTCCGGAACAGGTGGCGAATGTAGCTACGCTCCCAGGTATAATAGGTGCTTCAAAAGCCATGCCGGATATCCACTGGGGCTACGGTTTTCCGATCGGTGGTGTGGCAGCGATGGATCCAGATGAAGGTGTGATCTCACCCGGTGGAGTGGGGTATGATATCAATTGTGGAGTCCGATTATTAAAAACCAACTTGGACGAGAACAGGATAAGAGACAATATAAAGGGTCTGATAAACAAGATGTTCGATAATGTTCCTGCCGGTGTTGGTAAAAAAAGTAGAGTAAAACTTTCTACCTTGGAACTCGAAGAAGCCTTGGATTATGGTGTCGAGTGGGCTGTAGATGAAGGATATGGGTGGCATCAAGATTTGAAACGTATAGAAGACAACGGTAGGATGGAGAGCGCGGATTCCAGTAAAGTCAGCAAGAAAGCGAAGGATAGAGGAAAGCCTCAATTTGGAACCCTCGGTGGAGGAAATCACTTTCTTGAAGTACAGAAGGTAGAAAAGGTCTATGATGAGAAAGCTGCAGATGCTATGGATCTTGAGGAAGGTATGATAACAACGATGATCCATACCGGTTCGAGAGGATGCGGCCATCAGATAGCCACTGATTATATCGATAAGATGGAGAAAGCCATAAGGAAGTACAACATCGATCTTCCGGATAAGCAGCTGGCTTGTGCACCTTTCGATTCACCTGAAGGTAAGGATTATTTCGCCGCTATGAGCTGCGGAGCTAACTACGCATGGATAAATAGACAGTTGATAATGCACTGGGTAAGAGAAAGCTTCGAGCAGATATTCGAAGAAGATGCAGAGGACATGGATATGGAATTGATCTATGATGTTTGCCATAATGTAGCTAAAAAAGAAGAACATGAAGTAGATGGAAAAAGAAAAGACGTTATCGTCCATCGTAAAGGAGCGACAAGAGCCTTCGCTCCAGGTAGAAAAGAAGTTCCAAAAAAATACAGAGATGCTGGCCAACCGGTAATAATCCCTGGTGATATGGGCACCGCCAGCTACGTTATGATGGGTACTGAGAATTCGATGAAAAGAAGTTGGGGATCCACCTGCCACGGCGCTGGAAGGACCATGTCAAGAACTGGAGCACGGAAGAAGTTCAGAGTCAACGAGATAAAGGAAGATTTAGCCGAAAAAGGAATCTACGTTAAGGCAGCCAGTAATAAGGTCCTGAAAGAAGAGAGTCCAGGGGCTTATAAAGACGTGAATAAGGTGGTAGAAGTCACTCACAACGCAGGACTCTCTAAGATCGTGGCAAAATTGGTACCTATAGGAGTGATGAAAGGTTAAAAATCACTTTTCTCTTTTTTTTTTAAAATCTTGAACTATGAGACCCTACCAATGAACTCATGAAGCCATCTTGATAATCCTCTCTAGTCATCTCATGAGAGAGTCTTTTAGATTGTTTTTTGGTAAGTTTCTTGATATCTTCTGGTATCCCCTCGACAAGTGGACCTATATCGTTTTTGTTCTCGACCATAAAAGTGTAAACTTTTACCTCATCTTTATCGATCATCTCGAGTTCCTTCCAAACAAGGTAGGTGAAAACTCCAGATACCGCCATCACGACTATCGCATCACAATTTTCTAATTCTGATTTTAGATCATGCTTAAGACCAAAATCTGCAGGATTGATTATCTCATCAGGTTCTAAATATTCTTTTATTATGCCGATACATTTCTTTTCTGTTTCTGTATTAAAAGTGAACGTTGGATGGCTGAAATAAAGAACGATGATAGATCACCTCTTCTCTTCTTCTTCATCCGGTATACCCATGAAATTGATATGATCGGCTTCTCCTTTATGTTCAGTGGTATCGTCTCC
>CAYNOV010000041.1:0-10868 GCA_964398905.1 uncultured Thermoplasmata archaeon
AGTATAAGGCAAACTAATATTAATAATACAAATAGGATGAAGTCTTTCTTGAATAAAAAATGTTTAATATGAATTACTATTAGGAGTTACATACTGAAAGCCGTCGTAGCTCAATCGGCAGAGCACTCGGCTGTTAACCGAGCGGTTAGCGGTTCGAATCCGCTCGACGGCGCTTTTTTTTTGTCTACACTTCGATATCGATATCGAGTTTATCTACCAATTCTTTGTATCTATTCCTGACCGTCACTTCGGTGACTGCAGCTACATCCGCGACTTCACGCTGTGTTCTTCTTTCTCCTCCATTTATAGAGGCGATATAAATAGAGGCAGCCGCCAAACCTGTCGGTCCTTTTCCAGATATCAATTCTTTTTCTTCTGCTTGATCGATGATATTCTTTGCCATCTTCTGTATCTTTCCACTCAGGTCCAATTCGCTGCAGAACCGACTCAGATATTCCTGAGGTTTGGTGGGCTTCAATTTCAACACCAGCTCTCTACTCAAAAACCTGTAAGTCCTACCGATCTCTTTTCTATCAGAAGATGTGGCTTCAGCTATCTCATCCAACGTTCTGGGAACGTTGGCCTTTCTACAGGCTGCGTAAAGTGAAGCAGCTACCACGCTATTTATGCTTCTACCTCTTATCAGGTTCTTCTTGACCGCCTTCCTATAGATCACAGCCGCTGTCTCCCTTATGTTTTTAGGAAGCCCCATCGTCGAGGCCATCCTATCCATCTCTGTCAATGCATAAGCAAGGTTCCTCTCAGTGGCATCTGAGACCCTTATCCTCCTCTGCCATTTTCTCAGCCTATATATCTGGGCTTTCTTCTTGCTCGGTATAGATCTCCCGTATGAATCTTTGTTAGATGAATCGATACTTGTAGAGAGTCCCTTATCATGGACCATCTCCGTCATGGGAGCACCTGTTCTCGCTCTCTTCTCCTCCTGTTTCATATCAAAAGCTCTCCATTCCGGACCTTCATCTATGTACTGATTATCTATAACCAAACCACAATCCTCGCAGATCAATTCACCCCTATCGTAATCCTGAGCGAGATGTCTACTACTACATTCAGGACATTCAGTTACCTTTTCAACGGAACTCTTTTTTTCTTCCTCAATCTCTATCTCTTCATTCATCTATATCTCCTCGACATATATCCTTTTTCTCATCATGGTGAGCCTTTTTCTTGGATCAACATCCAATTCTATTTCAATTAGCGGATCTTGCACAGGCCCAAAGATCCAACAGACCTCCCCGATTCTTTTGTTCTTGTTGTCAAAGACATAGGCACCGATTTCAGGTATTTTGGAAAACCTGGCGATGATTTTTCCTCGATGTGATATGTTCTCTATTTCACCTTCTATTTTCAATCGTCAAGGCCCCCATATACATGTATATGATTTTTTTCTATCTTTGTGAAAGTAGTTTACTAACCACTATATAAACATTTCGCAAGATTTTATTATCTTTCTCCAGACCGGAAACGATGGTTGATCATTACTCATCAAACCACGTACATGATTGGATTTCCGATAATGAAAGATATCACGAAACCGAAAAACATGGGAACGATGAAAGGTATCTTTGGGGTTGCCCAAACTTCTTCAACACCGTAATTTTTCAAAGATTTTATCTTTTCATCTGTACCTGATCTAGGGAGGAGTTCAGTCTTGAGGTTTCCATCCTCATAATACTGCATGGGCCAATAAAAAGAATTCTCCAATTCATCCACACTCTTCTTATATCCAAAAAACATCCTTGGAAAATCTATATCTCCTTTTGAGAGATTGATAATAAAACTAGTTATGGGAAATATAAGTACTAATAGAGATGAATTTAGGAGTACAACAAGAGTGAACGGGAAAAAGACCTCCATCATGGATACCATCTGATCTGATATCGCTCTGTATGTCAAACCTGGTACCTCAGGATAAAACGGTAAAAGGATAGCTAGAGTGATCACAGCTTTTGCGTCTGCTCCCCCATGTATCACATAAAGATAATACATGAGAAAAGAGAACAGCATGACGCCTATGATCATCGCCAAGGACCAAAACAGCAAGTCTTGACTGTAAAACCCAACTAAATAGATGAACACTATCAGAGGTAGAACAAGCCATCCAAAAACTAAAGGATTAAATCCGTCATCTGAAAAGAGAGGGGGTCTGTCTATAAAGGCTTCAGCGAAGACCACCCCGATCGGTATGAACATCAGGAGTAAAGACCAATCAACATCTCTTAAAAATATAAGTTCAAATCCTAGTATGGTCATAGCGATCATACCCATAGTTATCCAGACTTTATTCGAGACCTTCCTTGTCTTCAGATCTTTGACAGCGGCGAAGGATAAGAAGACGCCGCCAACTATGAGTCGGATCAATGAGATTTCCCACATATCTGCGAGAGTAAGTGATGGAGCCTATAAAGTATTTTATGTAAAAGAAGTTCAGAGCTCTATCTGTTCACCTTCCACAGGTGTGTAGACTTCAAATTCTGATAGATCTTCTGCGACTTCATCTCTCTTGTCACCGTGACAAAGCACTATATTTTCCGGATTGCAGCCTTTTGCGAATTCAATGAGCTCGTCGTGCCCAGCGTGAGCAGAAAAATCGTACCTCTCGATGTCGCATTCGACAGGAAGTGTTGTCCCACGATCTCGGATCATCCCGTTTTCGAGTAGTCGTTCTCCGTTGGTACCTTCCACCTGATAGCCTGTAAGGAGTATAGCACTGTTAGGATCTGTCCGTATTTCCCTAAGATATTCTAAGACTGGACCGCCTTCTACCATACCGCTTGTCGTGACTATCACTTCACCACTCTTAGCTTTATCTCTTGTAGAAGGTGACTTCACTTCGTTAGCGTTCGAGATAGCCTTCTCTAGTTTCTTTGCCGATCGTAAAAAGCCTTCGTGATTCAAATATATTCTATTCACGGTTCTACCCATGCCGTCGAACCAAACATCGTAATCTCTATCATCCAAGATCATCAATATCTCTTGGGTCCTACCTACAGCGAAAACTGGAACTATTACCTGACCTCCTCTCTCGAGTGTTTCATCTATCTTGTCCAAGAATCGCTTTTCTGTCTCTTTCCTATCCGGGTGGTTTTCCCCTCCATAAGTGGTCTCGAGGATCAGATTGTCGCATTCAACAGGATGCGTTCCCCATAAAAGACGAGCATTCAATGTGTTTATGTCTCCCGTGAACAGAGTGTCCCTTTTACCTTTGATCTGGAACATGCTAGAGCCTGGTATATGACCCGAAGAATGAACTTCTATTTCCATCCCGCCCACGTCTCTTTTGGAATTGTAACCGACTATATCAAACGCGGCTTTTGTGTTTTTTATATCAACCTTTTCGTAATGTTTTGGATACCCTTCTATATCCGCTATCTTCAAACTGTCGTAAAGAAGGAGTTCAGCCACTTCCACAGAAGGATGAGTAGCTAAAATTGGTATGTCGTTCTGCCTTAGCAGTGAGGGTAACATCCCACAATGATCCAGGTGTGAATGGGTCAAGAAGCCCATATCTACCAATGGAGGTCTGCTCGGATACTTTGGAGGATCATCCGGTAATAAACCGTGATCAAATATTAACGATACGTCTTTATGATGCATCACCATCGATAAAGCACCGACTTCTGATGCACCGCCTAGAAAGTTCAATTTCATTTGTAATCCCTTTAACTATGCATAGCCGGGTCTTATAAATCATTTCCCTCAAAAAATATCATTCTCACTATTCTCATATTCAGATATAAAAAATGATTAATAGTCAAAAATCCATGATATCTTGATCTCGATGCGCGACAGTATAGTCAACAAGCTAGCAGAAAACAACACGGTTTTGACACCCGATGCGATGGAATATTTAGAAGACCAAGAGGATGCCTGTAAAATTGTGGATGAGTTGACTGAAAAGCAGGATAAACTCCCTTTTCCCGTATGTAAAGAAACTATCTGCAGTTTTATAGGAGATGATGGAACCAAGAAAAAAAAGATGGATGTCGAAGAGCTGAAGGAATGTATAGATATCCTCAAAGACATATCTGGAAATTCCACCTGTACTGGAACTATAACAGATTTCAGCAAGTACTTTGAAAGTAGATATGAAATATTGAAGTCCATCATAATGGAAAGGAGAGACGGTAAAAGAGCGAGTCCAATCAGCAGGATCTCAAAAAGAAGAGGTGAAGCATCCGCTATCGTGATGGTGCGAGATATCCATCCTACTTCTAATGGTAACAAAATACTCACGCTCGAAGACAAAACGGGAGAGATGAGAGGATTCATCTCTGGTGACAGCGACGTATATTCCAAAAATATATTGGAAGATGAAGTGATACTGGTAAAAGGCGAAGTGTGGGAAAACAACGATGACTTTGAAGACACTCTTTCCATAGAAGAGATAAAAAGACCTGGAGTACCAAAATTGAACAGGAAGACCAGGCCGGACTTTTCCGGGAAGATAGCTTTTCTAGGTGACATACACGTTGGGAGTGACACTTTTATAAAAGAGAGATGGGACGATTTTGTCTCTTGGATAAATTCTTCTAAAGAGGCGGAGAACATCAGATATCTCTTGATACCCGGTGATCTGATAGATGGTATAGGTATATTTCCAAACCAGGAAGAAGAACTGGATATAATCGATATCAATGATCAATACCGTGAGACCGCTAGGATGTTGAGTGAGATAAGGGATGAGATACAGATCATAACGATCCCAGGAAATCATGACATCGTTCGTAATGCGGAACCTCAACCTTGTCTGCCGGAAGAGATACAGAAGATGTTTCCTGAAAATGTTTTATTTTACGGTAATCCTGCATTCATAGATCTTGAGGGATTGAAAATATTGATGTATCACGGTACGAGCATAAACGACCTTAGTGATATGCTGCCTCAGGTAGACCAGGAAAATCCGACGACTGCTTTAAAGGAGATGTTGAAGAGAAGACACCTCGTCCCCGTTTATGGAAAAAAGACTTCGATCGCGCCCGAGGAGAAGGACTATCTAACGATCGAAGAAGTCCCAGATGTTTTCGTTACAGGTCACATTCATAGGAACGATGTAGACGAGTATCACGGTACTATTTTGATCAACGCCTCGACCTGGCAGAAACAAACAGAATACCAGAAGATGAGAGATATCAAACCAGAACCCGCTAAAGTGACGGTTTTGGATCCCAAGACGAATAGAGTCTCGATACGTGAATTCAATTGAATCCGTCCTAGAGTCTATTATTTCTATCCGGCCAGTGTTCCAGAAAAAACCTGCCAAGCTAGGGCAGATTTTGCCACTAGGCTGAGTATGATATAAGCCCTTTCTCCGTATAGGTAGTCTTTCCAGCGACCCACTTCTTTGTACTGTAGAACTTGATTTAAAGCGAAAATGTTGAAGAATATTGCTATCGATACGAATATCCATAAGACAAAATCCGGGATCGCTACATCGGCATAAGTTCTGATCGTTATAAGTTTAATCGCTATCGCTATCCAGGGTGCTATGCCGGCGATACAACCGAATATGAAAGGTGTCCAAACGACCTTCTCGGTATTTTGGTTATAAGTCTCCATGAGCCATCCAAAGAGGATCATCGAAGCATTGGCCAGCGCTATAACTATCAAAAATCCGATGTCGGTTATCCCTACAAGCATAGCTATAACCACTATCATCAAAGTACTGCTAAAAGAATACTCTATCCAACGGGCCCTGTTCACATGATTTTTAAGATTTCTCTTATACCATTTAAATCCAAATGTAGAAACAGCGAAATGAGCGAAGGCAGACATGAACAAGAATGCAGCTACTGCAGGCCCTATCTGTAGTTCGAAAAGCACGTTCGTTTGCAATTGTTCTATGCTGGTTCCGGGTGGACCTCCGATATAGGAAGTGGTTACTTCTATAGCGAATTCGTTGCTCAGATACACCATCAGAACGCCCTGAATAAAATGTAAGACTGCCATGATTCCATTGAATCTCCTCAATCTTTTGAATTTATCTTCATCATCAGTCACGATCAACCCTCGATCATAGTATACGAGATTCTAACATATATATTTTTTTATCATCAGATTTAATTTTTTATCAGAAAAAAGTCCTCTATAACTAACGCGTCTAAACTGATCCTTTTGAAAGAACTTATCGCTTCTTGTGGTGTGCATACTATCGGTTCGCCATGAAGGTTGAAACTTGTGTTAAGAACCGCTCCAACACCGGTTTTGCTCTCAAAACTTTTGATTATATCGTAATAATAGGGATTGTCTTTCCTTTCAAGGATCTGAGGTCTGCACGTTTTGTCGATGTGTATAGCTGCGGGCAAGTCCTGTTCAGCCTTTTCAGTTATGTCAAAAGACATCGTCATAAATTTGTTGGGCTCAGGATCTTTGAGATAATCGTCTTGATATCCTTTCAAAATAGTCGGAGAAAATGGTTGAAACTTTTCTCTTCCAAGCATAGAATTCAGACGTTCTTTGATCTTTTCTTCCGAAGGATCAGCGATTATGGACCTGTTCCCAAGAGCTCTAGGCCCGTATTCCATCTTGCCTTGAAATAACCCTATGATCTTTCCATCAGTCAATAAAGATGAAACGAACTCTGCTTTTTCTTCCAAAACATCCCATTTTATCTCTTCATACTCATCTAACGTGTTTTTAACCCTATCTCGAGTGGATCCAGGACCAAGATATACATTCTTTGAACTAGGTTTCCAATCCCAGAAGACTTTTTCATCGGTCAAATTTTGGTTGGTTAATAAGGCCGCCCCCAGAGCTAGCCCGCCATCCCCCATATGTGGAAATACGTAGGAGCTTTCAAACCTTTCTTTGATTATCTTATTTGCTTTTACGTTCTGTGCTACTCCACCTGAATAGCATATGTTTTTCTTGAATCGTTCTTCTATCCTCTTATCTTCTATTATATTTTCACACAGTTTTTCGAGCAAATCCTCAACATGTTCCTGTGCCGAAGCAGCGATCTTGACCGCTTTTTCCCAGAGTTCATGTTCTCTCTTATCATCTCTAAGAACTTTCGAGCAATCTTTTTTTCGATTTAGAGGGAAATCGACCCTTTCTGAGATCTCTTTGACCGATCCTGATCCTGTGACTTCAAGAGGATTATCGAAACCTAAACCATCAATATCGATACAGTCTTTAAAATCGTGATGATCTTTACTTTCGTGATAAGCACTTAGAGCCATCACTTTACCCTCGTGCCTCATCGGAACGAATCCTAGCATCTCAGTAATAGAGGCATAAAAATCTCCTAGCGAGTCTAGATAAGAGGATTCTGCTACTTTCTTTAGGTTCCCTCTTTCACCTATGTAAACAGCTGAAGACAGACCGTCTCCGGCGGCATCGATGGTTAGAACTATAGAGTTTTTCAATCCAGATGTGAAATAAGCTCCCGCAGCATGAGCATCATGATGTTGAACTGTGATGATATCAACATCTCCGACTAGATCATCAATATCATTTTTTAAGGTCAAAAGTCGTTTCTTTTTTCTGTAGATGCCTGAGACCGCTATCACGTCTATATCAGAAGGTTTTAGATTAGAAAGTCTTATCACTTCTTTGACTGATTTTTTTGGAAACCCTCTGTGGTATTTTTTCCTGCTGAGCCTTTCTTCATTGACAGCATTGATCTCGCCTCCATGGATCAATGCTGCACCTGCGTCGTGGCCGTCGTGAACACCTAAAACGTTAGTCATATCATCTAAATAAAGATCCAAGCTTAAAATCCTTCTTATACAAGGCTAATCGTAATATATCCCATCATACTAATCTTATAACATGAAAAAGACACTCATCACCGCCGGAGTGCACGGCGCAGAGATAGGTTCCGTTCTTATTGCGAGAGAGATAAAGGGATGGGTCGAAAGCCGAGGCCTAGAAGATGTTGAGGTGATACCTGAGATCAATCTTGAAGCCGTTGAACTCAAACAGAGGGAAAATCCTAAAGATGGTAAGGACCTGAATCGAATATTTCCTGGAGACGAAAATGGTACTAGATCAGAGCAAATAGCTCACCGCCTATTCCAAAAGGCAAAGGATTTCGATCGTCTCATCGATCTTCATACATACGGGAAAAATAGTTGGTGTGTCCCCTACATGCTGACTGACCTTGATAAAGATCACAATCAAGAACTCTGTCAAAAGATCGGTTTAAAAAACGCTGTTCAGACCGGAGGTACCGGTGGACAATTGTTCTTGGAGACGTCTAAGTTGGAAATACCGTCGATGATAATAGAGGCCGGCGGTGCCGAAAGGTATAGAGAGGAATTAATGAGAGTTAAAGACGCTGTTTTGACTTTTCTTTTCGAAGATTATCCTAAGAGTCGTAGAGAAAAAACAACTTTTTTCCACCATTACGAAAGAATAACGCCTGATGAAGAGGGTTACTTCAAACCAAAAAAACAGCCCGGCGATATGGTAAAAAAAGGAGAGATTATCGGATCGTTGGACAAAGAGCCAATCACGAGTGAGGTCACCGGTCTCTTATTGGGCATCAAAACGTCGAGTCAATACGATCCTGAAAATGAAAGCATCGCGGCCGTCGCTGAAGAAGGATGATGATTCAGTCTAATTGAGATTCGATCATCTTCTCGACTTCTTTGAGGAATTCCTCTTCTTTACCATATGGTATCAGAGCGCCGGCAGCGATATCGTGACCTCCTCCTTCTCCTCCCACCTTTTTAGAACATTCAGTCATGACTGAAGAAAGGTCCAGTCCAGAATTGACCAATCTTTTAGTCCCTCTAGAAGAGACTTTAACACCTTCTCTTTCCTCGGATTCCGCGAATGCTAATATCGGCAGTCTTCTATCAACGTCACCTGAATTTAGGACCATGCCTGCAACGGTCCCGACGACTGTATCAGGTATCTCATCCGAGCCATGGAAATACTGGAGATATTCTCTCTCTTCCACGCCGACGGATTCAACATGATCCAAACTATCCACTAATACTTTTTGATGCCCCTTAAGAAGAGATTTAGCTTTATCAAAATACTTATCTCTATCGCCTAAACAGACCTTCAAACCAATATTTCCTTTTTCATATCTTCCACAGGAATTCAATAAGGTCGAAAACTCCTTAGCTTCGTGTAGCATACTACCTTGTTCTTCGCCTGGAAAAGTGTACACCTCTCCGATAAGGCTGTCCACATATTCAACAGGATATCCTCGGTCCAACATCCTATCAGCTAGTCCGGACAATATCCTCCTCTTCTCTTCTTTAGAAAGATCATACCATCTTCTCCATTCTTCATCTTCTTTGAGATGTATGTCGTTCTCTACCAAAAAATTCGTACATGCGGATTCATCTCCAGTGAGTCCTGGTAATATCGGATCAGAAGCGAATTCTAGTAATTTCGGTAAAGGTCTACTTTCCACTCCATAAAGTGCAGCGTCGGTTCTCTTTCTTACCACATCTTCTTCGATAGCTTCTTGTAATATCTCTCTGTTTTTACCCACTAGTTTATTCTTATCTGAAGCCTGTAGATCTCCTACCGCTCCTATCACGGCCAACTTACTGAGGTCTTTGTTTCTTTCTTCCATCTCTCGAGCTACGAGATAAGTGGTGCCTGAACCCGATATCTCCTTCGCACCGTCTATGCCATATCTATGAGGGTTCAGTTCTAATATGCCTGAGTTTGTATAACTTAAGATATTACCGCGATCTTCTACACGCGGAGGTCCGGCTTCACCCTGAGGTTCGTGATGGTCGGTTATAACACAGTTGAATTCTCCCAAACATTCAAGCTGACCACTGCCCAGATCTGTAAACCAGATGAGATCATACTCTTCATCTTGCAATTTTTCTATTTCACTCTCATCGAGCTGTTTTACAAATTTGACTTCGGGGTCCTTACCTGCTCGTTCCAAAGCTTTATGAGCTATGCTAGCAGAGGTGATCCCATCAGCATCTATATGTGATACTATGAGGATCTTTTCTTTGGAGAGAAGTTTCTCAGCTATCTGTTTGGCTTTTCCTTTCACGTGATTAGCCTACTTGATGACGGTAAATAAATCTTATCTTTATCGGTAGCGGCGAAAAGACAGCCTATCTCTCAAAAATTACATATACTGTTTGAACTTAAACAATATTGTATATGGGTACAAATTTTACGGCAAAAGAAAAGGTCCTCGTCCATCTACTTGACCACTATGGAAACGATGAAGGTTACTCTCTACCTGTAGAGATAACCCAAGAAGGTATAGCGGATAGCTTGGGTCTGAAGCAGAACACAGTATCTTATGCGGTCAGAAATCTGGTAAAGGAAGATATGTTGAAAGAAGAGACGAGAAGGATAAAAAATAAGAAACAGAAAAGGAAGGCATACTTTTTGACAGATAATGGTTTTGAAAAAGCCAAGAAAACCAAAGAAGATATGTCTAATTCTCAAGTAGATGTGATCTCCGATCAGAAAAAGAGATCTATGAAAGTTGGAGAGATAAATGCTTACTTCCAGACAAACTACTCTCTACTTGAAATAATCCAAAAGGTCGAGGAGGAAGGATACTTCGAACCAGAAAAAAAATCAAAAGAACGTTGTTACGGATCTTACCTGCCTTATATGCGATCGTATGAAGGAAGAACACACCCTAAATTCACAGAATTTATCGATATATGGAGCGAGCCAAGTGACTTGATATCGATAGTTGGAGAGGATTGCTCTGGAAGAACTACATTATTGAGTAAGATAGCGGAACACCTAGAAAATGAGAACAATGTGTTCTATTTTGAGGTGAGAGAATGGCAGGAACCGATGCACCTTTGGCGAAGATTGTCTGAATTCCTTGAAAACTGTGGTTGCCACAGACTTTCATCATATCTCAAGTCCGAAGAAACAATCAACAAAAAAGA
>CAYNOV010000042.1:0-10831 GCA_964398905.1 uncultured Thermoplasmata archaeon
CTACAGCACCTTCCTTCAGATTCCGCCCCACCGTTTCAGAAGCGGCCTTCACCATGGAGAGATCAGGCTCTTTGTTCTCGGTAACAGGGGTCGGAACGCTGATTATGACGAAATCGGCTTCGTTTATCTCAGAAGGATCAGAGGTGAATTCCAACTTTGGCCCTTCGTTATCTTCCATCAAAGCTTCGACTTTAGACTCATCGATATCAAAACCTATCGTCCTCAACTCTTCCGAAAAATATCTAGCCAAAGGTTCACCTACGTATCCTAAGCCGACGACACACACTACGGCTTCCCGCTGGTCCAATTTCCTCTCCAATTCTGTGTTCATGCTCATCCCTTTTCTGCACCCAATATCTAAATCTCCGATTTATATATTTTGATTGAAAGGAGAAAAAAGTAAAAGAAAAGTGTTTTGGATCATCTAGTAAAATAACCTATACCATCTGGATGTATCTCGGCATCGATCCTTTCTTCTTTCTCCTCTAGACTTTCGACGTCGATCATCGATATGTCATTGGTCTTGTTGTTAGCTACGAAAGCTCTAGAGCCGTCTTCATCGAACACGGTTCCGCCGGGCCATATACCCACAGGTATCCTTTTGATCTCCCACGGTTCTCTTCTATCGCGAAGCTTGAAGTCCGTATCTATCACGGAAACGTCGTCAGATTCCCTGTTAGGTATGAAGGCGTACTTACCATCAGGGGAAAATACTATCCTTATCGGATTTTTACCCAACCTTCTCTTGTACAAGGTCTCATAATTTTCCGAGTCTATCACGAACAGTGTATCGTCGTCCTGGTTCGCCACGTAAAGGTTCCCGCTTTCTGGATGCACCGCCGTACCTTCTGGGCTCTTACCGACAGGGAAGTGATTCACCACGTCTTGCTTCTCAGTATCCACAACCGTTATGTTATCGCTGCCGATGTTCGGAACGAAGACTTTCCTACCGTCTGGAGTGAACGATATCATGTGGGAATGTTCCTGATAGGTCGGAAAGTTTTTCTTTATCTCGTCGGTCTCGGTATCGATTATGAATATCCTGCTGCTGTAAGTCGAAGCTAGATAGAGCTCCTTACCATCATTGGAGATCTCCACACCGTGCGGGAATTTGAAGTGTTCGTGTTCCAATGTTTTAACGATCTCAAGACTCTCGTTATCTAACACGTTGACTTCATTTCCTAAAGAACATGTAATGTATGATTTCTTACCGTCAGGAGTTATAGCGATCTCGTGAGGGTTGTGTCCACACTCGATGGTCTTGATTATTTCTAGAGAAACTGCGTCGATTATAGACAGCGTGTCTGAGTTCTTGTTCAATACTATCAAATATTCTTCCATCGTATCACATCAATGAAAAGATGAAACTGTTGCGGGGACTTTATAATTTTTGATATGTCCGCCTTCGAAAGCTTTTTATCTCATCCCGAAAGATACGATTCCGATGGTTGACAAGGACCAGAAAGCTCTATTGAACGAAAGGATACGCATCCCTGGAAGGAAGACATACGAAGAGGTATTCGACAAGAGGACACTCAAGGAACTCTATGATCTCATGAAAGACGGTATCATCGACACCCTTGAATATCCCATCTCTACCGGTAAAGAAGCAAAAGTTTTCAAAGCTACTAGGAAAGATGGTACTCCAGTGGTCGTAAAGGTAATGAGGATGAACACTGCAGTTTTTCGAAACTATAAGAAGTATATCGAAGGAGACCGCCGATTTGAAGATCTACCAGGTGGCGATAAACTGATCTACGCCTGGACCAAGAAAGAGTTCTCTAATCTGAAAAGGATGCACAACGGCGGCATAAAAGTTCCGGAACCTTACGCCTGTTCGAAGAACATACTGATCATGGAGTATCTACATCATGATGGCCATCCAGCGCCGATGCTGAAAGACGTTACATTGAAAAAGAAATACATGAAAAATATCGCGGATCAGATCGTAGATTACATAGATATCCTTTACAATGAATTAGATATGGTCCATGGAGATCTGAGCGAATTCAATGTACTTATAGCGGAAGGTCATCCTTATCTCATAGATGTGTCTCAGTCAGTACTTTTGGATCATCCTATGTCGGGCGAATTGTTAGAAAGGGATATAAACAACCTTGTCAGATACTTTGGAGAGAACGGAGTCGAGTTGGATATCGAAGAGATCAAAGAAAAGATAGGAATTGAGGATCGATAACATGCCGAGCATAAAGATACCGAATAATAGGATCGGAGTTTTGATAGGAAAGGACGGGGAAGTCAAGGAGAGTATAGAAGAGGAGAGCGGAGCCAAACTCGAGATAGACTCGCAGACCGGACAGGTGGATATAGACGTCCGAGATATCGAGGATCCGATACTCTCTCTTAAAGTGGAGGACGTTGTCAGAGCTATAGGTAGAGGTTTCAATCCTGAAAAAGCGATGGAGATATTGAACGATAATGTCAACTTGGAACTTCTAGATATAAGGGATTGGGTAGGAAAGAGCACTAACGCCGTTAAAAGGATGAGAGGAAGGGTCATAGGAAGGGACGGTAGAACTAGAGAACTCATAGAAGAGTTGAGCGAGACCTACGTCTCCGTTAAAGGCAACACAGTTGGTATTATAGGCCAGCCTTTCAAAGTCAAGATAGCTAGGAGGGCTGTCGAGATGATATTGGAAGGTAAAGAGCACGCTACCGTCTACAAGTATCTAGAAGGAAGGAGAGAGGACGTCAAATTACATGACACCGGATTTCACATAGAAGAAGATCGGTAAATAACTCTCGACTTTTTCCACTTTTATTCACCCCTTTCCAGAAAGTTTATCAATCAAAAGGGGTTTATCGGGTCAATGGGATCCTATGGCCTCGATAGCAGAAGAACTAGCTGACAAGCAGCAGGAGATATCAGTAGGAGAGTTTTTTGAAAGGAACAAACACATACTCGGTTTCGATACATTAACTAAAGCTTTAGTCACCGCTGTGAAGGAAGGCGTAGATAATTCTTTAGATGCATGTGAGGAAGCCTCTATCCTACCTGAGATAAAGATAGAGATAGAAGAGATCGATGAAAAAGAGTATAGAGTGGCGATAGAAGATAACGGACCAGGGATCGTCAAAAGAAAGATCCCGGAAGTCTTCGGAAAGCTGCTCTACGGCTCCAGATTTCATGAGATAAGCCAGAGTAGGGGACAGCAGGGTATAGGCGTTTCAGCGGTGGTCATGTACGGTCAATTGACCACTGGTAGAGCCACGACTGTACGTTCAAAGGTCAAAGAGAAGGACTACGCCAACGAGATGAACATAATATTGGATACAAAGAAAAACGAACCCGAGGTGCAGAACGAGGACGTAGTGCTCTGGGAAGGTAAAGAACACGGGACCAGGTTCGAGACCACTGTCAAAGGACTTTTGAGGAGTGGTAAACATTCTGTTTTCGAGTATTTGAAGAATACCGCCATAGTCAATCCTCATGCTAGGATAGAATACAAAAGGAACGGAGATAAGACCGTCTTCAAACGGGCAACGGATCAGCTTCCTGAGGAAACAGAGGCTGTTTTACCGCACCTGAAGGGCATAGAGCTTGGAACGCTGGCGAAGATGGCTAAGAACTCCGATCGAAGGACTTTAAAATCGTTTTTGAAACACGATTTCAGCAGGATCAGTTACAGCAAATCGGAACAGATATGTAAGAAAGCTGGTATAGATGAAAAGACCAATCCCAGTGACCTCGAAGTCGAGGACTGTAAAAGGATATTGAACGCCGCCAAAGATGTCAAGTTGATGTCCCCTAAAACGGACTGTCTCGCACCTATCAAGAGTATGCTGATAAAAAAAGGCCTAAAGAACGTTCTCAAAGGTGATCATCCAGAGTATTATGCTCCACCCACCACTAGAGATCCTGAAGTGTATTCGGGAAATCCATTCCAGGTGGAGGTCGGACTCGTTTATGGTGGTGACCTTCCCAAGGACAGTTCTGTTAGATTGCTCAGATTCGCCAACAGGGTTCCCTTGATGTACAAAAAAGGCGGCTGCGCCACGACTACCGCTATAAAGAATATCGATTGGCGGATCTACGGTTTGGACCAGAGAGGCGGCAACGGTATGCCCTCGGGTCCCGCTGTGATCCTAGTTCATGTGGCTTCAACAAGAGTCCCTTTCACTTCTGAGGCAAAAGAAGCGATCGCTGATATACCTGAAGTGGTAGATGAAATAGAGAGAGGCCTTCGAGAGTGCGCGAGAAGTTTGAGAACACACCTGAACAAAGAAAAGAAAAGGAAGAAAGTCAAGAAAAAGTTCACAGTGGTGAACGATATCCTTCCCATGATAGCTAAAAAATCTGCCGACCTTCTCGGTAAAGAACCTCCTTCGCTGGATTCCTCTATGACGAAGATAATGGGTGTTGTTTATGTTGAAAAAGATCACAAATGGAACAACGGACGCTGTGAAGTCAAGATAGATATAATGAATTATACTCCACAGGATCGAGAACTGAACGTTTTCTTCGAAAAACCGTATCCCGAAACAGAACTACTTTCTTCAAATCTAGAGCCTGCCCACGATGGAGATCATCTCGAATGGAAATTAGAGAAGTTGCGCTCTTCTGAGACCAAGACCCTCAACCTCGAGTTCGACGGTGGCTTGGAAAAAGAGGATTTTGATGGAACCGATGTCTACATCGAAGGAGTCACCGAGACGAAACTTATAGGTGCCGAAACCCTTCCCGACGATTGGGATATAGAACTCGCTGAGATAGAGGAGGTGGATTGAAATGCAGGAGAGATACGAAGAGGCTTTGGAAAGACTCGAAAATATAGCTGAAAGATTTTATGACCAGATCGATGGTGGAGATATACCGGAGATGAAAGTACCGACCCGTTCCAAATCCAACATCGAGCTGGATAGAAGGGAAGGCGTATGGAAACTCGGAGATTCTAAGACCACTAGGTCTGCTAAAAAGCTCAAAAGCGCCCGTATGTTATTAAGGACGCTCTACATGTTAGAACTGATCCAGGACATGATCGAAGACGGTAAGTCCTCGACTCTCAGAGAGATGTATTATATCTCGGAAGGATGGGATAAGGCTAAATTCAACAAACAGAGCGAATCGGACAGTCTAGCGGAGGATATGGAACTCGTAACCGGCTGTTTGAGAGAGGATTTCAAACTTCGACCTGAAGAGGACGGAGCCAGGCTTATAGGAGATATAACCGTTGAAGAGGTGAACAGGAAAGGAGACGTCAGAAAGATAAACTGCAGAGACGACGTGGGTGATTCTGGATATACCATCCCTTACAACGTTGAAAGCGACAAGGTGAATTTCACCGATACTGACGTAGATTTCATGATAGCTATAGAGACTGGCGGTATGTTCGACAGACTGGTAGAGAACGGCTTTGACGAAGAGGCCAATGCATTACTGGTTCATCTTAAAGGACAGCCGGCTAGAGCGACCAGAAGGGTGATAAAAAGATTGAGTGAGGAGGAAGACATCCCCGTAGTTGTGTTCACCGACGCCGATCCATGGAGCTTCAGGATCTTTGCTTCCGTCGCTTACGGCGCGATAAATACCGCTTATCTCTCAGACTTTTTAGCTACCCCGACCGCTGAATATGTAGGTATCACCGCCAGCGATATAATGACTTACGACCTTCCGACAGATAAGCTTTCGAAGAACGACAGAAAAGCTCTGGAACAGGAATTAGAGGACCCAAGATTCGATACTGAGTTCTGGAAACAGGAGATAGAGACGATGCTCGATATCGACAAGAAAGCGGAGCAGCAGGCACTCGCCAAATACGGTCTGGATTACGTTACCGATACTTATCTGCCGGAAAAACTAGGCGAGATGGGTCTGATGTGAATCATAGGATTTTACATTTGAATATGACTGTACCGCCTCCAGTGTACTCTTTTCCGGGATCGACACACTGCATGAAGGCCACACTCTCGTCGGATTCGCTCAGTCCGATATCGACTGGATCTACATCATTTTCTAGCGCGGTAGAATAGTGAAGTATCGTGGCTAAAGCGTGTGTGCACAATGCATCGCTTTTCTCTAAATCTATCTCGGGATCATCTATAACGATCTCATCTCCCTTCTCGAAAACAGGACAGTCTCCTTTTATCTCGTGGACTTCTATCTTGAGCATATTTGATCCTCTTCCACTTCATTCAAAATCTTTCTTTGAGCAGCCTTAGAGCGATCTTCAAACCGTCCTTGGTCGCAAGTTTGGACTCGCCCTTTCTTTTTTCATAATCTATCGATATCTCTGAGATGTCTTCGTCTGAAAAAACGGTATGAAGGCCGGCCTCGATCTCGAATCCTTTGCCAGGTATCTCATCAGGCTCGATCCCATCTAAGCAAAAGCCTCTCAATCCCGTGCATAGATCAGAAACTTCCGTCCCATATAACCTGTTAGCGAGCCATGTGAGTATCTTGTTCCCGATCTTATTTTTCGTTGACATCGCACCGTTCGATATCGTGCCGCCGAACCTGTTGCCCAGTACCATATCGCTGCCGTTCCCCAATTCCTGCATCATCGTGGTTATCTCTTCAGCAGGATAAGTTCCATCACCATCTATCAGGAAAACATAATCGGCCTCTATATTTCTCAATCCATCTCTTACTCCTTCGGCCTTTCCACCATCTGAATGGATAACTTCGACATCGTAATCGTTCAAGATATCGGTAGTTCCATCGGAGGAGCCTCCATCTACAGCGATCACTTCTACTGAAAAGTCCTCATCCTGGAGTTCCTGGGCAGGGATATCCTCTATCACTTCTTCGATACCTTCTCTCTCGTTCAGTGTGGGTATGATGATGGTCACTGAGCACATATCGGTCCTCCAAACAAGAATATCTTAATCTTTAGACAGATGTCATTCGAGATAATACTTTATCAAACTTTCCTCTAGATCCGGTCTGTACTTTTTCAGTATCTCCACGAACTTCTTCTCCTGCGTCGTGGCCAAAACACCGTAGAGATCGTGGAAAACCTCTTCCTCTTCCATCTCCTTCACGATCAGCCTTTTGTGAACTTCGGTAAGCTTGCTCTTGCCTCCTTTAGAGTCCTCCCTTTTCAGGTATCTTTCGATATCAGAAAGTTTGTCGACGTAATAACCGAGTTTTTTTGGTCTATCAGGGCCGATGTTCCTTACCATTCCGCAGCTGTCGCAGTATGGATGAAGAGATAGCGTCAGCTCTGTTTCCCTCTGCAGGAGAGGAAGCCAGTCATCGTCAGTAGACACGTGCGGGCACTCCAATTCATCTTCGCCCTTTTTCTCCATATCTAATATGTATAGCGAGGTCCGTACTTATAATTTTTTAGTGATTTTTTTCTCCATCGGAAAAATTAAATAAATCAGTGACGTTAAAAAAGATGATGAAAGATCTATTGGAGCGGTTGAAAAAAACAAAATTTCCGATAACTTTTGAAGTGCCTTCTCCCAGAGGAGGTAATGTGGGTAAATACATCGACAGGATAAAAGATTACGATTTTTTGGACATGTTGACCGCTTTGAATATTTGCAACAATCCCGTTGGCATAGTCAGGATAGATCCAGCACCTTATTCAGGTAGGATATTGGAAGAGATAGGCGTTGAACCTATAGCTCATCTGACCTGTAGGGATTCAACTTTGAGCGGCCTTCAGCGGTGGTTGTTGGGTGCGCAGAGCTTGGGTATAAAGAGCATATTGGCGATGACAGGTGATTACGCAGTAGGAGACTACCCTGCTGAAGAGAAAGTGGATCATATCAATTCATTAGAACTCATAACCGGAATCAAAAAATACCTCAACGAAGGTAAACTGATGCCTGAATTGTCCGCTGCACCCTCTAGAAAGAGAAATCGTTATCTTTCCGAGGTGGAAAATATCGAAGAGCCGACGGGATTCCAGGTCGGTGGTGTAGCTCTTCCTGAAAGGAATGGGGAGAAGAGCTACGCAGTCCGAAAGATAGAAGCAGGGGCGGATTTTTTCCAGACCCAGATAAGTTACGACGTCAGAAAAGTTCTAGATTTCATAGAAGGACTCGAAGAGAGGGTAGAGAAAACCCCTCCTATCCTGGTCGGAACTACTCCCTTCTCTTCCAAAGATGATATGGTGAATCTGATGGACAGTGTTCCGCAGGTTAATATCCCCTCTCAGATCCGGAAAAGACTGACGAGATCAGACGATTTTTCTGTAGAATCAGTCGAATTCAGCGTAGAGTTCTACGAGCGATTGATCGATAAGGCGGAAGAGAGAGGTATCGAGACCAAGATAGGCGCTCATATAATACCTGTTAGATATGAAGGGGTCTCGGGAGAAGTGATAAAGAGGTTGAACGATATATGAATGAGCTCTATCCGTGGCCCGGTGATTATGAGATAGGAGATCGCAAATCTCCTGTGGCTGTTGTGACACTATCTGACAAATTCGATTTCGCCGGAAAAAAGGTAGCTATCTGGGGGCCTATGAAAACGGAAAACTTAGGGATCGAAAAAGTGATTGCTAATGTTTTATCGAATCCTAATATCAGGTTCATAATCATATGTGGGAAGGAGATAAGAGGACACCGGTCAGGACAGACTCTTATCTCGCTCATAGAAAACGGTATAGAAGAGAACGGAAGGATCAAAGGTTCTGAAGGCGCAGTACCCTATATCGAAAACCTATCCGACGAAGCGGTTGAACGTTTCAGAGAACAGGTGGAAGTAGTCGATCTTTTAGGGGTCCTATCACAAGATAAGATCGAAGAGACGATAGATGAATGCATCGAAAAAGATCCTGGGTCCTTCGGGGAGCCTTATACCGCGGTCAAGATAGAACAGGCCGAAAAAAGCACATTTGAAGCGGATTTTGCTCTTCATTCGTCCTTGAAAGTCTCACCCTGGGGAAAGATCTCATCTATGGAGGAGAGATGATGTTTAGTTACACAAAAGAACAAAAGACATACGATATCAACGGCATCAGAGTCGGAGGACAACCCGGAGTCAATCCCACCCTGATGGTCGGCACCATATTTTACGAGGACCAGTTCAAAGATCCTGAAAGGGAGCAGGAAAGAGCTGCAGAACTCATAAGAGAACAGGACCGCGTATCTGAATTCACTTCGATACCTTCTCTAGTAGACATCTTCATATACGGAGAAGAAGAGATCGAATGGAAGTTGGATTTCGCTTTAGATAATATACAAGGTATGTTCTCATTGGACATGCCAGAATCCAAAGTCAGGATCAAAGTTCTGGAGAGATTGGAAGAGATAGGTGCATTGGACAGAGTGATATATAACAGCATGAACCTGGGTCTTACAGAGGAAGAGATAGAGGTTTTGAAAGAAAGAACGCCTAAAGGCGCTGTCTTACTCGGTTACAATCCGCAGAAGAACAATACTCAGGGAAGGGTCGATATCATCAAAGACGGGGGAGCTTTGATGGATCAAGGTCTTTTGGAGATATCGGATGAAGCGGGTATAGAATATCCTTTTTTGGATACCGCCGCCACTCCATTCGGTGAGAAAGCATGTGAAAGTTTAAGAGCGGTTCCAGTATTCAAGAATGAATTCGGTCTTCCCACCGGTTGTTCACTCCATAACACTGTGGAATCCTGGAAATGGTTGAAAGACGAAGTCGAGGATGAGAGGGTTTTCAAATGTCTTGACAACTCTATAGATAATCTACCTGTTCTTCTCGGTGCTGATTTCATCTATTATGGTCCTATAGAGAACGCAGATATCGCATTCCCAAATATGGCGATGGTGAATAAACTCATCGGTGAGGGCGCGGAAGACTATTTTGGAACAGAGGTCAGTGAAGACCATCCAAGATTTAAGCTGTGACTTTCCGATATACTTTTTTATTACCACGTTCATATAGTCCCGTATGGAACTCGATAAAGTCCTGATAGCTACAGTAGTCGGGAGTTATCCTACTTCTCCCACTAACAGCTCTTTGATGAGTTCCTATCATGATCAAAAGGACCCTTACTTGGAGAGTTTGAAAGATGCTGTGAGTGCTCAACTTGACGCGGGTATAGAACTCGTGACCGATGGGCAGACAAGAGGTGGGATGGTTGAGACATCAGCCCAGGGCCTTAAAGGATTTCGAGTCAAAGAAAAGGTGGAGATCGTCTCTGACATATCTTATAACGGTTCATTGATATTAGAAGATTTGAAGGTAGCGAAGGATATGCTTTCTGAATCGACCGGTTTGAAAGCCGTTTTGACCGGTCCTTGGACTATGGTGAATAGTGCCGAAAACAAACATTACAGATCAAAAAAAGAAGCTGTTATGGATACTTCACAAGCATTGAAAAAGGAAGCTGAAAAACTCGCAAACCTCTGTGACGTTATACAGATAGACGAACCTTACTTTTCGATCGATCTTCCTGAATATGGGAAGGGATGCATCGAGAAGATAACAGATGTCGATGCCGTATCAGCACTTCAGGTTTGCGGCGATATCGCCTCGGTAGTAGATGATCTGGTAGAGATAGACGTCGATATCTTAGATCATGAGTTCGGAGCTAATCCTTCTCTCTATGAGGTGTTCGATGATATCTCGATAGATCAAAGGATGGCTGCTGGGGTTGTAACTACAGATCCTATCGTCGAAGAGATCGAAGAGATAAAGGATAATATAAATAGAGCCTATGATGTTTTTGGACCTAAGACCATGGTCGATCCCGACTGCGGTCTTAGGAATCTAGATGAAACTACTGCAAAGATGAAGCTGGAAAATATGGTGATAGCTAGGAACGTGGTCTTGAATGAAAGGAATAGAAAGATTAGAGGCTGAAGAAGAGGAAGAGATTGAATTCGACGAGAAGGGATTTTTCGTCATCACCGTCAAAGATGAGATCATCGTAGA
>CAYNOV010000043.1:0-10589 GCA_964398905.1 uncultured Thermoplasmata archaeon
CATAGTAAGGTTTGAGTCCTGCAACTAAAGTTCTTTCCTCATCTCCGATATCGACCCTTGTGATGTATAGTTTGTCAGCATTTGGATGTTCCTTCACCTTCTTGATTTCTCCTATTCTTAGATCCAACTTTTTCAATGAATCGAGTAATTGAGAACTTTGCCTTTCGTTTTCCATGTCTATAGTTTCATAGAGTGGATCTGGTTCCTCCAATTCTGTTCCTACCTCTAGAGGTTTCCGAGCCTCTTCCCAGCTTTGTTCGTGGACACTTCCGTTTTCATAAAGATATGTCCAGAGAGTATCCATACTTTCGGGTAGATAAGGTGCTGCAGTGATGCAAAGGGCTTTTACCAAACGAAGAGAAGTGTTTAGAGTGGTTGCAACTCTTTTTTTATTATCTGGAAGGTCTTCCCATGGAGCCTTATCATTGAAGTATCTATTACCTTCTCTTGAGAGTTCTAATATCATTTTTAGGCCTTCCTTGAATTTTCTTTGTTCTATACTCTTACCGATATCATCGACTTTTTCATCGATTTTTTGGATTAGCTCTTCATCCCTTTGTTCTAATTTATTCACTTGAGGTACTTCTTCGAAATTCGAATATGTGAAAGAAAGCACTCTATGGATGAAATTTCCGAGATTACCAACCAACTCTGAGTTCACTTTGTCTTCGAATTCGGCCCAGGTGAAGTTAGTGTCTTTAGTTTCGGGCATGATCATTGTGATATAAAATCTCACGGGGTCGCTGCTGAATTTTTCAAGTATATCAGGAAGTGAGACAACTAGTCCTCTTGAAGTAGAAAACTGTTCTCCGCCTAGCCTCATGTATTGGTTAGCAGGAACATCATAGGGGAGATTGAGATCCTCATCATATCCCATGAGTATAGAGGGCCAAATTATAGTGTGGAAAGGTATATTGTCCTTTGCTAGGAAGTAATAATGTTCCGCATCTGGATTTTTCCAAAACTTTGTCCAATCACCATCTCCTTCTTCAGACCATTTTATAGAAGTGGATAGATATCCTATAACTGCTTCGAACCAGACATAGATCTTTTTCTCTTCGTATCCTTCAATGGGAACTGATATACCCCATTCCATGTCTCGTGAAATAGGCCGATCTTCAAGTCCTTCTTTCAACCAACCTTTAGTAAAATTGAGAACGTGATTTTTCCAGTAATCTTTATCTTCTATATATTCCTCTAAAGCATCTTGAAAATTTGAAAGTTTTAAGAAAAAATGTTCGTTTTCTCTCATCTCAGGTGTTGAACCACAGTGCATACATTTAGGCTCTATCAAATCTTCTGGATCTAAAAGAGTTCCGCATTCGTCGCACTGATCTCCTTTGATTTCTTCTTGACCACATTCGGGGCATGTACCTATTACATATCTATCCGGGAGAGATCTTTCGCAATTTGGACAGTAAAAGGTCTCCATAGTGTCGAGGCCGATATGTCCTTTCTCGTACAGAGTTTTGAAGATGTCTCTAGCTACTCTTTTGTGAGTTTCATTCATAGTATAGGTGAAGAGTGAAAATTCAACATCTAAATCTTTTAAAGCTTTTGAATTGATCCGGTGATATTTTTCTGCGGTTTCTTTGGCGGTGAGACCTTCTTCTTCAGCGGTTACCGTAACAGGAGTGCCATGCTGATCCGATCCAGAGACCATCAATACTTCATCACCTTTCATCTCATGATAACGTCTGAATATATCTGGTGGTAGATAGCAGCCTCCGACCTGCCCTATGTGTATAGGTCCATTCGCATAAGGCCATGCGACACCGATCATTATACGTTTCATGATACGGTATAAAAGAGCGGTGAGATATAAATTCAATGATTCTGATGAATGAACATGGATAAAAAACGATAAATATGGTTTGTCACCCTATCATCGAAACTAACATGTGTTTAAAGGGGATAACAAGATGAACGATGATAAGTATGAAAGGTACTTCGAAGAAAGATTGAGCAAAGCTTTGATAATCAAAAGTGAGCTAAAAAAAATAATAGGAGATTTTTTGAGAGAAAAAAACTTTGTTGAGATCTCTCCAGTTATCATTTCTCCAGAGACGGACCCTCTTAGGCATGCTACTGGAAAAGCTGAGTTTGAATATTATGGCCAAAAATATCAACTAACCCGGAGTATGATACTCCATAAACAGATAGCTTTATTATCATTAGATAAGATATTTACCTTTTCACCTAACGTTAGATTAGAACCGATTGAACTTACTGAGACCGGTAAACACCTTGTCCAATTTACACAATTGGACCTGGAGATGGCAAACTCTTCAAGGGAGGACGTTATCGATTTAGGAGAAGAACTCCTCACACATATTCTTTCTAAAGTAAAAGTTAATTGCGAAGATGAATTGGACTTTTTCGATAGAGATCTAACGGTCCCTGAGGTTCCTTTTGAGAGGATAAAATATCATCACGCATATAACGAGTATGGTAGGATATTTGAAGAAGTTCTTTCACAAGAGAGGGATCATCCTTTTTGGCTCGTAGATATTCCATCTGAGGATAGAGAATTTTATGATAAAGAAGATCCCTCCCGCCCCGGTATCTTAAAAGATATGGATTTGATCTATCCGGAAGGTTATGGCGAGGCGTTATCTGGAGGTGAAAGAGAACATAAAGCTGATAGAATAAGAAAAAGACTTGAAGAACAAGATCTAGATCTAGAGGATTTTCAAGAATATTTAGAGATCGCTGAAAGAGGATTACCATCTTCAGCTGGTTTCGGCCTAGGTATCGAACGTCTGACAAGATATGTCTGTGGTCTTGATGATGTTAAAGACACCGTTCTTTTCCCTAAAGAGCCTGGTAAAGTAAATCTTTAGCTCGATGGTCTAAATAAAGATGCAGGCGACGGGATTTGAACCCGTGCTATGAGCTTGGAAGGCTCAGATCCTACCAGACTAGATCACGCCTGCGTTTTTGGATAATATCAAACAAAGAAGGTGATATTAATCTTTTCTGCTACTTTTCTATCTATGAAATGGAGTTGAAAATACTTTTTTGATAGGAAATTTACTTGTAAGAGGGGTGCTGATTCCGATAGATTTTTATTGTTTGCCGCTAATCACTCTGTCGGACGTGAATGCCATGATAGGAGATTTCCTCAAGAAGAAAACTCATCTGAAAAAGAAGGGAAAAGGTTCTGATCTCGGCGGCGAAGAATACATAGATTTGACCCATCTTTCTGAAGAGGGTGAAGGAAAAAGTGTTTTCGATGCAGATACCTTGATCAAGATAGCTGAAATACATCGTTATGAGGATGTAAGAGATATCACCGAAGAAGTGTATGACGGTAACATCCTTCTCGTGGACGTCGAGGCGATAGCAGGCAGCGAGGAATCCTTAGAAAGGGTTCAAAGCGAACTCAAAGCCGTAGCTAGCGAGGTTTCCGGCGATATTGCCAGGGTCGGCAACAATTTCATAGCGCTGACACCAAAGGGTATAGGTATAGATAGACAAAAGATAAAACCCTTCTGAAACTTTAATGTTAAAGATAAATCCTGGTTGAGCTAGTCTTTGTTGAGTTTATCCTAGGAAAGTCAACTAGTGGTCAGTAATTAATCCTTTATCGGTGGATTTTATCAAATAAGGAGTACCACCTCTCTTTTCGATCTCATCAGCTACTTTCTCTGGTTTATCTGTAAGAGCAATCATAGATCCTCCTCCACCGGCACCAGTCAGTTTCGCCCCATACGAGTATTTTCTAGCGCCTCTGATCAACCTCTCGAGTTTTGGATGACTGACTCCAAGTATCGATAAGAGACGATGATTTTCATTCATAAGTTCACCTAATCTTTCTAGATCCTCGTCTTTAAGACTGAAAGTCGCTTTTACAACAATTTCTCCGATCTCTTCTATTATCTCTTTGGCAAAATTGCTCTTTTCATAGAATCTTCTGACCTTTTTTACAAGAGGGCCCGTATTAGAGTGAACTCCTGAATCACCGATGACCAGATTTAAGTCGGAAATGTCCTGATGATGTATATTCCAGACATTGTCTTCTTTTTCTATCTTCCAGAGAAAATCATCCTCTTTTTCTTTAGAGACCAATATAGCATTCCCATGGGTTGAAGTAGAAGTATCTATGGGACTTGCATTACCCTGTACACGATATTCGATGTCAAAAGCGTCCTTAGCGATGCTTTTCTCTTGGATGCTTTCAGATAAAAATTCTTTGAGAGCGCCTAATGTCGATACGGTAACAGCAGCAGAGGATCCCATCCCCGCTCCACTGGGTAGATCGCTTTCAGTTTCGATCTCGAATTTTTCCTCTGTATCTAATTTATCTATACACTCCAAAATATAACTGTGATGTTTTCGGTTTATCGGATATCCGTTCACATAGGTTTTTGAAGATGCTGAAACTTCACATCTGATCCTTCTATCTACAGCCAAGGACAGAGCTGGTTCCCCGTAAACTACTGCATGCTCCCCGAACAGGATCGCTTTTCCCGGCGCCGAACTTTTTACACTCACAGATTACCAAAAATGGAATCAATACTTATAGGTTTGTGAAGTAATGGCCTAAAATCTCACTCATAGGTAGCTGAAGTCCGATGCCATCTGTCTTAATCTCTTGACTCTTTCTTCAGTAGGAGGATGTGACGAGAAGAGCTTGACAAAACCGCTTGATTTGAATGGATTCACGATGAATAGAGATGAAGAAGTTGTGTTTTTACTCCTCATAGGGTTGTTTTTATTCGCGCTGTCTAACTTTTCCAATGCATCGGCTAAAGCATTTGGATTTTTTGATATCTCTGCTCCTTTCTTATCTGCTCCGAATTCTCTTTTTCGTGAAATCGCCAATTTGATTATTATAGCACCTATAGGCGCTAAAACCATAGCAACTAAAAATATAGGGTTGATCCTTCTCCTGCTGAACATCATCTGGAACCATACCATCCTCGCCATGAAAGTTATCGCACCGGCTAAAGTAGCGGCGATACTCATGACCATCATGTCCCTGTTTTGGATATGTCCAACTTCGTGTGCTAGCACACCTTTGAGTTCGTCATCATTCAAAGTTTGAAGTATTCCCTGAGTAGCTGCCACGACAGCGTTGTTTTCATTACGTCCAGTAGCGAAGGCGTTAGGTGTGTTACTGGGTACAATCGCGACCTTCGGCATCTCTATGCCCGCTTCATAGGCGACTTCTTTAACTAGTCTGAACAATCTTGGATTATCATTTTCATCTATGATCTTCGCATTATGAGACCTCAGGATCAATTTATGGCTGTAGAAATATGCGACTAAGTTCATCACTCCGGCCAGGATCAAGAAAACTAAAGTTCCTGCGATCCAATTGCCGAGAAAAATTCCTCCTATCAGATATCCTATCGCTATGAATAGGACTATCATGAAGACGAATAATCCTCCAGTTGTAGCTTTAGCTCCCATATCAAATGAGTAATGGGGGTTAAGAGGTATAAAAAGCTTATGTGATTTTATAAGGAGATCCGCCTTGCCAAAAATCTTTTAGTAGGAAACATGATTGAAAAACGTGAAATCAAGAGATAAAACTAGAAGGTTTCTGTCTCAGGTTCTAAGAGACTACTATTCTACTGTAGAACCTGCTTTACCATATAGATTTACGATGAGAGAGTTCGCTTTCGTTTATTTTGATAGCGACGGTATGCACCGACCAGTAGCCTTTCAGTCTAAATCAGAGGTTAGAGAATTTTTAAAAGATAAGACACCCTTACATTCTTATTATTCTACAGCATATTATTCCAATCCTCAGGCGCCGATGGCTGAAAAAGAGTGGTTGGGTGCCGATCTGGTTTTTGATCTCGACGCGGATCATATACCCGGGAGTGAAGATTTGAATTATGTAGAGCAACTTCAAAAAGTGAAAGAAAAATGCATACTTCTGATCAACGATTTTTTGATAGATGATTTTGGATTTGAGAAAGACGATATAGAACTTTATTTTTCTGGGCATAGAGGATATCACGTCCACGTAAGAGAAGATAAAGTATTGGGCCTTTCTAAACAGGCTAGGAGGGAGATTGTGGATTACATTACAGGGGTTGGTCTAGAACTTGATGTTATCTTGCCTTATGAGAACATAAAAGTAGGGCAGTTCAAAGATATAGATAATATAAAGAAGGCTCCGAGACTTCCCGATGAAGAAGAGGGGGGATGGAGGAAAAAGACAAGGCAACTAACTATCGATCTTCTCAAAAGATGGAATAATATGGAGAAAAACTCAGTACTTGAGGAGATGGAGGAAAAACACGGGGTCGGTGCTAAAACCGCTTCTGGACTTTACGAAGATCTTTTCATAAAAGGCAAATGGAAACAAATCAAAGAGGATGGTGTTTTAGATGTTTTTTCAGAAGAAAAGAGGATGGTGAACGCTTCAACTTTCGAAAAAATCATAGAAGGTATATTGAAAGAAGAGAACGTTCAGGAAATCGGGTCTAAGATAGTAGGTTCTACTGATGAACCGGTAACTGGAGATACAAAAAGATTGATAAGATTGCCTACTTCGATCCACGGCGGTTCATTCCTGATCGTTAGAAAGATAAGGTTAGACTCTTTATCGGATTTTGATCCCCTTGATATTGCTGTACCGGACTTTTTGGGCGATAAAGAGTACAAGATAAAATTCGATCACACTCCCGATCTTGGTAAAATTAAGGTGAAAGGAGAGATATTTGAGATCGAGGACGAAATGAAAATACCAGAATTTGCATGCCCTTTCTTCCTTTCGAAGCTGAGAGCGAAACTCCTATAAGGGAAATGAAATATATCATTCTACCTACATGGCTAATGAAGACGATCTTCCTGAAGGTAATAGTCCAGAATTGAAAGAGAAACTAGAAGAATTGGAGCGTGAAGTAGACAAACCTACCCAGATTACTAGGATAAAAAGGTTGAAAGAGCTTCAAGATAAGCTTGAGGGTACACATAAGATTGATAGAGTCAAAAAAGTGAAGAAAAATTTGATGATCCTTCAGATCATAGGTATTATAGTATTATTTCCCGTATTGATGTTTTTTGATGGGGCTTCTTTAGACCCACTCCATCTTCCTATTTATTATCCTATTTTGATGTTGTTCGGATGGGTACTGATACTTTTTGTGGAGTCCTTTGTTTTTAGAATAATCCGAATTAAACGGCATAGAAGTAAAAGCACTAAGTATTTACTTACTAAAAACTCGATGAAGAAATCTATCAGCGTTATGATCGTAGCTTTGATAGTCTTTGGCGTTATCTACACCCCCTTTTTGACCGAAGAGATAAACGAAAGGTCTTCTATTCAAAGTGAAGTTGTCAATGTTGAAGAGGAAGACGATGATTATCATGAGAGTATAATTCTGACTACAAGGTGTGTTTTTTCTTTGAGAGAGTTGAAGAGTTTGACAATCAGACCTCATGGTGAGACACACGATGCGATAATCAATGTCACTCTTTCTGAAAGAAGAGGTGATGAGCAAACAACTATCGAGCTAAGAGATGATGAAGAAGAAACCTTTGAGTTCGATTCTGATAAATTTGAAGAATATGTGCTTCATCTCAGTGCAGAAGATCCCTTTGTTCTCGAATATGAAACGAGGATGGAATTGATAGAACGAAGGATGGATGTTTTAGCAATAATGGCTTTTTTATATATAGGAACATTCCTTCAATGGTCAGCTGTGCTTTATCCCATCAGAATAAGATATACGGGCAAAGGAATATACCGTTAAATAACACAACATCTTTCTAACTCAATGATTTCAAATCTTTTTTTTGCCCACTTCACCGTATCTTTAGAAGGTATAACTATACCCACAGCACCACGTTTGAGAGCTTCTATCTCCATCTCATCTCTTCCTCTCTCTCTCATACAGCCTAAAATGACGGCTGTAGACTCATGTATTTGGTCCATCACAGAAAAGAAGTCTTTTTTAGAAACTCTTTTTCCAAAATCACTAGGGATAAGAGAATTCAACACTATCTTTTCGGGTTTTCCCAACAACTCTACGGCTTTGAACTCTCCGTCGAGTTCTCCACGGTTTAGACCGACAGTGATGTGAGGAGTGACGTCAAGTCCTGCTTCTTTCAATCTTTCATATCCTTTCTGATAATCTTTCGGTGTTGCGTCTATTCCATAGATACTTTTTATAGTGTCCTCTGAACCGATCATGTCATAGGAAACGGTGTCGACACCGACATCTGCTAGCTCTTCGATCATGTACCTTGTAGGTAATCCCGTGTGCACGTTGATTGAAAGTTGAGTGTTATCGTTTATCTTCGAGAGAACGTTGAAATATTTCTCTATAGGAACTCTGCCGTTTGTGGTGCAGCCTCCGCTCAACAAAAATCCTGTACCACCAGACCTATCGAGTTCAATCGAGAATTCATAAAGCTCTTCCGGAGTAGAGACATGGACCATTCTTTCTAAAAATCTACCATCACAGTGTGGACACGATAGCGCACACTTATCTCCTGTAACGGAAATGCTCGGAAACTTTTTACCGGGATAGTAGAATCTCTTCATCATTTTAGTTCATTCTAAGGGATGTAATTAAAGTTGAGGTTTGGATCTCTCCTGTGTTTTCTACCGAGTGATTTATAAAAAAGGAGTGACTATTTGAATTGATGGTATTAGGCGAGGATAGACAGAGATATATAGCTTTCGTCATCCAGGGAGCTGAAACAGACAGAAAAGGCATGATAAATGCTATCAGAGAGGAGTTTTCTAGAGAAGAGTATATGGAAATAGAGCCTTGGCTGACAGTTTTTGAAGGAGATAAAGGAATTGTTCGGTGTAATCATAAAGGCAAAGAGAGAGCTATAGAGATATTGAACCGGATAGAGTTATCCGGAGGAAAAGTAAAAACCATTGCGACTAGCGGAACCATAAAAAAGGCAAAGAGGGCTTTGAAAGAATATGAATGATGAACGATGGCAAAAATCCGTTGATAGAAGAGAGAAAGTGGATATCTTAGTTGTGGATGGGTATGTGGACGAGCCTGGATTATTAGGAGTTCCTCCATACCTCTCACCTGAGCCCAGGATGTTAGTAGGAGTGGCTAGAGAGTTAGATCTGACATGGGAGTACATAACCGCAGATGAGTACAGGAAAAACGGCGTTCCGCTGGGAGATATCATACTGGTTCATGGAGGTGTCACGGTACCTGGCAAATATCTAGGTGGTACACCTCTTTCAGTTGAAGAAGCTGAAGATTTAGCCCAAGAACCTGGTGAGACTTATCTAGGAGGTCCATTGGCAAGATATGAAGATGTAGAAGGATATGATCATTACGCTAAAAAGGATCTAGCGGCCTACTTTTACGATTCTCTTTTCGGAAAGGGTGAAGATAGATGGGCAGAACCTGAAGAGATGGAAGACTGGCTCAAGTTCGGTCATAAAGTGGTGGAAAGACATCCTCTTTATCCTGATCCACTTTTATTGGAGATGACAGCTTCCCATGGTTGTCCAAGATATTTTACTGGCGGATGCTCTTTTTGTTCGGAACCTGCTTATGGTAGACCTCGATTCAGGGAACAAGAAGACATAATAGAAGAATTTGAGCTCTTATACGAGAAGGGGATAAGATATTTTCGTTTGGGAGGTCAGTCTTGTACTGTGAGTTATAAAGCTGAAGGAATCGGAGAAAAAGAGGTACCTGTACCTCAACCTGATGAGATCGAAGAATTATTCAACGGCATAAAAGAAAGATGTCCAGAGATCAGAGTTCTGCACGTTGACAATGCCAACCCTGCGGTTATCTCTGAGTATCCTAAAAAAAGCAGAGATGTTATAGAAACGCTTGTCAATTACACCACGTCAGGGAACGTTCTTGCCTTGGGTATGGAGACCGCTGATGAGGAAGTTATAAAGAAAAACAATCTGAACTCCACACCTGATCAGGTCAAGGATGCGGTCAGTATAATAAATGATGTTGGAAGAGAAAGAGGTGAAAATGGGATGCCGGAACTTTTGCCCGGCCTTAACTTTCTAGGTGGTTTGAAGGGTGAAACCAGAGAGACATATGATAAAAATTATAGATTTTTAGAAGAGTTATTGAATGAAGATATACTGTTGAGAAGGATAAATATAAGACAGGTACTTTCTCATACTGGTGAGTTTGAACTTAGATATAAGAATGAATTCAAGCAGTTCAAAAGAAAGGTGAGAGAGAATATAGATAATCCGATGTTGAAAAGGATTCTTCCATCCGGTACTGTTCTCAAGGACGTCTATATGGAAAAGATAGATGGAAAAGTAACTTTTGGAAGACAGATCGGAACATACCCTCTTTTGGTTGGTGTGGAGTATGAACTAAATCTGCACGAATATTATGATATCATGATCACAGAACACGGATATAGAAGCGTTACGGGAATCCATCAACCCTTTTATATTTCCGAAGCTTCATTTTCCCAGCTCCAGAAAGTTCCCGGAATAGGAAAAAAAAGAGCAGCGACTATATTTAGAAAACAACCTAAAAATAAGGAAAGATTGAAAGCTTTGATAGAGGACGATGAGATCTTGAAAGAAATATTAGTATTCGTGGATTTTATGGACTGAGGCCGAAAGAAATCTATGGAAGAGTTCGATCAGTCTAATCTTT
>CAYNOV010000044.1:0-10549 GCA_964398905.1 uncultured Thermoplasmata archaeon
TCTCCCTGAAGGAAGGGGACTTACTGCTCTCTCAAACTCTCACGAAAGTTAAAATAGACTAACTATATCTTAAAGCATGGTTTCTCTTGAGGAGCTTAAGGAAGAAGTGAAAGAATTCAGAGATGTGAGAGACTGGAGAAGATATCACACACCGAAGGACTTGGCCGTCTCCATCTCGATCGAAGCATCAGAACTTCTAGAACTTTTTCAATGGAAACACCAGTCTTTGAAGGGATTGGATAAAGAAGAACTTTCAGACGAGATGGCCGATGTTTTGATCTATCTGCTTTCTCTTTCAGAAGTCACCGATATCGATCTTGGAAAAGCTGTTAGAGACAAATTGGAGAAGAACAGGAAAAAGTATCCCCCCGATCAAGAACACTTTTAAATACAGTTTATTAAATAAAAGAAAAAAGAGAGTTTTTGTTTGATCACTTGTTCTGAATGAACTTTGAAACGTAAGGACTGACCCCCGGTCTCTCTCTTCTGAAGTGACCTGAAGGACCTCCGCCTAAAAGTTCTTCGAACCATGCTTCGTGCTCTGTTTCTTCGTGGAGTATCGCTGCTGAGAGCTCGTAGGTCCTTGGATCTTTACCCTGGGTCATCTTGCAGATCTCTGTATAGACGCCTACTGCGCACCTTTCCGCATCCAGCAGAACTTCAAGGATGTTCTCTACCGTGGGATCGTCGGGAAGTTTAGCGTCTTTGCAGGCAGCCCTGTTCGCGAACTCTCTTATATCGTTAGGTATCTCTCCACCCAGTTCGTATATCCTAGGAACGAGAGCTTCGAAATGATTCCTATCCTCGAGCCTGGCATCTTCAGCGATCTCTTTAACACTTTCACCCTCTAGCCCTGTCAAGTTGTTTCTGAGGACAGTATAATAGTAATAGGTGGTAAATTCCGCAGCAGCAGCATCTACCAACTTTTCTACCAATTTATCTACGTCTATCCCCGCTTCTTCTATCAATTCTACATTCCTTCTTGAAATATTTCTCACCCGATAAACGATATAAGGTATGTATTAAATAAAATTTGCGATTTTACCAAAATATAAAAGAGACATAGTAAATATTTTTACGATTTTCGCAAAAAAATCCAAGTCTGTCAGATGTTGATTTTATTTCGCAACTATAGGCGATCAAAAGATTTATCTATATTTCAGATATAGTTGGCATAGATGGATGACCAGGAGGACCGTTGGCCAGATTTCAGATTCAACACTGAAGAATTAGCCGGCGCCGTGGGAGACTATGGAACACTTTTCCCCATAGTTCTCGGTGTGGCCCTTGTTACGGAAATAAACCTAGGACATATACTCCTGTTTTTTTCGATCTGGTACATATTCACCGGTCTCTACTACAAGAAGCCCGTACCCGTAGAACCGATGAAAGCGATAGGAGCTATCGTTATCGCCGGTCAATTCACAAGGGATGAGATCGCCGCTACGGGAATAGTACTCGGTGTCTTTTTTCTTGTGATAAGTTTTCTTGGCGGTATGAAGTTCTTGAAGGAAAAAGTTCCCCAGAGTGTTATCAGAGGTATACAGCTCGGTCTCGCATTGATCTTATTGGAGACTTCCTTCGAGTTCTTGATAACCGATCATCTGATCTCTGTGTTATCTATTGGCATAATAATCGCCTTTTTTGTGATAAGTCGACTCAGATCCATACCTGACGTTTCTTCTTTACTAGTTCTTGCTATAGGCATAACCATAGGCATCCATAGTTACGGGATACCTTCTCCTGAGATGATGCCCTCGCTCTCTCTTTTCTTGCCTAATCTAGAAGATTTTTTCACTGGAACTTATCTTCTAGCTATCCCTCAGATACCGCTAACTATAACCAATTCTATACTCGCAACATCAGTATTGATGGCGGACCTGTTCAAGAGAAGAGTGGATCCGGATAAACTTTCCAAGACAGTTGGACTGATGAATCTTTTGTCTACACCTTTGGGGGCTTTCCCGATGTGTCACGGTTCTGGAGGTCTTGCCGCTCAATACAGATATGGAGCGAGGACAGGCGGCTCCAACATAATGAGCGGTGTTATCTTGTTGATCATCGCTCTCTTTTTCGCCAGTCCCGCATTCATAGAGATATTACCGCTAGCTATTTTTGGAGCGCTGCTCGTCTTCGTCTCTATCGAATTGGGTAAACACTCTTTCAAGACTGAATCTTACGTGATCACGGGTCTGATCGCTGTCCTTTCGTTCTTCATCAATTTGAGTGTCGGTTTCATCGTGGGCCTTGCTTTATTCTATCTTCTGAAAAGAGTCGATCTTATAGATGAAACCGTATGAACGCAAGATTTATTAGTTTTAACGGCATGCGCTGATTTGAAATAAATTGAAACAGTGGAGTAAAAATAGACCACTGTATATTTGATTTAAATAAAAAGGTGATAGATATGTCAGGACATTGGGGAAAATTATTGAGAGTAGATCTAAAAGATGGCAGTGCTCAGGAAGAAGAACTTTCAAAGGACTTTTTGAGAAAATTCGTAGGCGGTGCGGGTTTTACGACAAAGATCCTCTACGACGAGGTAGGAAAAGACGTAGAACCATTATCTGAAGAGAACAAGTTGATAATGGCTCCCGGACTTTTGGTCGGACCGAAAGTTCCTACTGGATCCAAGACAGCTTTTGGATTCAAGAGTCCACTGACCGGAGGTTATGGAAAATCGATCGTAGGTGGGAAACTCGGTGACGAGTTGAAGAAAGCTGGCTACGACGTTTTGGTAGTCGAAGGCAAGGCAGAAGATGAATCAATCCTTATAATAGAAGATGGAGAGGTAAAAGTAGAAGAAGCTGGAGATATCTGGGGTAAAGATACGCACGAAGCTGGAGATATGATAAAAGAGGAACATCCTGACGTAGAAACCGCAGTCATAGGTCCGGCGGGAGAAGAACTCTCTAAGATCTCACTGATCGAATGCAATGAGAGACAGGCCGGAAGAGGCGGTATAGGAGCAGTGATGGGCTCGAAGAACTTGAAGGGGATCGGTATCAGCGGTTCTAAAGATTATCCGATACATGATGAGGAAAGATTGAAAGAGTTGATCTCAAAATACAGAAAGGAAACTCAGGAGCAAGGTAAGACCGATATGGAATACGGTTCTGGAGAAGCTCTGCATCCGCTGAACGTTGAGGTTGGTGCCTTTCCTGTTAAAAATTGGGAAGCAGGTTATTTCAAAGAGGCCTATGAGAAGCTCGATGATCCAGAGGCTGGAAGGATAGATATCGATCCAAGAAAATGGGTTGAAGAATACAGAGACGGAAGAAGACCCTGTCCCTATTGTACTAAGCCGTGCAGTCAGTTCTTCAAAGCTGAAGACACGCCTTACGGCGACATCGCGATAGACGGTCCTGAATACGAAACTCAGTACTCACTTGGAGGATGCTGTGGTGTGGACGATGTTGAGGCTGTTGCCAAAGCCAACGAGTTGTGCGATAAACTCGGCTTGGATACGATCTCGGCCGGAGTGACCGTCGCATGGGCCATGGAGGCCTATGAGAAAGGACTTTTAGAGACCGACCTTGATCTTGAGTTCGGCAATGCCGAAGCGATGATAGAAGCTGTCAGAAGGATGGGCAAGAGAGAAGGAGAACTCGGAGAACTTCTTTATGACGGTGTAGTCGAAGCTTCTAAAAAATTAGGTAAGGGTTCTGAGAAGTTCGCTATCCACATGAAAGGTATGGAACCTCCGGGTTATGAAGCAAGAGGCATGTTCGGTATGGGATTAGCCATGGCTGTGGCCCCGAGAGGCGGTGACCATCTTACTTCCTGCGCCTACGCATTGGATTATGGCGGGACATTCTGGTATTTCGACGGTTACGAGAGAAGAGAGATAGTCTCCAAAGGATTCCCGTTGAAGATGATGGAAGATCTTATGATGATCTTCGATATGACAGGGATCTGCAAATTCTCGAGAGGCATATATCTAGATAAGAATCAAGTCGACCTGGTCAACGCGATCACCGGCTGGGATATTACCAACGGCGAGTTACTGAAAGCCGGGGAGAGAGGTCATAACGTGGCTAAAGCCTACAACGTTAGAGAAGGATTCATGAGAGACGATGACGTCTTGCCCGAAAGGATGTATAGAGAAGAAGTTCCGTACGGTCCTAACGAAGGTGCTAGGATACCTAGGAGAGACTTCGAAAAAGCTCTAGACAGGTATTACACAGCTAGAGGATGGAGTCTAGAAGGCGTACCTACAAAGGGAAAACTAGAGAACCTAGACCTTACCGACGTGGCTGAAGAAGTAGGTGCTACCGAACAATAAACTCAAAAACACCTTTTATTTTCTATTTTTCATCAAAAAATATTCATCCTGCTATATATTGAAGGAGGTTTCCAAGCAGATAAGTCAAGCCTATAGCTATGAAAATCGCAGAGATCCAAGCAGCGGAAGTCATACCTATCTTTTTCTTCCCCACTCCTGAACCACCGACAACCAATCCACTGCCTATCGTCGAGGCTATTATGGCCTGGCTGAAAGATATGGGTACTCCTAGAAAAACACCTATCTGAGCCAGTATCGCAGCGGTGCCCAAAGCGGAGACCGATCTTCTAGGACCTATATTAGAATATTCGAAGGAGACCGCGTCTATTATCTTTGGAGATAATATCCATGCTCCTACTAAGATCGAAACACCTCCGAGGACTAAAAGCAGTCTTATCTGAAAATTCATCCCCATGAGCGGACCGACAGCTTTTCCTACGGAGTTCGCTCCAGCTGTGAAAGCAACGAAGATGCCCATCAACAAAGTTAGATACTGTACTGGCTTTTTTGATTTTTCTTTCGATAGGTGCTTTTGGAGCAGCCATGATATCCCGTAAGCCGAGATCACAGCCAAGATAGGAACGGCAGCCCAGTATCCGACGATCCTTTGTATGGTGCTCCATCTTACACCGTCTCCGAAACTGTAGGCGCTTCCGATAACAGAACCAACGATCGTGAAAGCTGTAGGCATGGGATATTTTGTCAGAACGCTGATAATCACGAGTAAAGAGGCTACTATCAATATTGTGAGGGCCTGTAAGGTCTGTATCTCTCCGAAGATCATACCTGAACCGACCGTCGCGGTAACTCTTCCGCCCTGTATGATCGCTCCCAGACAGGCCGCTATCCCCGCGAGCAAAGCAGATTTTAAGATACCGACACTTCCGGAAGAAGTAACTGGTCCGAAAGCCGGCGGAACTGCAGAAGCTCCTATAGAGATGCCCATAAAAATAGAAGCAATAAGCGCAAAAACTGTTATAAAATCGATCATCAACTATCTTCCCTTAGTCCTTTTTTGATGGTATTTCTCAAATCATCGTCGGGTATATTCACTGTCAAAAGATAATGGTCTTCGTTAGTTTCCTCCAGATTTACTGAAAAATGCTCAGTATCGAAGTAATAAGGATTGAACTTTAGCATAACTTGTTCGTAGATGGCTTTCTCCATCTTTCGAAGAGATTTTATCGATTTAGAACCCACCAATCTGTTTATGCTTTTCGACGCGTCTTTAAATTCTTCAGTGGTGGATTTTTCGTATTCTGGTCCAGACTTCTCATCTTTTACCTCTTTTTTCTTCTTTTCAGTTTCACCGTTCACAAATCTGTTGACGCTGTCTGACGCTTCCTCTTTGATCTCAACGATAGCGTTTTTCCCCTTCTCTTTAGCTCCGTTTATCCCCTCTTTGACTTTTTTTCCAGCAGTCTTGAGTTCCTCGTCAGTACCTTTGAACTCTTTTTCCACGTTTTTTTCTTCCATCGAGGCTTCTTCTGCCGTTCTCTCTTTGATGTCATTTTCATCCTCTTCCTCCCGCGGGCGCCATTTGTTATATCCCTCGATAGACTTGTCTATATCTTCCGTAGAATCCTCTTTTTGATAACTCTCCTTCAAAATGCCTTCCAGATCTCTAGCAAAACCGCAGATCTCCTCCCAATCCCCTTCAACCTTGATCCCAGAGTGGGTGGTTTCCGGCTTATGTTTATTCATTGGTGATTCTATGTAAAAATCATCTTATAAATAAATTTTGGTTTGTTATTAGTCTTCTTCTGAAAGCAGGTCTATCGCTGGAGTCCTTGTGTAGGTGGGTGTTCTTTTTTTCTTCTTCTCCTGATATTCTTCGATGTGTCTCCAAGGCCATATCCTGGAGATATGGTCCAACCTCAGGTAAACCTTTTCAAGATTAACAGATACCCAATCGACGAATCCATAACCTTCTTCTCTAGAAGCGGTTTTTTCTTCGCTGATTGCCTCCCATTCTATGTTAGAACTCGATCCTTCACAGACCTCTGTAAGGATTATGGTGTCCTTATCGAACTCTTTTAGTTTTCCGAGGAAAGCTTCTCCGTCCTCCATCACCGCGATGAGCTTTTTTCCTTTTAGATCTTTCAGTTTCTTTTCCATCAATGAAGATAACATCTGATCACCATTTGTATATCTACTGATTATACTAATAATGTTTTTCATACTTCACAGACTGTTAAAAAATTTTAGTTAAAAATATAAAAAAGGGTTTTTTCAGCTTCGCTCTTCAAAGTATTCAGAAACATCTTCCAAAAGGTCCATGATAGGAAGGTCCTGTGGACACTTCTCGAGGCACTGCCCGCACTTCACGCAGTTACTCGCCTTAGACTCGTCCTTCATGTTTTCATCCCATATCTCCTTGTATTTTTCGTACTCGTCGTATATCTCTGCCTGGTTGTACATCCTGAAGTTCCTAGGGATCGAAATATCGTTGGGGCATGGCACGCAATAATTACATCCAGTACACTCGACAGGTGAGATATCCCTATATTTTTCTGCTGCTCTATCTACGATCTCTAACTCCTTGTCAGACAGCGAATCGGTCTTTGACTCAGAAGCGTACCTCACGTTCTCTTTCACCTGTTCTAGAGTACTCATACCGCTCAGTACAAGAGAGACTTCAGGCTGGTTCCACAGCCACTTGAGAGCCCATTCAACAGGCTCTCTGTCCTCCTCGGCTTCGGCCCATATATCTTTGATGGATTCAGGCGGTTCATTGGCTAATTTTCCTCCTCGTAGCGGCTCCATTATCACTACTCCCATGCCTTTATCCGCGGCATATCTCAGACCTTCCGTTCCTGCCTGGAATCCTTGATCTAGATAGTTATATTGGATCTGGCAGAAGTCCCAATCATAGGTGTCGACTATCTCTTTGAATATTTCCAGGTCGTCATGGAATGAAAAGCCTAGGTGATCTATCTTACCTTCTTCTCTTTTTTCCTTCATCCATTCGAATATGTCTATATCTAAAGACTGATAATTCTCCCAGTGTTTTCTGCTCAGTGCGTGAAGAAGATAAAAATCGATCTTATCCACGCCGAGTCTTTCCAACTGCTCGTTCAATATCTCGTCCGGATCTTCGGAATCCTCAACATCCCAGGAGGGCAATTTGGAAGCGATCTTCACCTTTTCCCTGTATCCGTCTTTCAAAACTTTCCCGAGAAACTCTTCACTCTTACCGTCGTGATAGGGCCATGCCGTATCTACATAATTCACTCCGTTATCTATGGCCCATCTTATCATCTTCATGGCTTCATCTTCTTTTATCGCGCCACGATCGTCTTCCTCGTGCGGGAGTCTCATCGCACCGAATCCTAAAGCTGAGGGCTGCCAATCGATCTCTCCAAAATTTCTATACTCCAATTTATTCACCTCGTATATCCAAATCCAGTTTCTGCAAAAAGTATCCGATTTCAGTGTATTTATAATCTTTGCATCTCTACGAAAATGATCTTACCAGTTGAAGCATCAATAACCGCCTTGTCTCACTATCGTTATGATGAGCCAGATACCTATCAGGATCGATATCAAAAATATGTACGGTCCGAAAACCCCCTCTACATCCGCAAGAACTATGAGTGCTGACCCAACGATTATCGATGCAGCTAATATAGTATAACTCAACCTGTGAGATATCGAATCCATCCTATTTTCCATATCTTCAAGTCCCTTAAGTTCTATATCGATCTTCAATTCTCCTTTTTCCAAGTTATCTAGAACGTTGTTAGCTCTGTCCGGGAAATTCATGAAAAGATCCCGGTAATTATTTGCAGAGCTCAAAACTTTTTTTATCTGTTTTTTAGGATGATATCTATCTATTATGACCTCTTCGATGACCGGTTCGGCTGCCATGAAAAAATCGAAGTCGGGGTCTAACGCAGTACATATACCTTCTGTTTCAGCTATAGCTCTCTCCATCAATAGAAAATCTACTGGCAGTGTGATATGATGGGTTCTCACTATATCCATTATCTCGCTGTCCAATCCTTCTTTCAACATGAGGTCCGGTTTGTTTTTGTAAAGTTGTAGAACATTGTCTATATCCCATTTCAGATCTTCCTCGTCAAACTCTCCATGAACTTCCCCTATCTCCAGCAGTATATCCTTGACCTTATCGATGTCGCTTTCAAACATAGCGATGAAAATATCGATGAGATTGTTCCGCATATCTTCGTTGAATCTACCTATCGCACCGAAATCCAATAAAACGAGAGAGCCGTCTTCCTCGCAGAAATGTATATTCCCTGGGGAGGGGTCTGCATGAAAAATACCGTGTATGAAGAACTGCCTCATCATGTTCCTAGCGAAGTTCTTCGCGATCTTGTTTTTGAATTCCTTAGGATAGTCCCCGTCAATAAGCGTCCTCATGCTCTTACCTTTGACGTTCTCAAGTATCAGAACGTTCTTGGTAAGATAATCCCAGTAGACTTTTGGTATACGTATGTTCGGTTCTTCTTCGAAGGCGTTGTAGAAGCGTTGGGCGTTCCTAGCTTCAACCGTATAGTCCAACTCGTCATTCAACATCTTCTTGAATTCTTTCGTGACTTCATGGGGCTGATACATCTCGCTCTCGGGATAAACTTGTTCAAGAACGCCTGTGAATCGTTCTATAAGTTCCAGGTCAGCTTTGACTTTGTCCTCTATGCCGGGACGTTGGACTTTCACGACCACTTCATCGCCGTTCTTCAGTTTAGCTTCGTGAACTTGTCCTATCGAGGCTGCGGCTATAGGTTCGTTGTAGAACTCTTCAAAGATATCTTCCACATCGTATTTCAGTTCTTTTTCGATTATCTCTCTAGCTTTTTTCCCGGAAAAAGTGGTGGCTTCATCATGGAGTTTCTGCAACTCTTTCGCGAAATGAGGAGGTATAAGATCAGGTCTCATACCTAAAAACTGGCCCAATTTGATGAAAGCTGGTCCAAGATCCTCGAAAAGTTCTCTGAGCTCCTTTGCACTGACATCCTCCATCTTAGCTTCCAAGCGTTCCTCCATCTTCGCTCTGGAAACAAAACTGCTCAGACCCAGCTCTCTTATGAAGTTCTGCAGCCCGTGTTTTCTAAGTATAGTTACGAGTTCTCTGATCCTCTGAATCTTTGTGTTTCTTTCCATGACCTTACCGCCCTATACCCACATCAATTAGGTCCTTAATTTAAATTTTCTTTCGCAAGTAGAGTTTTAACTCTGTAGGGGATATGATCGTTCGGGTTTATATGTTTTTACGAGATAGGGATATAATAGAGAAAATTTGATCTTTTTTTAGAGGGATAAACTCCTTTCAAAGGAAAAAATAGTCGAAGACTAGAACCCTTTTATCAGACAGGCCACTGCCATTTAGCGATCTCTATGACTATGATCATTATCAGTATGGCGATAACGACAGCTCTGGGATCGATCTTAGGACTCTTTTCATCCTCTTCGTCGAAGTATCTCATCAGGCCTGCGGCGGATTGAAAGCCTCCACCACCTTCTTTCTTTGCCATATTTGTCTCTACAAAGGCTTTCTTATTTAATCGTTTTGTTTTTTAGCCGGACTATCTGCAAAACTTTTATTTTGAACAAAACTAATCATATACATAGGTGTGAAGATATGAAGATCAGATGGCTTGGTAATGCTGCTCTAGAGATCTTCGCAGATAAGCACATCGTGATAGATCCCAATTTCACAGTAAAATTTCCGAAAAAGCCGGACATCGTGCTTTTGACCCATGAACACGACGATCATTTTTCACCTGAAGATTATCGTGCACTCGGTGAGCAGACGGAACTCTACGCTCCCGCTTTTTCCCTAGAAAAATTCGAGGTAGAAGGTACTGCGGTGAATCCAGGAGACGATATAAAAGGTATCAAAGTTTTGGAGTCCGACTGTTATGGCTCAGAAGAATCGGTGAGCTATTTTTATAAAGGATTATTGCACGCTGGAGATTCGGCTTATTTTCCTGAAGTTGAGGGAGTGAAAGCGGTCTTTACGGCTTGCTTTCCAGATTATTACGATGATTATACAGAAGCTTTCCAGAGGTTAGGACCCGATATAGTCGTTCCGTTCCATTACGATCCAGAGGAAGATATGGATGACGCTTTGGGTCTTAAAAAACGATTGGATGATGAGGATACTCCATGTAAGATCATAGAACCTGGGGACCAAATAGAGATATGAGCTTTTCAGTTTCCAAAGCACCAGAACTCTTCTTTCAATCTCTTGAATCTTTTTTCTCCTATCCCTTTCACATCTTTCACTTCTTCTAGATC
>CAYNOV010000045.1:0-10497 GCA_964398905.1 uncultured Thermoplasmata archaeon
AAAAGAGGATGCTGAATATACCATCAAAGAGAATGAAAGAAAAACGGATAAATTACAAGAAAAATTGAAGGAAAAAAAAGATGATTTGACCGAGATAAAAAAGGAGAAAAGAGAACTAGAAGATGAAATAGAAGATAAAAGAGAAGAACTAGATGAACTAGAAGAGAAGCTCGATGAGGTAGAGGATAAACAGTCGGATTCTGATGATCGCATAAAAGAATTGAAGAAAGAAGCCATTAAGTTAGAAAAAAAAGAGGAACAGAAGAAGGATAAACTTTCAGAAAAGAAGATAGAACTCGAAAGTGTGAAGAACGAGATCGAGAGAGTCAGAGAAGAGATAGCTGAGATAGAAGAGGAAAAGGAAGATCTTGAATTCGAAAAAAGTGAGAAAGAACTCGAGCTAGAAGATCTCAGCGAGAAAAACGAAGAGCATGAAGAAAAATTGGAAAAACTAAAAAATGAATTCCATGAGAAAAAAAGCAGAGAAAAGAAACTCAGAGACGATAAGAAAGATCTCGAACAGAGGGTCGACAGACTCAAGAGAAAGTACGAACAGTTGAAAGCTGAGAAAAAGGCAGCTAAATCTGTAAAAAAAGGATACAACCGGGCTGTTTCGACTATATTAGAGGCTAGAGACAAGGGGGAGATCGACGGTATCCACGGGACCATAGCCGAACTAGCAGATGTAGATAAAAAATACGAGACCGCCCTGAAGGTGGCTGCAGGAGGCAGGATGCAGTGTATCGTGGTAGACACCGATGCAGTTGCATCTCGAGCGATCAAATATCTAAAAAAGAACAATGCGGGCAGAGCTAGTTTCCTACCTTTGAACAAGATGAGGAGCGGTAGACCTAGAGGTAAAGCATTGAGAGCAGTGAAAGACGAAAAGGCGGTCGATTTCGCGATAGAACTTGTGGACTACGATGATAAATACGATAACGTTTTCTGGTACGTTTTCCACGATACCGTTGTTATGAAGGACATAGAATCAGCTAGAGATCAGATGGGCGGTGTCAGGATCGTCACACTTGAAGGGGAGAAGATAGAAAAGAGTGGAGCGATGACGGGAGGCACATTGAAAAAGAATATGATCGGATTCAGTGCTCCAGATAGAGGTGAATTGGAAAAAGTCAGCAGTGACCTTAAGAACAGTAGAGAAAATCTGAAAAAGGTCAAGGGTTCTCTTGAAGAAGTACAGGAAAGGATAGAAGAGATCCAAGATGAGATGCAGGAATTGAAAAACCAAAGTGATCAAGAGATCCAATCTGAATTAGAATCCAGGATCTCTCGTTTAAAATCTAAGATCGAAAAGAAAGAATCTAAATCGGAAGAGAAGAGAGAAAAGGAAGAAGACCTCGAGGATAAGAAGAAAAAATTTGAGGATTCAGTCGACCATCTAGAAGATCAGATCAGCGAACTGAAGGAGGAGAAAGAAGGCATAAGGGAAAGGATCAGAGAGGTCAGTCCTGAAGAGCTGTCAAAGAAGTTAGGAGAACTGAAAGACAAAGAGGTAGAATTGAATAAAGAGATCAACAGCTTAGAGTCTGAACTTGACAAAAAGGAGAACAGAGAGGAACGTCTAGAAGAAAAGATCAAAGAGATAAAGGATACGAGAAAGGAATTGAAAAGCGAGATAGAGAGTAAGAAAAGTCAGATCAAAAAATCTAAATCCATAATAGAAGAGAAAAAAGAAAAACTAGAAGAACTAGAAGAAAAAGCCTCGAACGTAGGAGATGAATTGGAGGATCTTAGAACAGAATTAGAAGATAAGAAAGAAGAACGGATGGAGAAAAAACATCGGATCGACAAAATAGATACTGAGATAGAATCAAAACAGGAATTTATCATAAGTTCAAAAAGAAAACTAAGCACAGAAAGAGAAAAACTTGAGGATCTTAGGGAAGATATAGACGAGGATACGGATTTCTCCGACGAAGATCTACCTACCATGAAGGAATTGAAAAACACTATCCGAAGATCTAAAAGCAAGATGGAGGAACTCGAACCAGTCAACATGAGGGCTCTAGATGATTATAATAAAAAGAAAGAAAGGAAGGAAGAACTTCAAGAGGAGTTTTCAGAGTTGGAGACTCGAAAGGAAGAATTGGACAACATGATAGAAGAGTTAGATGAAAAGAAAAAGGAAGGACTGCTTGAAGTCAAAAAAGAGATCAACAAGAACTTTGGAAAAGTATATGAACAGTTATCCGAGGGCGGAGAAGCGCATCTAGAACTAGAAGATAAAGAAGATCCATTCGAAGGAGGGCTCATAATAAAAGCTAGACCCCCCGGTAAAAAAGTCCATCTCATAAATGCACTCTCGGGTGGAGAGAAAAGTTTGGTATCTATGGCCTTCATCTTCTCCATACAGATGTATAATCCTTCACCATTTTATCTACTCGATGAGATAGATCAAAACCTGGATGCTGTCAATGCCGAGAATGTAGCTGAGATGATAAAAGACAACTCGAAAAACGCGCAGTTCATCCAGATATCTTTGAGAAAAGTAACACTCAAAAAATCCGACCACGTGATAGGAGTGACGATAAACGATAGCGGCATATCCGATATCATAATGAAAGTCAATATAGGAACTGGAGAGGAAAAAGACATCCCAGAGTTTTCTGAAGTGAGTAAACTAGAAACGGAGGTGCACTGAAATGGTTTCAGAAGTTAAAGAACCCACTATACATGTCGATAATTCTCCTGAAGAAGTCATACAACATCTCACATTCCATAAATCGCTGATAGACGAAGAAAGGAACGGCAGCAGGATAGATGATTACCTAGAAATGATAGAAAACATGGATGAAGACGATAAAGAATTTTCTGGCGATCCTTTCGAAAGAGCAATAGCTTCAGTGTTCAAACTCGTGATCGATGAAAGGATGGATCCATGGGAAATCGACTTAGTATCATTCACTGAGATGTATCTAGAAGAGGCTAAAAACAAAGAAAGCCTAGATTTTATCGTGACCGGCCAATTGATAAACATGGCCTGGTCCATCTTGAAGATGCAGTGTGAGCAGGTATTGTCATCGGCTAAAGAAGAAGAAAAGGAAGAACCTGTAGATCCTATATCCGAAGAAGGATTTTTCAACGAATGGGATGTATGGGATCAAGAGATATATGACGAACCAGAAGATTTAGATTATGAAGAGGAGGTCCTTGAAAAAGAGGAATTGCCTTTGAAAAAAGCTGTGAGGCGGGAAGAAAAAAAGCCGGTTTCACTCATCCAGCTAGTAGATGCCTTCGAAGATGCAAAACAGGAAGCGAAATACAGAGAAAAGATGGAAAAGATCAGGAAAGAGAAGAAAAAAGAGAGAGAAAGACAACTTGAGGAAAGGGATGAGAATTACGAAACACGCTCCCACGAGGAAGACATACAAAGCGATAAATCTAAGATCTGGAAAAGGATATGTTGCTACGAGCAAAAGGTAATAACTTTCAGCATGATCCATGACGACAGGAAGAAAGACATAGTAACGGCTCTTATGTCAATCCTATTCTTAAATCAAGAAGGAAAGATAAGGTTAAAACAGACAGGATATCCTGACGGACAGATACTGCTCGAAAATCTAATACCAGAAAGTGAGAGACAGAATGGACTCATGGAGCTAGCGATGGCAACTAATGAGCAGGAAGAAAACTTATCGATGGGCAGGATACAGACCTATTGATCCATCTCTTTGGTGTAATAATATTCTCCTTCTGATTTCTGCTTTCTATCCAATCTAGAATCTTTTTTATTTACCCTTGGTCTGTAAGTATCAGCGTCCCTCCTGAAAGTCACATCTACCTCTTTTAGAAAGCGGTTCATGCCCTTTCTCATCTCATATGGACCTTCACCTTTTCCTTTGATTCCAGGGACTCCTGAAAAATTCATTATCAGATCAGAAACGTAATCGATGAAATAAACATCGTGGTCTACTATCATCCCACCTTTATCTCTACTTTCTAGATATCTACGTATGACTTTAGCGGCGGTCATCCTTCTTCCTGCATCGAGATAAGCACTGGGTTCATCTATCAGATAAAGGTCCGCATCTCTACCCAGGCAGAGTCCTAAAACCGCTCGTTGTAACTCCCCACCGCTTAGGTTAGGCACCTGTCTTTCATAAAGATCAGGCAGATCTAATGGTTTCGATACGTTGGATTGGAAAAAACCTTCGTTGAGACGATCATTAATTTCTGTCCGGTAAAGATCTACAACTCTTCCCTCATACTCTGGTTTGATGTATTGGGGTTTGTAGCTGACCGTGATGTCTTTCTTTATCTCGCCTTCGGTTGGTTCGATAACGTCTGCAAGCATCTTCACGAAAGTGGTTTTTCCAGTAGCGTTAGGACCTACGACCCCTATAACTTCACCTTCAGGTATCTCTCCTTCCTCAGTTTCAAGCTGAAAAGAATCCCATCTTTTGACCAGTCTGTCATATCGGATCAAGGGTTTAGAATGCCAATCTGATTTAGGCGCTCTTTGTTCGAAAGTTATCTCAGTATCTCTGAAACGGACATTTTCTTCATCTATGAAACCATGAAGGTATGAATTTATCGCGACTCTCACTCCTTTAGGATGCGAAACGACACCGTAAGCGCCTTTAGAACCGTAAAGCAGATGAACATTATCTGCAAGGAAATCTAGAACGGCTAGGTCATGCTCGATCACCATGACTCTACTATTTTCACTTTTCTCCTTTATCGCCTCAGCGACCTTCAGCCTCTGCCTTATATCTAGATAAGACGACGGTTCGTCATAGAAATAAACATCGGCATCTTTTGTCGAGGCGGCGGCTATAGCAACCCGCTGTAATTCTCCGCCAGAAAGATTGGTCACTTTAGAGTCTAAAGTGTTCTCCAATTCAAGAGCTTTCACCCATCTCTGGTAATCATCGCCGATGTTTGAGAGAAGATCTTCAACTTTTCCCGAGTAATGAGCCGGTATCCTATCAACATATTGCGGTTTGAGAGCAGTTTTGAGCTCACCTTTTGATAAAGATTTGAAATAGTCGCCTAATGCTGTTCCTGAATACTTTTTTATAACACGATCCCAAGTCGAATCTTCATCATAATCACCTAAATTCGGAGTTATCTCTCCTGACAATAATCGTATGGCTGTAGTCTTTCCTATACCGTTGGCTCCTAATAATCCAGTCACTAGACCTTTCTCGGGAAGAGGAAGTCTATAGAGCCTGAAGCTGTTTTCTCCGAACTGGTGTATCAGATCTGTATCAAGTTCCTCAGGAAGGTTGATCATCTTTATAGCGCTGAAAGGACATTTATCAACACATATGCCGCAACCTTCGCATAGTTCTTCAGATATTTTAACACCGTCTTCCGTTTTTACTATCGTTTCGTCTCCAGTTCGGACCATAGGGCAGTAACTGATACACTCATAACTGCATCGGTCTGGCTGACATTTATCCTCTATAAGTACGGCTATACGCATTTAAATCCCCATATTAGCGGTCATATTTTAGGTTGATGCATGATTCAAGCTTCAAAACCCGCTCTGACTCTTGCAGCTAAACCTTGATCAAAAACATCCACTTCATCTTTTATCAAAAATATTCTCGCTACTGCTACCAGATCATCATCGTTTGTAACGACCAGAGCTTCGTCTCCTGCTCTGAGATCTTTAGATATATTCGTTACAAATTTAGAAAAAACACTTTTACCCTCTCTGTTGAACTCCGCACTATCCTCTGTTACCTTGAGTCTCATATCCTGAGGGGAACTATTCTCCCATAGCAGTTGAGCTCCCGCTTTCTTCAAAGTGAAGAATCCATCGTAAAATCTAACGGACAGTATATGTTTTCCGCCCAATTCTACATTCTTGATCCTGCCTTTATTGTTTTTAACATATGCAAGTTCTCCATCTGTCAATATTTTTCCAGCGCCTTCAAAAAACTGATAATCAGCGATTGTGGTTATTTTCATCTCATCGAAACCAAGGGAATTTTTTTTGGAAAGCACTTCTAAAGTTTCCTTTCCTTCCCATTCTATCAATTCGCTTAGCTGTTTTTCTATTTTGTATCTTTGGAGCATGTTTTTTTCACTAATATTCGAAGGGAATATCGATTGAGCTACAGGATACACTTCATCCATCTCCAAAGGAACAGGACCAAGAGGTGTTTTAACTAAAAGATTTACCTCATAATCTTCCAACATATGAAGTTCTTCTTTCAAAAATCTGTTGTAAGGTTTTTTTCCCTCATCAATTTCAAAATATACCGTTGGTCCATCATTTGGAGGTCTATACTTCTCCATTATCCATCTTTTGATCCTTTTGAAAGCAGGCCTGAAAGAAGACTTTACACCGGTATAAAGCGCAGCTCTATCCCTACTACGGGGTTCAAATTTCTCAAGGAAATCGTATTCCTTATCTAGAACATCGAGTGCATCCAATAATTTAGGATGAGCTCTAACTCTTCTTTCAACGAATTCCCACAACCGACCTTCTTTTATTGCCTGTTTTATCTTCTCGATCTCTTTGTAACATATCCAAAGGTTATGCTCAGCCAAGGGCTCGATGTTTCCCTCATCGTATTTTTCTTTCATAAGCTCAACGTCATGGGAAGAACAGACAGGACACTCGCATCCTAAGTAGCTAATCTCATCTAGATTTCTTGTACCTTCTGGATACATCAAGTCTCCTCTTTGAGCATATTTCGCGTATGAACTAGAATCGTAAAGATCACATCCAAGAAGCGTCGCGAGTGAATACAACATAGGATGTCCAGCACCGAAAAGATGTACAGGGCCTCTTGGCCCAAGACCCTTTTTAGAGGCTATGATGACCTCTATCAGCTCGGTGAATCTGTAGTCCTCCATCAGAGGGACAACACCTCCGATAGGATAGAGGCCGCCCTTTAACTCACCCATCGATCTACCACATTTTTCTCTTATATCAGGATATATCGAACCCTGGATAGGAAGAGCGATGAGCGTGTTCTTATCACTCATGCTTTCAGATTCTTTAGCTCTCTTCACAGTTTCCCTCACCTTCTTCTCGACGATCCCTCTACCATCATAGGGTTCAGTAAACTCGTCCAATATAGTCGCTACATCAGTCCCTATATCTCTTTGAAAATCCAAGATCTCTCTTGGCCGGACATCTACATCACCATAAACATGAGCCTGAAATGTACCGGAATCAGTCATTATAGGTCCTGAAAATCCAAGGTAGTCATGTATCCCTTCTTTCAAAGCTCTCTCTTTATTTTTTTTATCGGTGTAAAGGATGTATGAATTTGTGATCAAGATCTCGGAACCAAATTCATCTTCGAGCTTTTTTGGAGGTATCAATTGTCTATTCGGATTTATAACCGGCATTATATTAGGTGTCTCGACCTTACCATGAGGTGTTTCGAACTCACATATCCTCGCCAATCCATCTTTTTCCTTAATCTCGAACATACTGTCACTTTCTTATCCTCTCTTAGAAGAAAACATAGGTTATAAGGTTATTTATTTGGAAAAGGGTAGAAAAAAGAAAAGGTTTTGTGATTAGATGGTTTCAGTCCTCGTCTTCAGAGGACTTCTTAACGACTTTCTTTTTTACCTTCTTTTTGGGCTTTTTCTTGACTTTCTTCGGTCTTTTCTTCACTTTTTCTTTACCACTAGACTCTTCAGTTTCTTCTTTCTCGGTGTCCTCCGTTTCTTCAGTTTCGTTAGCTTCCTCTTCTCCGGAAATATCATCTTCTTCCTCTTCAGTTCCGGGAGATATTTCTTGTTCTTCATCATCAGTTCCCTCAGACTCTTCTTCAGCGAGTATATCTTCAGTTTCTTCCTGAACTTCTTCTTCTGTTTCAACGTCAACATCGATCAAACTCGTTCCACATTTCTGACAGACACCAGCATCAACACTGTTTAAAGAACCACACTCAGGACACTCTTTACTGCCTTCTCGGCGCTGTTTTTCTTTTCTTTCCAACCAATCCTCAAAGGTAACGAAGGACGGCTGATCTTTCCACCAATCCATGAATTCTTTTTGTGATAGTTCTTTGCCTAGCTCTTCTTCGGCTTTCCTCTTCTCTTGCCTGATGAATTTCTTGTACTGCTCCCTCATCCTTTCCGTGTAATCTTGTACTTCCTTTCCAGTCTTCACAAATTCTGCACCACATTCTGGACAAACGTCAGAATCTGCTGGTATCCACTCGTCACATTCGCTACATTTAACTGTATTCATGTCGAATTCAACGCCACATTTCGGACAAGCCGTGGCATCTGCTGAGATCGTTGCTCCACAGTTACCACATTCGACCATCTCAGCTTCACCAAAGAACTTGGTGTATGCGAGTACTGAGCCAGCTCCACCAACTGCGATTGCGGCTATGACTAAGAACAACCACCAGGGCAACCCTGCGATTTCAAGAGCTTCGGTCTCTACCGACATCGGATTGCGGAAACTGCTTCTCTCAGCATTTTGGACTTCGAACACGATGTTGTAATCTCCACCTTCATCTGGTATTTGAATTGGAGTGCTGAAATAACCTTCTTCTTCTACGCTTGCAACACCACTAGTAATCTCCTCTCCATCTTCGTCTTCTATGACTATGGTAACTTCCATACCACTGACAAGATATTTCTCGTCGGATTCTCGTCTGAGTGTTCCTTCTACGATATAAGTTTCTCCTGGTTCAGGATCTTCAGGGATATTGAAATCGACTAGCTCGACTTCCATGGGTTCGACCTCAAAATTATCTATAACCGCTTCATCATAAGGTTCAACATCGTCATCGACGGTAGGATTAACAAGGATCAATATCTCAGATTGAGTCTCAGTAACTATCCATTCGAATGAGACATTCACAGTTTCGCCGGCTTCCACGGCCAAAGTCTCGCTTTCCTCTGTTTCATCAGGGAAGAAAGCCTCTACAACGGCGCCATCGATCGGAGTTCCTCCGGTATTTGTTATGTGTACCTCTATTCTGAGTGTATCCATCTCTTCTAAATCGAATCCACCTTCAGTATCGATCTCATCTCCTTCTCTGAATAATCTATACTCGTCTATCTCTAGATCTGGTTGTGACCAAACACGTACAGGTCCATACTCTGATGGAGCCTCTACAGTTAGGTCCGGACTTGCCTCCGAGATCCTGATTTCAAGATATCTATCAACGAATCCTTCATCACCAGGTTCTAGATCTCCAAGTTCGGCTGTCCATTCGAATTCGATATCCCTGCTCTCACCTATAGCTAAAGTCTGTATCTGAGTCTCTTCTATATCTTCTGGAGATTCACCATCCACATAGAGTTCAACTATGATATCATCTATATCAAATGAACCAATGTTCTCAACGGTTGCTGTAACCACTACGGTTTCACCTTCAGTGACTTCGACGGGTTCGATAGAGAACGTATGTAGATCGAGGTCTATCTCTCTCCTAACGGTGAAATCATAGGAGGCCTCATCAGAATGATCTTCACCTATTTCTCTCACAGAGACCATTATTTCCCTATCTTGCCTAGGATCGTGATCATAATCTTCGTGTATATCCGCAGTCCATTCCAAGGTATGAGTATCGCTGACCTCGCCGCCTGATAAGGTTCCTATCATCAAAGGTGGTTCAGGTCCTATGTATTCCTCGGTATCTTCTCCGTGATCTAAATAGAAGTATATCTCGATCTCATTCGACTCCCACTCACCGACATTTTCGACGGTGACTTCGATCGAGACTTCCTGCCCTACGAAAACCTCATCATCTTCAGAATCAAATATCACATCAAAGCTCTCTATCTGGACGTCCTGTTCAGAGAGAACATCGACATCTCTATAACCGACATTATTGGTCTCGTCGCTCTCGTCTATCTCTCCTTGTGGATCGACTTCGGCCGATAATGTATATTCTCCAGGATCATCGGGGATGTCCCAAGTAAATGATCCTGTTTGAATACTATCTCCATCGATCAATTCCTCGATGGTATAAGTGCCCAACACTTCGTCCTCATGATCAAAGATTACGACTTCGACGTTTTGAGCAGATGTTCCACCGATATTCGCGACTTCAGCAGAGACTTGAACTTCCTCGCCTACTTTGACTTCACCACCTTCGGCGAAGGTGCCTTCCAATAATATTTCTTCTACTGTAAGGTTGGGCCTTTCATTTATATTCAGGTCTATATAAGCGGACTGATCCTCTTTGTCCCTTTCTTCGACTTCATCGTATGGATCGACTTCAGCGGTCAATGTCTTAGTTCCGATATGTTCCTCTTCAGGCGTCCAATCGAAAGCGATAGATACCTCTTCCCCTGCACTTATATCGATTGATTGAGTCCAATCCTCATCGATCTCCTCACCATCTAATCTGAACTCGACCAGTACATCATCTACACCTTGATCACCATCATTGCTCACGGTCAAGTTTATCTCAACGCTTCTGTTGACCACAAGATCATCGGGTTCAGTCTCTCCATCTACTGTCAGATCGACAATATTCAAATCTGGCAGAGGTATCTCCACATCAAATTCCAATTGATATTCAGGATTGTTCGAAG
>CAYNOV010000046.1:0-10274 GCA_964398905.1 uncultured Thermoplasmata archaeon
CACTTTACTCGATTTCACGATGTTCGAATATTCGATACTGATCGTCAATTCCTTCGCATATCTTATCGGTGGGTTGTTCGTTTTCGGACTCATGGAGAAGACAGCCAAACGAAGAGGACTGCTAGGTCATTATTGAGTCGAGATCACCTAAAATAACTTATAACTCCTTTTTCATCATTTACAACAGGGTGGAAGGTGTGATCAAAAAGAAGATAAGTCTAGGAATAGCCGCATTGTTGATCCTAGCAAGCCTAACGATACTATTTATTCCAGCAACTGTAGAAGCCCACTCGCCCAGTGATGTCAGTATAGACTACGATATCGAAGAGGAAGAATTGACCGTCTCTATCACTCATTCGGTGGATGATCCGCAGAGCCACTACATCTACAATGTTGTGGTAGAAGTGAACGGTGAAACGGAGATAGATGAGGAATATGATGAACAGCCCGACGACACTAGTTTTGAGTATACCTACGATCTCGTGGCGGAACCGGGCAGTACTATAGAGGCGACCGCCTATTGCAACATAGATGGTTCTGGCTCGGATACATTTGAAGTGGAAGATGATTTGGAAGACGTAGTAGTGGATGAATTCACGGTCAACGGTGAAGATGACTTCGTGCGAGTCGGACTTGAGGAGGAATTGGTGATCTACGCTGAAGTTACCAACAACATGGTAGGCGAAGAAGCAAATATGGCTGTGAGAGTAGTAGAGGACGGGGAAGAGATACATTCATGGAGTGAAACCGTGCCTGCAGGCGAAAGTGGAGTGATCGAGCATGTTTACGATCCTCATCCTGAGGCATGGTATCCTTCGACATACGAAGTTATCTTGTTCGTCTCCGACGGGGATGAAGAAACAATACACGAACGGACCATCGAGGTAGAGGTCTACGATGAAGACGAGACGTATGAACTGACGGTAAATATAGAAGGAGAGGGCACTGTTACAGTGGAGTGGAACGATAATACAGAGGTGGTTGAAGACTCGGATACCTTCAACATCGCAGTTGATACGGATGTGACGCTAACAGCAGAAGCAGAAGAAGGATGGGAGTTCGTCGATTGGACAGGTACTGATGAAACGGGAGAACAGATAACTATCACTTTGGAAGAAGATATGGAATTGACCGCTAACTTCGAAGAAGATGATGATCCTATGCCGGGATTCACGATTGTGATATTGTTGATCGCAGTACTCGCAGCTATCGTTAGCTACAATAAAAAACGATCAGTAAGATAAAAACAGCTAGCAAAATCTTTTCCCTTTCTATATTTCCATCTCAATCTAATCCGACCAAACGTTTACTCTCTTTCCAAAGCATCTTCTGCTTCTTCACGTCGTAGGATCCAGGAGAAGAGTCTTTTTCCTCACCCTTAGAAAAGTACTTACCTGTTTCTCCATCGTGATTCGTGATCAACTCGACTATCTCATCTCCAGCTTCATCGGGACCTCTCATCATGAATGAAAACAGTTTGTAGAATACTTTCGTGAACGTCGTTTCACTTCCAAAATTCGAAGCTACAGCTCCAGGATTGTAACTCAGAACTGAAATAGAATCACCTTCGAGTTTTTTCGCTAGAGTGTAAGTGAACATGATCTGGGCCAATTTGCTGTTGTTATACGCTCTCCAGCCGCTGAATGACTTGGAATCTTTACCCTGAAGGTCATCAAAATCCAATTTTCCTCTTGTATGGACTCCAGAAGAAACATTTATTATCTTTCCAGTAGACCCTTTCTTCATCAACTCTATCAAAAGATATGTGAGCAAGAAATGTCCGAGATAATTGGTAGCAAATGTCTTTTCGTTACCCTCTTCGGTTATCTCTCTACTGGAGGATATCGATCCGGCATTATTCACCAGTATGTCCAAACTATCGAAGCTGTCCTTGAATTCTTCAACAGCACTTCTTACGGAACTCATCAAGGAAAGATCGCAGAGAAGAGAAAATATTTCCTCGTTTCCGGTATCTTCTTTTATCTTTTTCTTGGCGGTCTCACATCTTTCTTCATTCCTACAGAGAAGAACGACCCGAGCACCTCTCTCTGCTAATTTTTCTGAGGTAGCTCTACCTATACCAGAATTAGCTCCAGTCACCAATGCGGTCTTCCCATTCAACTTCATATCTATCACATCAAAGCCCAACTATACAAAGTCTCAACCCTTCAACAGACTGTAAATATAGATACTCCGAATAATTAGTTCTTTCCATCATGAAATCTATTTTTCAAAAGGATTTCGATATCCTTCTTCAAATTCTTACGAATTTCGGTAAACATAATTAAACAGAATCTCCATTGATAAAATTGGAGGTAACTAGATCCATGACATGGCTGATCTTTCCGCATCAACTGTTTCACAAAAGATATGAAAAAGACATGATTCTGCTAGAACATCCTCGTTTTTTCACCGATTTCAACTTTCACAAGCAAAAATTACTGCTCCATAGAGCTTCGATGAAAGAGTTCGAAGGAAAAATGAACACGAGAGAGTACATCGAATTCGACGATGATCTAGAAAGACCGTTCAGGAACAAACAAAAGCTCAAAATCTATCGCCCGGAAGATCACGAGTTGAGAAACTGGATCGAACGAACTGCGGAGGAACATAATACCGAACTGAATACACAAAATTCCCCGATGTTCCTTACAAGCATGGAGTGGAACAGAGATTACTTTCAAAAAAACGATTACTCACATCTCCAGTATTACAAAGCACAGAGAAAAAGACTGGAAGTGATGATCGATGAAGAAGGAAAACCGGAAGGCGGGAAGTGGAGTTTCGATCCGGAAAATCGAGAGAAGATGCCGAAGGATCACGAACCGCCGAACATCCCTGAATTTCACTCGGAAAAGATAGAAGAGGCAAAACGATACGTCGAGCAAAACTTCCCAAATAATCCAGGAAGTCTCACAGAATTCATCTATCCTATCAAGCGGGAACAGGCTCTCGAGAACCTGGAAGATTTCCTGGAGAACAGATTGGAGAACTTCGGCAGATACCAGGACGCTATCGACAAAGACCTAACTTACGGATACCATTCTATAATTTCTCCTTCACTCAACATCGGACTTATCACACCCGAAGAAGTTGTAAACAAAACGATAGAAAAGCACGAGGAAGAGGACTTTCCCCTGAATTCCGTCGAGGGATTCATCAGACAGATTATTGGATGGAGGGAGTTCGTAAGAGCTCTATACCATCTAGAACCCGATATGAAAGATCACGACTTCTGGAACAACGAAAAAGAACTTCCGGACGGATTTTACAGCGCAACCACTTCCATCCCACCGATAGATGAATCTGTAAAAAGGGTGAAGAACAATGCATACACCCACCATATAGAAAGACTGATGGTCCTGGGAAATCCGATGCTTTTACTGGAGATAGATCCGGACCAGGTCTACCGGTGGTTCATGGAGATGTTCATCGACAGCTACGACTGGGTGATGACTCCGAACGTCTACGGTATGAGCCAGTACAGCTATACCGAGATGATGACCAAGCCTTACATATCTTCGTCAAACTATATCGAAAAGATGTCCAACTACGATAAAGGAGAATGGAAAGACGCATGGGACGGTCTCTACTGGAGTTTCATAAAAAAACACAGAGAGAAGATAGAAAACATACCCAGGATGAAGATCATGACTTCTCATCTGGACAGGATGGATGAAACCACATTAAAAAAGCATCAAAAGAACGCCGAAGAATTCAAAGAAAAATTATCGATCGAAACTTAACAAAAAACGTTGATCACAGTTAACATATTTCCTTAAAACACGTTAATCACAGTTAACATAAATTTAATATATTTGAAGAACAGTTAACAGAAGCATGAAAGCTTCGGAACTGATAGATTTCAATCCATGGTGGTCTTCCGGTCAGGTACCCTTGCGTCTCTTAGAGGATAAAAAAAGAGAGCTCTATAAAGAGATCCAAAATCTACTTTCGAACAAACAAATCGTCTCTATCATCGGTTTGAGAAGGACCGGAAAAACTACTCTGATGTACCAGCTCATAGATCATCTTTTAAATGGAGGAGTTCCAGAAAAACGAATAATGTATTTTAGTTTCGATAAAAAAGTAAGTTCCATCAAAGAAATTCTCCAAACCTACAAACAAGAGATCGTCATGGAAGAGGAGATATCAAAACAAAGCTATCTATTCTTAGACGAAATTCAAAAATTAGATGATTGGCAAAACAAGATAAAATTAATCTATGATAGAAATTTACCTATCAAATTTATCTTATCAGGTTCTTCTAGTTTGACTTTGAAGAAGAACGGCAAAGAAACTTTGGCTGGAAGAAATTATATCAGTAAACTACCACCACTAACATTTAGAGAATATCTAAAACTAAATTCTATATCCTATCCTAAGTTCACTAGTGTAGAAAAGTGTTATAAAGAAACCCGGCTTGAAGAAGACAGATATATAACGGATTTTCATCGCTTCGTCAATTTTCACGGTTTACCAGAGACGATAAATATGGACGAAGAGGTCACTAAAAAATACATAAGATCTAGTTTGATAGATCAGGTCATCTACAAGGATATACCTGCAAATTACGATATAGAAGATCCTAGTGTTATAGAGGAATTACTCAGAATAATAGCTGAAAGACCCGGTATGCTTCTGAGATTTGAATCTTTAGCCTCCGACCTTTCAAGAACTAGACAGACCATATCTAAGTACATATTTTATCTTGAGAATTCCTTTTTACTAAAGCTGATCTACAATTATTCAGGCAGTTTTATCACTTCAGCAAAAAAATTAAAAAAAGTATATTTTTCTCATCCTTGTATAGTAAATACACTGAAAAGCTCAAGAGAGAATATAGGTAGATTAGTCGAAAATCACATAATAAACGAGTTGAACATAGAATTTTTCCATAGACGTCAGCAAAAAGAAGTCGATGCCCTGATCAGGCGGGACGGATCGATATTACCTGTAGAGATCAAATATAAGAAAAATATCAAAAACAGTGATGAAAAAAATTTAATTGATTTTATGAACAAAGAAGAGCTAAATGCAGGTTTGATCTTGACCAAAGATACATTTGAAATAGATGGGGGACGTATCTTCAAGATACCTTCCTATTACTTCTTGTTGTTCAAGGAAAGAATGATCGCTCATATCCTCGAAGAAAGTTGATCACAGTTAACATATTTTCTTAAAACACGTTAATCACAGTTAACATATTTTAGAAATTGTTTGCTGATCACCGAAACTTCTCTAGGCCCTCAGCTATCCTCTCTTCTATCAATCCTTTGAATTTTGGATGAGAGGACAACAGGTCCGTGATCACGAATTCGACTTCTTCATGTTCTTCTTTCAGTTCCTCAACAAGTCCCGGCAGATCATCCCATACGTGTTTTCCCGGAAACAAAAAGACGGGAACTATGACTATTTTATCCGCTCCTTCAGAGATCATCTCCTCCGCAGCATCTACAAGTCCGGGTTCAGTGAATTCCAGGAAAGCGTGGCCAATCTCCGCCACGCCCTCGATCTCGATCTCCTCTACAAGTTCTCTAAAGGCTCTATTAGACTGCTCTCTTTTGCTGCCGTGAGAGAAAAGGACTACACCTGTTTTCGACATGAGTGGTGATACTAAATGATACTATAAAGTGTTAATTATGGTAGAAGACCTCTCCTTCTCTCGCTTAGAAAAACACCATATAAACAGAGACGTACAATTAAAAAAATTGAATTCAACTACTCTCTTCCAAAACATCTACGACCTTTTCTCCAATACTGAATCGAACTACGATATCATCTATGATTCAAATATGTAAAAAGCTTTTCAGAGATTATAAAAAAAGAGAATGAAAGAGTTTTACTCTTTTCTTTCTCCGGTCGCTAGTCCGACTACTATCATCAGTATCGCTGCTGAAAGGAAAGAGAGCAGCGTGTGATCTAAATCGCCTACTGGGTTATGGACAAACAACACTGTAGTCGCTAGGCCGACTATGTAGGAGGTGCCGACGGCATATTTGTTCAAATATTTCCATTTGAAGGTCATCGCTACCAATGGTGGTCCAAATGCAGAACCAAGTCCACCGAATCCATAAAGGACCAGATCAAATATAGTTCCTGGCCAAGCATATGCGATGAGTGCACCTATGGCACCTATCGTAATCACTGTTATCCGATTCAAGGTCACCCAATTCTTCTCTTTAAGGTCCACATTGAAGAAGTTCTCAAGCACATTCCTGTTGAAGGTAGCTGCTCCCTGTAACAGGAAGCTATCGACAGTAGACATGATAGCCGCCATCACCGATATTATCAAGAAGCCTAGGACGATAGGATGTAGTAGTTCAGCGAAGGCCAAGAAAGAAAGTTCTGGATCACCTAAAGGAAGTCCCGCTTCACCGAAGACTAGCCTTGCAGATATACCTGTAAGTATAGGCAGGGTGTTTCTGATGAATGAGAAAGTTATCGCTGACGGTAGTGCATAACCTATACTTTTTTGGTCCTTTATAGCTATAAGTCTCTGAATAGTGTGTGGCTGTCCCAACATCGTGAAACCGAGACCTATCGCGGTGGTACCGGCAGCGACGGTCACCCAGCCGCCATAAGCTGGTCCTACATCAGTCACTCCACTGACAAATGCACTGAATCCACCTACTTCGTAAATAGCGAACGCTGTAAGTCCGATCATGGTGAGCATCATCACCATTCCTTCGAACATGTCGTTCCAAGCGATACCACGGAAGCCACCTACAAAGGTGTATGCGATCGTGAATATCGCCATGAACAAGAGAGGGGCATTTTGACCCCAACCTATGTATTCTCCCATAGTTCCAAAGGCGAGCAGTTGTGAACCTACATATGTCATGGCGAAGATGAGCACCACCATACCTCCGAGAAGTGCTAGTATACCAGTTTTATCGCCGGCTATCTTTTTGAAATGATCTATTATGGTGAAAGAATTGATTTTTTCTGATTGTTCCCTTAGTGGACTAGCTATCCAACCCCATAACAGAAAATTCGCTAGGATGAATATCATCGGATAGAAAAGGGCTGGAAAACCTGCTACAAATCCCCAACCGGCTAGACCGAACCAAGCCCAAGCACTGGCGGTTGTAGCTGTGGCACTTACACCAGAAATCACTCCTCCGATCTCTCTGTCCGCTACGACATAATGGATAAATCTCTTCATCGGTTTGAAAAGGCCTGCGTAGAGTCCGATGCCAGTCACTATAGCTATATATAATATTACAACGACCCAAGCAGAAAGAGACAATCCCCAGTACATCTATAGTTCACCTCTAGACTTTTCTTTCTTCTCTTCTCTTTTTACTATCTTGTAGCCCATGTAGATCGCTATCAAAACTTGAACGAAGCCCAACGATACATATACTATCAATGGCGCCGCGTCCATGTTAATCTACCTCCAGTTATCTCTTTGGGAGGTCATCAGTATATGCTAAATTAGTTATATATCTTTTTCGTTTTTTTGTCAAACCTCTTCAAATTCAATTTACTCCCTTAAACTTTCTTCGATTTCCTTCAGTTTTTCTTCGTTTTTGATAGTTGCAGGCACATCATAATCTTTATCGTTCACTATCTTCTTCATAGTTCTTCTCAATACTTTTCCTGATCGAGTCTTCGGTAAACCTTCGACCACGACAACTTTCTTGAAAGATGCGACAGGTCCGACTTCTTCTCTCACTAAGGTTTTCACCTCTTCCACCACAACATCCTCATCAAAATCTGATCTGAGAACGATAAATCCGAGAGGGACTTCACCCTTCAGATCGTCATGGACCCCTACAACAGCACATTCTGTTACCGCTTGATGTTTAATCACCGCATCTTCCATACTACGTGTAGATAATCGGTGTCCGGCAACGTTTATGATATCATCGACTCTGCCGGTTATGAAGACATAGCCGTCTTCGTCGATATAAGCCGAATCACCCGTTATATAATGATCAAAGTCCTCATCGAAGTAGATCTCCTCGACATCCTCATTTTCACCCCAGATATCGATAAACGTCCCAGGGGGAAGAGGTGTTTTTACGGCTAAAAGACCCTCTTCCTCAAAAGATAGTTCCTGACCGCTGTCGAAATCGAGTATCGTTATATCATATCCAGGAACGGGTTTTGTCACTGAACCCTCCTTCTCAGATAACGGATTCATCCCTCTAAAATTACTGATAGAGGGCCAACCGGTCTCGGTCTGCCACCAATGATCGATGATAGGAATTTCAAGCAGTTCGCTCAACCACCGATATGTATCCATATCCGTCCTTTCCCCAGCTAAAAAAACAGAGTCGAGTGATGAAACAAGACCTTTACGGAAGAACTCTCCATCAAAATCTTCTCTTTTTATAGCTCTCATCACAGCAGGTGCTGTAGATAATACTTTGACCTCATTCCTAGAGATGACCCTCCAAAACATACCAGGATCCGGAGTTCCAACGGGTTTACCCTCGTAAAGAACTGTAGTGGCACCTCTGATCAGAGGTCCATATACGATATAGGAATGTCCGGCAACCCAACCTATATCAGTAGCGGCCCAAAAAACATCTCCTAGACCAACACCATATATGTGTTTCATGCTCCAATCTAGAGCTACGGCATGACCACCGTTATCTCTCACTACACCTCTAGGTTCTCCAGTGGTGCCTGAAGTGTACAATACATATAAAGGGTGTTCTGAATCAACAGGAGTACAAGGAACAGATTTCGCCTGATCTTCAAGTTCACGCCAAGGCAAGTCGCGATCCTTGATAAGAGGGGCTTTAGATTCCTCCCGTTGGTATATCACGCAGTTCTCAGGAGAAACATCTGCCAATTCTATCGCTTTATCCAACAGCGGTTTGTAATGGACGAGTTTATCAGGTTCGATACCGCAGGAAGCCGACAATACCACCTTCGGTTCTAACTCGTTGATACGTATCGACAATTCTTTAGCGGCAAAGCCGCCGAATACGACCGAATGGATAGCACCTATCCTTGCACATGCAAGCATAGCCATCACCGCCTCCGGTATCATAGGCATGTAGATAACGACTGTATCTCCTTTTTGCACTCCCAAATTTTTGAGAAAACCAGCTATTTTCGATATCCTCTTCTGGAGATCTGAATAAGAAAAATTTTGGATCGTATCGGTTACAGGACTCTCATATATCAGAGCAGTCCTATCTTCACTTCCCAAATGACGGTCCACCGCATTGTAACAGGTGTTCAGCTTCCCACCCCTAAACCAGGTAGCTAGACCTTCATCCGAAAGTTCTAGAACGTCTTTCCAATCTTTATACCAAGATATCTTTCTAGCGTGGCTACTCCAAAATATTTCTGGTTCTTCGAGAGACCTCTCGTAAGTTGTACTATAATCATCCTGACAGTTCATCTGTCCTTCTCTAAATGGACCTCAATTTAAATATCTTTTATGGTGATATCTCACACCGAAGAATCACCTATTTTCAATCAGGATATATGTAAGTGCCAGTCTCACCTTCAAGAGCCTCAGACAGGTTCACGGGATCTGTAATAAGCACTTTCTCACCTCCATCTTCTAGAAAGTAGATAGATGCTTCGATCTTCGGTCCCATACTTCCAGGGGGGAACTGGCCATCCTTGAGATACTCTTTAGCTTCAGAAACCGTCATGGAATCTATCTCTTCTTCATCCTCTTCACCGAAGTTCAGGTAGACCTTCTCAACATTTGTTAACATGATGAAGAAATCTTCGTTTATATCGTCGGCGAGAACTGCACTAGCTCTGTCTTTGTCTATGACTCCTTCAACCCCTTTTAATCTCCTTTTCTTACTGATCACAGGTACTCCACCGCCTCCGGCAGATATGACGATATAGCTATCTTCACCACTGAATACTAGATCTTTTATTATCTCAGATTCGACTATCCTCTTTGGCTCAGGAGAAGGAACTACACGCCTATAACTTCCGGAAGATGTCTCTTTGATGATCCAATCCTTTTCTTTTCTCAGCTTTTCAGCTTCTTCTTCCGTATAAGTAGGTCCTACAAATTTAGTGGGCTTCTCAAAGGCGGGATCATCTTCATTTACTTCCACTTGTGTAACTAAACTCGTTATATCGCGATCGATGCCCCTTTCTTTCAGTTCATTTTTCAAAGTCTGCTGGAACATATATCCGATCTGACCCTGTGATTGAGCACCACATACATCCAAAGGCATGACTGGTACTACATCGGATGCAATCTCGTTTTGAAGGAGTATGTTCCCTACTTGAGGTCCATTACCATGTGTCAAAACAAGGTCGTATCCTTCCTCGATCAT
>CAYNOV010000047.1:0-3517 GCA_964398905.1 uncultured Thermoplasmata archaeon
TACCAGAAACTCATAACTTCGTTGGCGGTAATGCACCCATGATCCTCCACAATACCGTGATCCAGCATCAATTGGCTAAATGGAGTGATGCGGATATAGTTGTTTACGTCGGATGCGGTGAGAGAGGCAACGAGATGACTGAAGTTCTGAGAGATTTTCCTGAGTTGGAAGATCCATGGACAGGAGAGCCACTGATGAAGCGAACAGTACTGATAGCCAACACCAGTAACATGCCAGTCGCTGCGAGAGAAGCTTCCGTTTTCTCCGGTATAACTATAGCTGAATATTATAGAGATATGGGTTATAACGTCGCTCTCATGGCTGACTCCACTTCACGATGGGCAGAAGCTTTGCGGGAAATCTCTGGCCGATTGGAAGAGATGCCCGGAGAAGAAGGATTTCCAGCTTATCTTGCTTCTGAACTCGCATCATTTTATGAGAGAGCGGGTATCTGTGAGTTGTACGGTGATAGGGAAGGTTCGGTATCGGTCATCGGCGCTGTAAGTCCTTCAGGTGGAGATTTCTCTGAGCCAGTGACTCAGAACACTCTTAGGATAGTACAGGTCTTCTGGGCACTAGATACTGAGCTTAAGAACAGACGTCATTTCCCTGCTGTCGATTGGCTAACTTCATATTCATTATACCTCGATCAGGTCGGTGATTGGTGGGATAAGAATGTCAATGAAAATTGGCAGGACCTTAGGAGAGAGACGATGCGTCTACTTGAAAAGGAGTCTGAATTAGAAGAGATCGTTCAACTAGTAGGTCCAGATGCACTTCCACCATCAGATCAGTTCGCACTTCAAGCTGCTAGGATGGTGCGAGAAGATTTCCTGCAGCAGAACGCCTTCCACGATATAGATACTTTCTGTGCCCCTGAAAAACAGTTCAGGATGCTCCAGTTGATCATGAGGTTCCACGAAACCGGGCTCCAAGCTATCGAAGAAGGGGTTTCAGTTGACGAACTTGCGAAGATGGACATTCTGGAAGATATTAGCAGGATGTCTAACATACCGTCAGATGAATGGGAAGAAAAATCAAGCAATATAGAGATCAGTATGAACGAAGAATTCAAAGAGATAGAAGATTCACTAGAGCTTGAATCACCAATTGAAGAGGAGATCGAAACTGATGAAGAAGCTTTGGAGGAGGGATAGATATGGTGGACGATATTTCAAAAAGGACGGAGTATCAAAATGTCACTGAAGTCTCTGGACCACTGATGGTCGTTGAAGGCATCAGTGATGTAGCCTATGACGAGATAGCAAAGGTCAAATTACCAAGTGGTGAAGAACGTTTGGGACAGGTGCTTGAAGCTGGCACCGATCGAGCGGTTCTGCAAGTTTTCGCGGGAACTAGAGGTTTGGACACCAAAGACACTAGTGTACAGTTCACCGGCGAAGTCATGAAGTTCGGAGTTTCTAGGGAACTTCTAGGCAGGGTCTTCAACGGGATCGGAGAGCCTATTGACGGAAGTCCTGATATCATCCCCGATGAGAGAAGAAACATAAATGGAGATCCTATAAATCCTTCAGCTAGAGAATTTCCAAGAGAGTTCATACAAACCGGTATCTCCACGATAGATGGTATGTTGACTCTAGTTAGGGGACAGAAATTACCCATTTTCAGCGCCTCAGGATTACCGCACAACAGTGTGGCTGCTCAGATCGCTAGGCAGTCTGAAGTTCTAGGTGAGGAAGAAGAGTTCGCGGTTGTTTTCTGCGCTATGGGTATTACCGCAGAGGAGGCTAATTTCTTCCGTAATGACTTCGAAAGGACTGGTGCATTGGAAAGATCAGTATTGTTTTTGAATCTAGCCGATGATCCCGCGATCGAAAGGATCGTTATCCCTAGGATGGCTCTCACAGCGGCAGAATACCTCGCTTTTGAAGAGGAGATGCAGGTCTTAGTCATTCTAACCGACATGACAAACTATTGTGAGGCTTTGAGAGAGATCGCAGCAGCTAGAGAAGAAGTTCCCGGAAGGAGAGGTTATCCTGGCTACATGTACACCGACTTAGCGAGTATCTACGAGAGAGCCGGAAGGATTTTGAACAGAGAAGGCTCTATAACGATGATCCCGATATTGACCATGCCAGACGATGACATAACTCATCCTATACCCGATCTTACAGGATATATCACTGAGGGACAGTTGGTCTTTTCGAGAGAATTGCACAGAAAAGGTATAAGACCACCTATAACACCGGGTGAGAGCCTATCGAGATTGATGGAACAAGGTATCGGTGAAGAAAGGACTAGAGAGGATCATTCCGATGTGAGTAATCAGCTTTATGCGGCCTATGCCGAAGGTCTCGACCTTCGTGATCTTGTAGCCGTTGTGGGTGAAGAAGCATTGAGCGATAGAGATAAACTCTACCTTGAATTTGCAGAGGAGTTCGAAGAACGTTTCATAGATCAAGGTGTTGAAGAAGATAGAAGTATCGAGGAGACATTGGAGATTGCCTGGGAACTTTTGACTATAATACCCAAGAAAGAATTGAAGAGGATAGATCAAAAATTCATCGATGAATACTATCCAGAGTGAACTAAAAACCTCTTTTCTTCTAATCCATCCTTTTGAGAGGCTTGGATAGATGTCTCCTAGCCACTACCGGTACCTCATACCATTTTTCACTGATCTCCCTTTCTACTTTTTTTCTGACCGCCTGATCTTCATCGGCTTTGACTCTGCATCTTTTGCATCTATACCCAGCGTTTTTTCCCATCGAAGACATGTTTTTTCCACATTCTGGACATTCGGGGTTATTGATCTTGACGATCTTGTCCTGGAGATCGATCACTCTCATCTTCTCGATATTTAGAGATCTCGGCCCTTTCCTTATACCGCCCCAAAGTTCTATCTTATCCCCTATGATAAGCTCTTTGACTGTATCTCTGAATTTTTTGGTAGGTTCATAAGCTGCCGCGGTTATCTCGTCTGTGCCGTCATCGATCTTGAATAGGACGTGACCTCCCTCTATAGGATGGGGCTCTGAACATACTTCGCCCTCGATCCTTACAGAAGACCAAGCTTCAACATCGGATAAATTCATTGTTTGAATATGATCGTCAGTACCCTGATTCGTTAAAAAAGTGACCCATCTTTCTACTGGTTCGCTTCCAACGAGCTGTAATGCCTCTTGAAGTTCTTTCGGATCCTCGCCTCTAACCCCATATAGTACAGGACAAGGTGAACTGGGAGCAATAGCCTGCTTTTCTTCCTGGTGATCATAACTATCAAAAGACCTTTTGAGATTTTCATCTAATATTTTAACAGAGGTTTCATCTATATCTCTGGGTTCACCCCATCTTTCCTTTTCACGATATGTTAAAAGTTCATAAGTAAAATCTTTAGGCCGCCAGGCTAGAGCCGCAGCCGCACCTATCAATCCTCTTTTTTCTTCATATCCTTGATACAGGTAATTTTTTTGTTCAAGGATGTCTAAAACCTCATCCAATTCAACGATCCCTTTAACCGCTTTATGGTATAGATCTTCAGGAGTTCTTCGACCCG
>CAYNOV010000047.1:3617-10043 GCA_964398905.1 uncultured Thermoplasmata archaeon
TCGAACTCTTTTATCAATTCGGTTGCTAAAAAGGTCGTGCACATCCCTTCTCTAGAATCCGTATCATCCACAGCTATGTACATTTTCTATTGTATCCGCCCACAGTTTCTACATCTCGATTTGCCTTCACCTATGTCTTTAAGATCCCCACCGCATTCACGACATTTCCTCGTTTCATCTTCTCCTGCATGTTGAGCTATGCCCTCTTCTTCCTCTTTCTCCTTTTTATGGTGATAGAAAAGATGATCTTCGATGTACTCCCTAAAATGAAGCGGTTCTTCATGAGCTTTGACAGTAGTATCGGACAATCTGTCAAGGTACCTCTGTCTTGGATCGCCCTCACTAGCCATCCCTATCATCCAATCGATGAGAACTAATACTCCATGAAGTTTACTGATATTTCTGATCAAAGCATCTGACATCTTGAATTTATAGATTAACGTATCGACTTCAAGCCCCATGATAGCTTTACCGAGCGTCCTTTTACTTTTATACTCCAGACCAGCGGAATAGAAGACTTGAACCATACCAGCGGTCATCGGGAAGTAAAGAAGCATAGTAGCTTCAAGTAGACCGACGGCGAGCAGGAAAAATACTATGTAAACAAGGATAGACGAAACGAAAAAGTCGATCAAGTAAGCTACAAACCGCTTTATCCAGTGCTTTTGTAGTGGTTTGTTCGTATGAAGTAAATCAAAGCCTGTTACCATATTATCTCCTTTTTAAGATTTGTACCCTCAGACTGCCCATCAATCATCATCCGCATGAAGCCGTTTGGCTTCTTAGGATCGTCAGATTTGGATTCATCATCATCGGGTGGTCTTTTATGGATTAGCTTGTTCTTATATTTTTTCATTTGATACTTGCTTTATCAGGCGGGTGAATTTAGAGTTCTATTCAAAAAATTTTCGAATGATTTATTACTGATGTATAAAGTAACTCCACATATGGAGATATCTATATTAGATTACCGAGAATGCGACCCCGATAAATGTACCGCGAGAAAACTAATAGATAAAAAATTCGCTGAAAGGATCGTGAATGACAGAGATCTAGGGAAAGACGGTATCTATCTTAATCCGCTTTCTGAGAAGGCTATCTCCCCCGAAGATAGGAAAAAGGCTGAAGCTGGTGGGATAAGAGCAATCGATTGTACATGGACCGAGGCGGAAGAAAAAATACCAGAATACGAGAATGGAAGAGCCTTGCCTTACCTTGTCGCGGTGAATCCGATAAATTACGGAAAACCTTTTCAGCTCACGACTGTAGAAGCTATCGCCGCCGCGCTTTACATATTAGGTGAAGAGGATCAGGCTAAAGAGATCCTTTCGATATTTAACTGGGGAGAACAGTTCCTCGAGATGAACAGAAATCCGCTTGATGATTACAGAGATGCTGAAAACAGTGAAGAGATCGTAGAGATCCAAAAGAGTTACATGGACCGCTGATAGATCAAGTTTCAATCTTCAGGAGGAAGCATATTGGGTATCCCATCTTCTATGGGATAGTCTATTTCACAACTCTTACAGTGAAGAGTACCTTCTTCGATCTCTTCAGAAGAGCCTTCCTCGATAGTCAGCCCAAGCTCACCTTTACATTTTGGGCATCTTAGGATATCAAGAAGATCTTTTTTCATGATAACACACCATATCTAATCAAACAATCAGAACACGTCGAGGGTGTCCGGAAGATCATTCTTTTTTCTAAGGTAATTGACCTGAGTTCTTGTGTAACGGTATTTTATATCGCATTTTTCATCTTGGAAATCCCAAGGCTCGACTATCAACAGGTCGTCCTCCCTTATCCACATCCTTTTTTTCAATTTGCCGGGTATCCTCCCCATCCGTGATTTACCGTCTTCACACACGACTCGAACTCTCGCTCCTCCCAGCATATTGTCTGCTATGGCGAACATCTGTCCTTCGCTTCGATCAGGGTAAGGTACCCTTACTACTTCATCTTCATCTTGGTTGCTCAAAGTATCACAATTCAATTAAATATGGGCTTTATATAATCTTTGTTAAAGTAGAAGGGTTTTGGTATTCAAACAAGATCCCTTAGATAGGGACGGAGTATATAAGATAATGTTGTCATTATACTCACCAGTAAAAGCAAAGATACAAAAGCAACAAGCTGAGGGTTGACTACGAAATATAGTACCGTTCCTCCAGCAGGAGGATGCTCGAACCAAAGAGAGACCATTGCCAAGATAGAAAAACCTAGTGCAAGAGATACTACTATTTCAAAGGGTAAGAAGGCAGGATAGAGAAAGTGGAAAGCAAGACCGATAAGACCACATATAAAATGACTACCTATCACTCTTCGAGGAGTTGCTGTTGTGTTTGAAGGCATGGCGAACACCACAAAAGCTGAAGATCCGGCAGCAGCGACCAAAATGATCTCCTCTCCAAGAATTGGAAGATTAAGACCAAGATAAAGTACTAAGGCAGCTAGAAAACTCTGTCCTACATAATTTTTCAACGTTTCTTTTCTAAGTTTGATATCGAATATCCTGAACATCAAGGGCAGATTAAGGAAGACATACAAAATATTTTTTCTTATCTAGATATGTCCCTAGATGCAAAGAAATATAAGTTCCCCCTTTTCTTAATTCATCAGAATACCATGAAACTAGAAGAGATATACGAACTAGCGGTCGAGATGGGTATAGAGGGTGACGTGAGAAGCGAAGAAGAGCTAAAACAAAAGATGGAAGAAGCGGAAGAAAAATACGAGGAATTGGAAGGCAAAGATAAAGAGGTCTTCGATAAGCAGAGGATGAAAAATCCCTTCCAAGACTCTAGACTGCTCCATGGTGATCTAGATGCGGAAGTTGAGAGAATATTGACAGGAATTAATATAGATACCGGCGAAATAGTTCTCGCTGATCGTCTATCAGAGAAGGGGAAAAATATAGACCTTGTTCTCGGCCATCATCCAAGAGGTCTCGGATTAGCTTCACTCTACGAAGTAATGGAACTGCAAAAAGACATGCTCGAAGAATGGGGTGTCCCTATCAACGTAGCTGAAGGCATGATGAATGAAAGGATCAAAGAAGTCGAAAGAAAAGTCAAAGGTGCTAATTACAACCAGAGTCTAGATGCGGCCAAGCTGCTCGATGTTCCTATGATGTGTCTACACACAGTTACTGATAACCTTGTTGAATCATACCTGACAGAGAAAATCGAAGATGAAGAATTGAAAAAAGTAGAAGATGTTATGGATTTCTTGAAGGACATCCCCGAGTATCATGAAGCGAGAAAATTCAATGCAGGTCCAGACCTCCTAGTGGGAAATAAAGAAAATCGTGCTGGAAAAGTCGTCGTCGAGATGACCGGAGGTACAGAGGGGAGTAAAGATTCCTATGAAAAATTGGCTGAAGCTGGAGTCGGCACCATAATAGGTATGCATCTTAGTGATGATCACAGGGAAAAAGTCGAAGAGAATCACATAAATTACGTTATCGCAGGCCATATGGCGAGTGATTCACTAGGTCTAAACATATTCTTGGATGAATTGGAGAAAAAAGGAGTTGAGATCGTTCCGTGCAGTGGTTTCATAAGACACTCTAGAAACTGATGATAAAAATAAAAGATCTGAAGAAGTCATACGGCTCCTTCGAGGCCCTAAAAGGTGTGAATTTTACAGTAGATAGGGGGGAGATCTATTCACTATTGGGCTCTAATGGGGCGGGAAAAACTACGCTGATAAAGATATTGGTTGGTCTTCTTGAACCTACAGCAGGGAGAGCGATGATCGATGGAAGGTCAGCACGTGATACAACTTTAGTGAGAGGGCAGTTCGGGTATATGCCCGAACAACCAGAATTATATGGTAGATTGACAGGTTCGGAATTCCTTCAGATGATGGGATCTCTCAAAGACGTAGAAGAGAACGAAATTTCGAAAAAGCTCAAAAGGTATGCTGAAGAATTTGAGATCGAAGAGCATATCGATAAAGAGATAAGGAGTTACTCCAAAGGTATGAAACAGAAGATACTTTTTCTTAATGCAGTCATAAATGATCCACCTAATCTTATATTTGACGAACCAACGAGTTCTTTGGATCCAAGATTCTCACAAGATATCAAAAAACGGATAAAGGAATTGGCTTCAGAAGATAAATGTATATTGATGAGTACTCATATCACACCTGTAGCGGAAGATATAGCGGACAAGATAGGTATAATCGAAAGAGGAGAATTGATTGCTGAAGGAACTGTCGAGGAATTAAAGAGTAAAACTGGCTCCGATTCGCTAGAAGAGGTTTTCATCGAGGTGGTTAATCACGCCTAAAGACTTCCTTGAATTGTTTTCTTCAGACGTATTGAGATCTTATAGAGGACTTAAACAGATCATCAAAGAGCATCCTTTCATGACTTTCTGGTTCATCTTATTGATACTTGGAGGATTTTGGCTCGTACTTTCCACCATCGAATTTTTAACTGGTTTGGATGATCTTCTTTTGGAACCTTCCAAGGGTAATGTACTCTTCGGGATATTTTTCTTCTTTTTGGCGAAATCGGCGACTGAAACATTAGAAGGAAGCTTGAGAGACAAGTCTCAAAAACACTTTTTCTCTTCTCCGATAAAACCAGATTCTATTTTTTTCAGCAAATTTTCTAGAGTATTTTTCTATAACATACTTCTGTTCGGAGTGGCGATGACTGTCGTTTCTTTCGTAGTCAAGGTCTGGAATATCACATTACCTGTGGATTCGGATTTCTTCGTACTTCTATATCTTTTAGTTATCTTAGCCCCTATCCTCGGCTTCAATTCCTCTTTACTCATACATATGATGGATAAGCGGCTGAAATTAACTAATGCGATCTTTTCTGGCTTTTCAATATTGATGATATTGATCTTGCTACACTCTAACATCAGGATCTCTAGTATGATCTATTATACGATCTTGATGGTCTTTGGAACCTTATTGATCTCTGTTTTTTCATGTAGATGGATGTACAGGGAAGTTTGGACTCGAACCAGTCAGAGTTCCGAAAATTCCTCGCTTCGCAAGGGCATGATCAAGCTTCCGAAACTCATACCTAAGGATATCAGAGTGATCGCCGAGGTCGAGCTGACCAGAAGATGCAGGCGAAAACAGATACAAAGCTCGATAATAGTAGTTACTTTGATGGGCGTAGGCCTTGGATTCTTTTATCTTCTATTGGGTCCTACACCAAATATAGGCCTAGGTTTGGATGAATATTTTTATCCGGCCTTTGTTTCCATGACCGTTTTTATCGCTACGGTCATCCACGTTTTGATACCTTCGCTGGATTTATTCAGCAGGGATGGAAAAAGACTTTGGTGCATTCGTTCTCTTCCAAAGAGTTTAGAAGATATAGTTATGGGAAAAGCACTCGCGATCATTATCCAGACGCCTATCATCATCGCTGCAGTAGCTCTGCCTTTACCATTGATACTCGATTATCCTTTTTCTTACGTTTTCCTTTCCGGTATGGGGTCTCTAACGATGATACTTCTTATGTCTGGAATAGGTATATGGGCTGCGGTAAAATTTCCCAACTTCAATGAATCTACGAAAGGAGCTCCAGATATAATAACGATGTATTCAACCGTGATGCTCGGTCTTTTTTTATCAACTTTGTTTTTAGCGGTTCCTCTTTCTTTAGTTGAAATAGACATCATACTATCGATGTTGATGATCATACTAACAGTGGATCTTGCACTTCTTTTTTTAGTTTTGATATTAAAGCAAAGCTCGAAGATCCTTAAAAAGATGGATTTCGTATTCTAGTTTCCATAAGCATATTATATCATGTTCCAATTGTATTACTATGAGACTACTCCTATGTATAAGCGGCGCCTCGGGAGTGAGGTATGGGACGAAGTTGTTGAAAGTTCTGAGTTCTAACGAGTCAGTAAATGTGGATCTCGTGATATCTGAAGCAGGTAAAGATCTACTTCAAAGGGAATCAAATACCGAAATCGATGAAATAAAAGACAAAGCCGACAGATTCTATGATCCTGACGACCTGGATTCTCCTCCATCCTCGGGAAGTTCCCTGTACGATGCTATGGCTATCGTTCCCTGTTCGATGTCCTCCCTCTCAAAGATAGCTAGCGGTGTTTCCGACAATTTGATCACCAGGGCCGCGGCGGTCTTTCTCAAGGAAAACAGAAAACTTGTATTAGTCCCAAGGGAAACACCGATGACTACTATATGGTTAGACAAGATGAAAGAACTATCGTCAGAAGGTGCTGTTATACTTCCAGCGATGCCCGGTTTTTATCATGATCCAAAATCTATAGATGATCTCGTAGACTTCATAGTTGGAAAGATCCTAGATTCTCTCGATATAGAAAATGAGATGTTCCAACGATGGGAGGAAAAAGTGACTTAAAAGTATAAGGCAAACTAATATTAATAATACAAATAGGATGAAGTCTTTCTTGAATA
>CAYNOV010000048.1:0-10036 GCA_964398905.1 uncultured Thermoplasmata archaeon
TCGCGTCTAAATGTTCTCTCAAGTCCCCAACGATCCTGTACTTCGCGACAAACCAATTCTGATCGTATTTGCACTGTTCTGGTAGAACTATGTCGATTCCGTCTTCAGTCTCTTCAACTTCAAAATCGGCTTTTTGATAATCCATCTCCAAGATCGCTTCGGCTAGATCTTCAACACTTTCGGGTTTTTCAACTATCTTGAAATCATATTTCAGAGTTTTACCCGCTAGAGGATGATTGAAATCTATTCTAACTCTTCCAGCGGTAGCTTGAATGATGCGACCTCTTCTATTATCTATCTCGACCTGTTTTCCCTCAACAGGATCTATATCTCTTCTATCCATCTCTCGCCTGCTGTATAGTTCTATCTTTTCTGGGTCCCTATTTCCGATCCCCTTTTCAGGCGGAACTTCAACAGAATCTTCGTCATCGAGTTCTGCTTCAAGCAATGCATCGCTGAAACCTTCGGCAATATTCTCTCCACCTATAACGACAGGTCTAGGACCATAGTTCGCGTCATCATCGAATATTTCTTCTTCTTTAGCCTTTTCTTCGTCGGTCGTGTCGAACAGAGTCAACTCTCCTTCCTCGTCTTCAGGCATTACCCATACATCGTAATCCACGTAGATAAGATCTCCTTCTTCCATTTGGAGCACCTATTCGGTGGTAAAACCTACTCCTTTTTAACTATTTCCTTCGATAGAGTGTAAAACATCCCGAGACCGTTAAGCTTATTCATCACCCTTTACTTGGAATGAATATGGAATTCAATATCACCCCTATCATGAATGCCGAGCAGATACTCGATAAAGCTTTCGGTAGAGCTTCGAAGAAGAGAAAGGAATCTAAGGATCGGGTGGAAAGGAAGAAAAAGACCGCATCGGTCAAATTGAACACAATAGCTCATATAATCGAGGACACCATCAGTAGGTACGAGGAAGAATTTCCTTCAGTAGAAACTCTGCCAAAATTTTATTTTGATATAATAGACATCACCATCGGGGTCGATGATCTCAAAAAATCACTCGGAGCTATAAACTGGGCCAAAAGAAGGTGTAAAAGAACTTTGATGGAAGCGGCTAGAAAAGTGGTCTCTTTGGACGAAGAGGAAGAGATCGAACAGGTAAGAAAACAAGCTTACGCAAGAACCGATTCATTTTTGAAGCAAGTAGACGAAAACCTTGAATTTCTCAAAGAAGCGAGAAGAAAACTCAATTCTTTACCGGATATAAGACCCGAACATCCAACTGTGGTGGTCGCGGGCTATCCAAACGTGGGCAAGTCAGAATTGGTTTCGCAGATATCTAGCGGGAAACCAAAGGTCGACGTGTATCCCTTCACAACCAGAGAAGTGGGGATAGGTCACTTTTTCCTGGGATACAGAAAATGTCAACTCCTTGACACTCCCGGATTGTTGGACCGCCCGAAAGACGATAGGAACGACATAGAGAGGCAGGCCGTGAGTGCTTTAGAAAGTCTTGCCGATCTTATAATATTCATGTTCGATCCCACAGAGACCTGCGGATATCCTATGATTGATCAAGAAGAACTATACGAGGAGATCAAAAGTGAATTTCCCGATGTCGCATTCATCGAAGTAGAAAACAAATCAGACCTCGACGGAACGGGGTCGGAAAGGTTAAAGATATCCGCACTCAAAGGAGAAAATTTGGATGAATTGAAGGAAAGGGTAAAGAATATCCTCAATGAAAGGTATCCTATGGAAAATATAAAAGAAGAAGATCTAGAATATATAAAAGACCCAAAAAAAGCTCCAGAAGAGCCTTTTACAGATTTTGAAGACTTAGATTACTGAACTTCATCAGGCTGTTTTCTCTTTTGACGGTCTAGATTTTTCCGCGCCTTTACCTCTGCTCCTTATACCTCTAGCTTTCTTACCAGCAGAGGTCTTTCCATGGAAAACTCTACCTTTCTGATCGTTTTTACAAATCCAATTAATATCTGGATCGTTCTTTATCGAGGGATGATCAGGATCGACCATTATCACTTCAAAATACTTCTTCCGGCCATCTTCCCCGACCCAGTAAGAATTGAGAACTCTGAGATTCGGATATCGCCTTGAGGTCCTTTCTTCAGCTATCCACTGGAGGTTTTTATTCGGCGTGATCTTTTTGACACCCATCCTTTTAGGACCTCTACCAGCCCTCGGCCTTTTCTTTCTAAGGTTTCCTCTTCTCACTTTAGCTCGAGCTATTACAAATCCCGGTTTAGCCTTATAACCCAATTTTCGAGCCTTGTCTAGTCTAGTGGGTCTCTCTACTCTTTTAAAATTATCATCTCTTCTCCACTGTTTGAGTCTTTTTCGCTGAAGCTCTTTCAGATAGCCTTCTTTCGGCTGTTCCCAGGCTTTCTCTATGTACTTGTACATACTGGGATAAGTTTCCATCGATTCTTCTTCCTCTTCTTCGCCAACTACATCTTCTGCCATGATATCACGTTATTCTTGTTTATGGATTCACCCAAATTCTGGGCACATCTCCTGCGGGTACAAAACCCGCTACTGGAAAGATTCTATGAATACGTGATATTTATGTGTTGTTATCAATGATGTCAAAACCTACAGGGTTAATTTTTAATACCACTCACCTTTATCAGCACATAACAAATCCTCATAATCAATTATAGGTGAATGATGATGGAAGTATACAAAGTGATGGGAAAATTTCGTATGAGCAATAAGAAGGGAGAATGGCAGCGCTTCTCAAAAGAAGTGATCGGTGAAAGCGAACAGGACGCTATAGAACGAGTTTATTCTTTGTTCGGAAGTAAACATCGAGTGAAAAGAACTAATATAAGCATCTACGATACTCAGAAACTAGATGAGGATGAAGTGGAAAACGACCTTATACAAAAAAAGATAGAAGCAGAGGATTGAATATAATGGTTAATCAGATGGAATTACAGCAGAAGGCGAACAGGCTCGAACAGATGAGGTCTCAGATAGAAATGCTCCAGGATCACAAGGGTATGATTGAAGATCTTCTAGAGGAACATAATGAAGCGAAGAAAACGATGAAGAAATATCAGGAAAAAGATGAAGGGACCGATATAATGGTACCTATCGGTGCCGATTCTTATGTACACTCTAAGATCACAAACAACGATCAAGTCCTTATCGGACTAGGATCTGATCTTTCTGCAGAGAGAGATATAGACGACGCTTTAGAAGTCGTCGAAAGAAAGAAGGACAAGATCAAGGAAAACAAAAAAGAAGTAGAAAACCAGATCGAAGAGTTGACTCAGAACGCCCAGGAACTCGAGCAAGAGCTTAGAAAAGAATATCAAGAACTTCAGCAGCAACAGCAGCAGGCACAAGGCGGAGGACAGGTCATACAATAGAAACAACTATCTAGAAGAAAAAATGTTCGATAAACTCAAAGATAAATTGTCTGGGTTGACAAAATCCAGCAAAGAGGAGATAGAAGGAGAACCCGACGAAGCCTTCGTAGACGGATGGGGTTCAAAGATAAAGGAGAGCAAGATAGAGGATATCCTTTGGGAATTGAAGGTCTCTCTTCTTGAGGCTGATGTGGCTCTCTCCGTTGTAGACGAGATACAGGAAAAAGTGAAAGAGGACCTTGTAGGCCAAAAGATCAGCAGAAAGTACGATCTAGAAGATGTTGTCGAGGCTAGTCTTAAGAAAGCTGTAAAATCAGCACTTAAGACCGAAGAGATCGACTTCGACGAAAAGATCGAAGAAGCCGACAAGCCATTCTCGATAATGTTCGTCGGAGTGAACGGTACAGGAAAAACAACTACCATAGCAAAGATAGCCAAAAGGATGCAGAAGAAAGGATACAGTTGTGTTCTTGCCGCTTCTGATACATTCAGAGCGGGAGCCCTGGAACAGATACAAGAACACGGTAACAATCTGGGAGTCAAAGTCATAAAACACTCTAAAGGAAGCGATCCCGCAGCCGTGGCTTATGATGCGCTTGAACACGCTGAAGCAAGAGGAAAAGAATTAGTTTTGATAGACACCGCTGGACGGATGCAGACCAATAAGAATTTGATGAATGAGATGGAGAAGATCAAGAGAGTCGCAGAACCTGATATGATAATTTTTGTCGGTGATGCATTGGCAGGAAGTGATGCTGTTGAGCAGGCAAAAGAATTCGAAAAATCAGTCGGTATAGACGGCGTTATCCTGACGAAAATCGATGCTGATGCAAAGGGTGGTGCCGCGCTTTCCATAGGACATGCGGTAGGAAGACCCATGCTTTTCGTTGGAACAGGTGAAGATTACGAACAATTGGTCGAATTCGAAGCGGAATGGATGGTCGAAAGGTTGTTCGACTGAAAAACCATCCTGAAAACGCTATTAGATAAATTTTTTCCTTTTTCATTGAATTTATAAGCGTTTTATAGCGTTTTTTTGACACAAAGTATTTATATCATAATACCCAAAAATACTAGATAGAGGAATAAAGAGGAAATAACAATGGCTGATAACGACGAATTTATTAGATATGATGAAGATTCCTTAGAGCATATAAAGGTCAACGAACTCACGACCGCTATCAAAAACAGCATAGATGAAGATGGAATGGAGACGAGCGCGGCTCAGATGATGGCTGAACACGTACTCAACTTTTTTGGATTCAATGATAGGATCATCGACAATATACTAGAGCAGGAAGATCGTGACGTTTTTTATATGTTGGAAGATGCGGGGCTTTTGACAACTGAAAGAGAAGAAACCACACTATACGATGGAAGGGAATGGAGGATACATTATTGGCTTTTTGAAAAAGAAAAGATAATAGAGAAGATAAAATCCGCTTCGGAAAGAAAAGAAGAAAAAAGTGAGGAACAAAATATATATGATGAAGTTCCAGATGGTGTGTGGTCTTCTAGAGGATGATGGAATTTTCGATCGTTAACTGATAAATTTAGGACCCGTGTTTTTCCGCGATAAAAAAAAAGATTGATGGGCCCGCCGAAATTTGAATTCGGGTACCGGCGTCCCGAACGCCGAAGGATCGACCAAGCTACCCCACGGGCCCGAAGCGATTCAGGAACTACAATGAGGTGTCAGATAAAAAACTTACTGAATTTCGAGTTCGGAACCTTTGATGGGCTCTACATCGATTTCTTCAAATATCGAATCTAGCAGTTCTCCAAGATCTTTCTCAGTGAAGAAAAGATGTGAATCACAACTACAATCGGAGCAACCGAAATCACGCACGTGCGTGAATTTATTATTCAATCTCTGAGCTAACTCGCATTCTTTCTCGCTTCCAGATTCAAAAGCGAGGACTTCTTTTATCTCAGCGTCCTCTAAAAAGTAATCTATATGCCAATGCATTTTCTTTTGAGAACTCATATGTCTAGCAACTCTCGCTTCAAGGCTGTTTTGAGCAGAACCAATATAAATATAATTACCTCTTTGGAACATAACATCTCCTAAAGAACCAACTTCTTTTATCATCTCCTTTTCTAAACCGATGATCAGTAAGTATATACCTTTCATGATTCTCTTACAAATATCCCAAGGATTAAAAACTTGTTACTTTTAGTAATAATTACCTATTCTCAACGGTATAGAAGGCTGAGACCGTTACATTTAAATACGAAAGGTCTGTAATGACCCATTACATCGTCTGTTGACCAGACGTGAAAGGGCAATCCAGTTAGGATCCCTATATTAACACGTCACGGTCGATGGACCAGGATGCCTTTCCAAATGATCCATGGAGCTCTGCTCTAGGACAGGAAGTCGTAGCTGCTGTTGGAAGTAGGGCTTTATTATGGATTTAAAGGATAATATCCTGGCGATTGACTTGGTCAACTAATATCGAGGTGTAGATATGGTAGAGACACATCATCCAAGAAGAGGTTCGATGGGATATTCGCCCCGAAAACGCGCTAAAAGCATGGTTCCAAAGGTAAGATCATGGCCAGAATGGAATGGAGAGCCTAAAATACAGGGTTTCCCTGGATACAAAGCGGGCATGAGTCACGCATTTGTAGTCGATTACAGAAAATCAAGTACAACATCTGGCCAGGAAGTCAGGATACCAATAACCATAGTTGAGGTTCCGTCAATAGAGGTCTGCGGTCTCCGATTTTATGAAGAAACCAACGAAGGTTTGAGAACGATGGGAGAAGTGTGGGCTAGCGAAGTAAATGACTCGATCAAAAGAAGACTGCCCATCCCTGATCATTACGATACCGATGAGATGTGGGAGAAGATAGATAAAGACCTTGTTGACGATGTTAGAGCTATTATAAACACACAGCCTGAAAAAGTATCTGGAATCCCCAGTAAGACTCCCGAGATAATGGAATTAAGGATAGGCGGAGGGACGATACCCGAGAGGATAGATAAAGGTGAAGACATTCTGGGTGAAGAGATAAGATATGAAGACTTCTGCGAAGCGGGAAGGATGATAGATGTTTCTGCTATAACAAAAGGCAAAGGTTTTCAGGGACATGTAAAAAGATGGGGTGTTAAACTCCTTCAACATAAAAACAGTAAATCCGTTAGAAATGTAGGTAATACGGGTGTTTTCAGACCTGGTTATACTAGACCCACCGTCCCTCAAGCTGGACAGATGGGATATCACCAAAGGACCGAATTCAACAAACGTGTCCTCAAAGTCGGTGAGGACGGAGAAGAGGTGACGCCGGAAGGAGGATTCATAAACTACGGCGTTATCGAGAATAACTACGTTATCTTACACGGCTCCATACCAGGACCTTCAAAGAGATTAGTGGTCATGAGAGATGGAGTCAGAGATGAAAAATATGAAGTTCATGAACCGAACCTGACTTATATATCTACAGAATCAAGTCAAGGGGGTTAAGTGAATGCAGGCAAAAATATACAGTTTAGAAGGAGAAAAGAAAGACGAGATGGAGCTTCCTCCTATCTTTAAGGAGGAAATACGCCCCGACATCATAAAGAGAGCTGTTGAGGCTTCAGAAGCGAACAAAAAGCAGCCTTATGGCCCATCCCCAGAAGCGGGGATGAGACATGCGACCGAGATGCAGGGTGTCGGTCAAGGTATGGCTAGAGTTCAGAGGCTGACTCAATATGGTGGAGCTAGAGCAGCCGAGAGTCCTCAAACCCGAGGGGGTAGAAGAGCTCATCCGCCTAAACCCGAAAAACAGATCGAAAAGAAACTGAACAAACAGATGAAATCTAAATCTAGAAGATCCGCTTTAGCCGCGGTTACCGACCTCGATATAGTGAAGGACAGAGGACACGAGATAGATGATGATTCTCTAGAATTTCCGATAATCGTGGAAGAAGGTATAGAGGATCTCGAAAAAACAAAGGAAGCGGTCGACCTCTTAGAAAAACTTGGCGTCTATTCTGACGTCATTAGAGCTAAAGAAGGTAAAAAGATCAGAGCGGGTAAAGGAAAGATGCGGGACAGAAAATATCGCCGGCCAAAAAGTATATTGGTCGTTATGAGCGAAGGCGCTACAGGTAGAAGGGCCTTTTCTAATCTCCCAGGAGTCACCGTAAGGAGTCCAGAAAACTTGAATATCGAAGATCTAGCTCCAGGTGGAACTATGGGCAGATTGACCCTGTTCAGCACTAAAGCTATAGATGGATTGGAGGATTGGTAATCTATGTCTGAATACGAATCACCTCACAAAATAGTGTTTCATCCTTACGTCACTGAGAAAACGATGATGGAGATGGAAGAGGAAAACAAACTCGAATTCGTAGTCGACCTCGAAGCTAATAAAAAACAGATAGCGAATGCGATAGAAGAATTGTTCGAAGTCGATGTAGCAAAGGTGAATACTAGAATAGATAAAAATGGCAAAAGAGCTATAGTCAAGTTTACAGAAGAATATTCAGCTGAAGAAATAGGAATGAGAATAGGGGTGTTCTAAATGGGTAAAAGGATCATAACTCAGAGAAGAGGAAAAGGATCTTCCACTTATCGATCACCTAGTCACAGGCATCTAGCTACACCTGGTTATCCTAAAAGTCAAGAGACGACAGGAGAAGTTTTAGATATACATCACGCTCCAGGTAGAACCGCTCCATTAGCCGAAGTTAAGTTCGAGAACGGAGAGACCTCTTTCGTTATAGCAAATCACGGTCTATGGGTTGGAGAAAAGATAGATGTAGGCCCTGATGCCAAGATCGAAAAGGGCAATGTTTTACCTTTGAGTCATATCCCTGTAGGTACGTTTGTTTACAACATAGAGATGGAACCTCTTGACGGAGGAAAACTTGTGAAGAGCGCAGGAACGAGCGCCACAATTATAGCTCAAGATAGAAGAGAGACCGTACTAAAATTACCATCGGACGATTTCAAAAGAGTAGACAACAGGTGTAGAGCCACTATCGGTATAGTCGCTGGTGGAGGACACACCGAGCAGCCGATCGCTAAAGCTGGAAAGAAGGCTAAAAGTCTACGGAGTAAAGCTAAACGGGCTAAGAGGGTTAGAGGTATAGCGATGAACGCGGTAGATCATCCCCACGGTGGCGGTGACCATCAGCACGTCGGCGTACCTTCTACAGTCTCATCCAACGCTCCACCCGGCAGAAAGGTCGGTAGATTATCGTCTAAAAAGAAAAAGAAAGATAAGAAGAAGAAAAAAGAGAGGTGATGAATTATGGCGGATGATAGAATATCACGAGATCAACGAGAATTCACTTATCGCGGACATACTCTTGACGAACTCAAAAATATGTCACTAGATGAGTTGAAGGAAGTACTTCCATCGAGAGCGAGAAGAACGCTGAAAAGAGGTCTAAATGAAGAAGAAAAGAGACTTCTTGAAAAGGTAGAGAAAAAAGACAAGGATGTTTATCGAACGCACAGACGTGAGATGATAATACTTCCTGAATTTGTGGGTAAAAAATTCGCTATACATGATGGAAAAGAGTTCAAATCGATCAAGATAGAACCTGAGATGATAGGTCATTACCTCGGAGAGTTCGCCCTCACTAGGAAGAAAGTCGAACATTCAGGACCAGGTATCGGAGCGACTCGTTCTTCGAAATATATACCACTCAAATGAGGTGATAAGATATGGGATATACTATGGATCCAGATCCAGAGAAAACGGCAAAGGCATACGGAAGTGAGCTTCAAATATCTCCCAAAGAGTCGGCCGAGGTCTGTGATATGCTGAGAGGAAAAGATGTCGATAAAGCTCTAAACATCCTCGACCAAGTGATAGCAGGGGAGAGAGCGGTACCCTACAATAAGCACAATAAAAGGATAGCACATCAAAAAGGGGTAGGCCCAGGAGGTTATCCTAAAAAGGTGTGTAAGATGATGAAGGCGAAGATAGAAGAGTGTCGTTCCAATGCTGAAGATAAGGGTTTAGATTCAGATAATTTAAGGATCAAGGTGTTATCCGCCCATAAAGGCAGTCCCATAGAGGGACGTAGGCCCAGAGCCATGGGCAGGAGCACGCCACATGATACCAAAACGACAAATTTAGAAGTGATTTTGGAGGAAAAGGAGGCATAATAGTGGCCAGAGAAAGAAAATTTATTGAAGAGAAGATGGATCGCGTTATACTGAAGGAATTCCTTCAGAAGCAAACCGAAAGAGCAGGATATGGTGGAGCTGATATCTCAAGGACTCCTATGGGAACTAGAATCACTCTCTACACAGAAAGACCTGCTTTAGTTATAGGAAGAAAAGGTAAAAGAATACGCGAGATAACTGAAGATATCAAGGAAAAATTTGACTTTGACAATCCACAGATCGAAGTTCAAGAGGTCGAAAGACCACAACTGAATGCCCAGATCATGGCGGAGAAATTGGCCTCATCTTTGGAGAGAGGTTGGTATTTCAGAAGAGCAGGGCATTCTACAGTGAGAAAGATCATGGACGCGGGTGCTAAAGGCTGCCAAGTTATACTATCAGGTAAAGTCAGCGGGCCAAGACATCGTGTTGAAAAATTCCAAGACGGTCATATAAAGTACTGCGGTGAAGAAAGGAAAAAATGGATGGAAGAGGGTTTCGCTCAAGCGAAATTGAAGCTCGGTATAATAGGTGTGACTGTTAAGATCATGGATCCAAATGCTA
>CAYNOV010000049.1:0-9931 GCA_964398905.1 uncultured Thermoplasmata archaeon
TTTTGGTGAGTTTTTCTGCGCTCATGAAATATTACCTCGATGGAATTTCGTAATGAAAAACCAAGTTAAGAATATTCCGATTTAGAGATAATCATATTATTCAAAATATATTTACCTAGATGATGTTTATTTGAGATGATATTCCCAATCTGTAAAATAAAAAAGATTAATTAATAGTTGAGCCTAAACCTAGATGTGATAAAATCGGAAAAAAAGAGGCCGTTCTCGTAATAGATATGATCAACGATTTCGTTACCGGTAAATTGGGTAATGAAAGAGCGGAATCGATAATTCCTAATTTGGAGGACCTGCTTGAAGAAGCCAGCGAAAACGATATCCTCAAAGTCTTCGTACAAGATAAGCACCAAGAAAACGACCCGGAGATAACTCATTGGGGACCTCATGCGATGGAGAACGAAGAGGGGTCTGAAACCATTCCCCAACTAGAAGGGATGGCTAATCGGAAACTCTCGAAAAGGTTCTACGATGCTTTCTACAAAACCGATCTTGAGTTGACTCTTAGGCAGCATCAGATCGAAAGAGTCCTTTTGACAGGTGTCACAACGGATATATGTTTACAAAATACGGCTGCGGGTGCCTTCTATCGAGGCTATGAGATAAAGGTTGTAGAGGATTGTACAGAGGCGATGGATGAAGAAAAAAAGGAGTACGCGCTCGACTATATGAGGGATGTTTACGGAGCAGAGATCGTTTCTAGTGAAGAAGTGATCAAAAGATGGTAAATGGATCTCAGTCAATATTAGGACAGAATTCGATGATTAATTTTAAATACACCAATTCTCAATCAGGTGGGGCATGATGGATTTTGACACCCGGGAGGAAACAAAAACATGATTCGTTTTGGCCCAAGCGGTATCCCCCTCTCCTGTAAAGGCAGGACTCTCGAAGACGGTATAAAGGATGTTCACAAACTCGGACTCAACGCTTTTGAAGTTCAATTTTTGAGACCAAAAGTCAGGACTAGACCAGTTGAGGAAGAGGAAGTAGGACTCAAAGCAAAAGAAGTTCCCGATAAATTCGTGATCGGTGTCAATAAGGGAAGGGACTATAGAGAGATATTCGTCGAGGACCTTGATAAAGAACTCCAGAGAGGAGATATGCTTCACTCCATAACAGGAGGAGTAGCCAAAGAATTCCATAAATTTCCTAGACTCGCAAAGCTCAGCAAAGAACTCGACGTAGAGATGTCTCTTCACACGCCTTACTATATAGAACTCAGTGAGAAAGACTCAGAACCTGTAGAAAAATCGAAACGTGCTTTCAAATATGGAGCGGTGATGGCCGATCAATTAGAGGCAGAGACTATCATCACGCATCTGGGGCTCAGAAAAGAGGATCAGGAGGAAGATTATCTCGAGAGTTCAGCAGTTGAGAATCTCCGGGAATTAAGAGACTGGATATCCGAAAATTGTGAAACCGACATGAAAATCGGACTTGAAACTCAAACCGGTGAGGACGTTTTCGGTAATCTAGATGAAACCTTAGAGATCTGCAGTCAGGTTTCAGGGACGATTCCTGTGATAAATTTTGCTCATATCAAAGCCGAGGAGGTATATCCTCTCGAAGATGAAGAGGATTTCGCTGAGATATTTGACCTTTGTAAAAAATTCATTTCAGATGAGTTTTATGTCACCTTTTCAGGTGTAGAAAAAAGAAGAAGAGACGAATGCAGGATGACTCCGATCAAAAGAGGAGACCTACAGTTCGAAGATTTGGTCTACCATCTGATAAGGATGGACGACAACGTTACTATAATATCCACTTCACCATTGAAGGAACACGACGCGATGTACATGAAAGTGATATTCGAACGGATATATTCTAGAGAAATAGGTAAAGAATTGAGGCGAGAAGATGAATGAAAGATTGGTCGAATCAGTTGATTATATTTTAGATTCTATCGAGCATTCGTTCAGTAAGCTCAACTGCGAGAGCATCGAAGACTCAGTAGACCTGATAACATCTGCTAATAACGTTTTCGTCTACGGTTCTGGAAGGTCTGGTCTTGTAGGTAGAACTTTCGCCATGCGACTTATGCAGATAGGACTAAACTCGTTTTTCATCGGGGAAACTATAACTCCCGCTGTAAAAGATGGAGACTGTGTGTTTTTCGTTTCGAAGACCGGAGAAACACAGACAGCGATCCAAGCCGCTGAAATAGTAGATCAAAGAGTGAAAGGTGCGGAGACGATCGTTTTGACTGCCACTCCAGAATCAACATTAGCAGATCTAGGCGACGTCGTGATAACTTTAGAAGGGTTCGATAGCGATAAAAATAAAACGCTCGCTCCGCTTGGAACGATTTTCGAAGACACTGCGATGATATTTTTAGATGGACTCATAGCTGTACTAATGGACGAATTAGATGAGACCGAGAAGGATATGAAAGTCAGGCATCCTATCTTGATATGATAATAACCGATATTTACCGACTCGACGTGAAAACCTAGAAGAGCAAAAGTTTTATAGGGCACCCCTATTCATCAACTTAACCACAATCATTAACGGAGTTGAATAAAGTGGCAAACGGATTGAATGCTGCACGGAAGTTAAAAAAGAATCGTCAAAAGTTCAGATGGAGCGACAAAGATTACAAGAAAAGAGAGTTAGGTCTGAGAGAAAGAACTGATCCTCTAGAGGGTGCACCTCAAGGAAAAGGTATCGTATTGGAAAAGGTGGGTATAGAGGCAAAACAGCCCAACTCCGCTATCAGAAAATGTGTTAAAGTTCAATTGATCAAAAATGGAAGACAGGTCACGGCCTTCGCCCCAGGTGAGGGCGCTATAAGTTATATAGACGAGCACGACGAAGTATTGATCGAAGGGATAGGAGGTATGCGAGGAAAAGCTAAAGGAGATATTCCTGGTGTCAGATACAAAGTCGTGAAAGTCAATCGTGTTGCTCTTTCAGAATTGATAGCTGGTAGGAAGGAAAAACCATTGAGATAGAAGGTGTATAAGATGGCCGATGAAGAAACTGAGGATCAAGAGACATTCGGAAGGGATAGGGAAAAATTGTATGAATCACTAAATATGCCTCTCCTTTTCGGAAAGTACGATATGAAAGAAGTTGAAGTAGATGATCCAGGTCTAAAAAGGTACATAAATCTATTACCAATTCTTTTACCTCACAGCGGTGGAACTCACGCTAACAAGAGGTTTAAGAAAGAAGAGATCAGTATAATAGAAAGGCTGATAAACCATATGATGAGGACCGAAGACTTTACTGGAAAGAAGTTGAAAGCTTACAATGTGGCAAGAGATGCCATGGACATCATCCATGAAAGGACTGATAACAATCCAGTTCAGGTCCTCGTAGATGCTATAGAGAACAGCGCCCCAAGAGAAGAGACCACTCAGATCACTTATGGAGGTATCTCCGTACCAAAAGCTGTGGATGTATCTCCATGTAGAAGGATATCACTCGCTCTATCAAAGATCTCACAGGGCGCGGTAAAAGCATCGTATAAGAACAAAAAAGACATATCAACATGTCTAGCTGAAGAACTGATAATGGCTTCAAGGAAGGATAAAAACAGCTTTGGAGTCTCCAAAAAGGAAGAAACCGAAAGGATGGCAGCTTCAGCGAGATAAAAACCATTTAACATTCTATATTATCGGTGATTTTTATGGGTAGAAAAGAGAAAAACGTACAGAAAGCTAGGAAGTTAATGGAAAAACCAAAGCAGATAAGGAACATAGGTACCGCCGCTCACATAGACCATGGTAAAACAACTTTGAGTGACAATCTTATCGCTGGTGCCGGTATGATGTCAGAAGAATTGGCCGGAAAACAGTTGATGCTCGATTTTGATGACCAAGAACAGGAAAGAGGTATCACTATCGACTCAGCTAATGTTTCCATGGTTCACGATTACGAGGCGGAAGAGTTTCTTATCAATCTTGTAGATACACCAGGCCATGTCGACTTCGGCGGCGACGTTACAAGAGCCATGAGGGCAGTCGACGGTGTGATCATCGTCGTTTGTGCCGTGGAAGGTGTCATGCCGCAGACGGAAACTGTTATCAGACAGGCGATGAAAGAAAAGGTCAAACCTATCCTTTTCATAAACAAAGTCGATCGTTTGATAAAAGAATTGAATGTCAACCCTGAAGAGATGCAACAGAGGTTCCACGAGATAATAAGGAACGTTGATCAACTGATCAAAAACAATGCTCCAGAAGAGTTCAAAGATGAATGGAGGCTCAATGTAGAGGATGGAAACGTAGCTTTCGGTTCTGCTCTTCAGAATTGGGCCATCTCAGTCCCATACATGGAAAAGAAAGGTATCTCGTTCAAGGAGATATACGAGCATCTTGAAGGCGGTAAAGAGATGGAGCGTAAGTTGTTGAAAAAAGCTCCACTTCACGAAGTTTTATTGAATCAAGTCATACGTCATATGCCTGATCCTATAACCGCTCAGAAATACAGAATACCACACATCTGGAGAGGAGATTCAGATAGTGAAGTCGGTCAAACGATGATAAAATGTTCTGAGAACGGTCCGACTGCTATGATGGTCACCAAAATACTGATGGACGAACACGCCGGTGAGATCTCTGTAGGAAGACTTTTCGGCGGAAAGGTTGAAGATGGGATGGAATTATACATCGACGATCAGCCTGGAACGAACAGAGTCCAACAGGTTTCATTGAGTGTTGGCGCAGATAGAATTCCTGTCGACGAGATCAAAGCTGGTAATGTGGTCGCCATAGGCGGTCTAAGAGATGCGATCGCAGGTTCTACCGTATCTTCTGTAGATGATATGGTACCGTTCGAAGAGATGAAACATTTTTCCGAGCCTGTTGTTACGAAAGCTATCGAAGCGAAGAACACTTCAGATCTACCCAAGTTGATCGAAGTCTTAAGATCAGTTGCTAAAGCAGATCCTTCTATCGATATAGAGATCGATCAGGAGACAGGTGAACATCTGATCTCAGGTATGGGAGAATTACATCTCGAGATAACAGAACACAGGATACAAGAAGAGCACGGCGTACCTATAACTTCGTCAGAGCCTATAGTTGTTTACAGAGAAGCTATAGAAGGATTAGGTGGTACTTTCATGGGCATCTCTCCTAACAGACACAATAGGTTCTACTTCGACGTCGAACCACTAGAAGAAGAAGTTGTCAAAGCGATAGATGAGGGAGATATATCCGTTCACGGGAAGATCAAAAATAAGACTGAACTAGCAAAAGATCTTCGTGAATTGGGTATGGATAAAGAAGAAACGAAGAATTTCGTGAACTTCACTGAAGATAACGTCTTGCTGGACATGACCAAAGGTATTCAATACTTGAACGAAACGATGGAACTGATAGAACAGGGATTCGAAGAACTCTGTGACGAAGGACCTCTCGCAAGAGAGCCTTTGAAAGGAGTGAAAGTCAAATTGGTCAATGCGAAACTGCACGAAGATACCATACATCGTGGTCCTGCACAAGTGATCCCCGCCGTAAAGAACGCGATATCCGGTGCATTATGCCAAGCTGGAAGGATACTACTCGAACCAAAACAGAAAGTCTTCATTGACGTACCATCTGATCTGATGGGGAACGTGAACGTCGAGATACAGCAGAGGAGAGGAGAAGTCATAGATATGAGCCAGGAAGGCAGTGACTCCCACATAGTCGCTAAATGTCCTGTTTCCGAAATGTTCGGATTTTCTGGAGATATCAGGAGCGCGACCGGAGGAAAAGCCCTTTGGTCAACTGAGCACGCTGGATTCGAAAGGGTACCTGAAAAACTTCAGCCTGAGATAGTGAAGAAGATCAGAGAAAGGAAAGGACTCAATCCCGAACCGTTCGGGGAATCTCACTTCTCGGACTGAGGACGGCAAAACATATTAATAAACCCCCTTTCTATTCATCCCCATGGCAGTGAACGACCAGAGTCAGAGTGAAAGAAGCATTTTGAGTCTGTTCTACGCCTTGATGGCAGGATTAGGATTAGCTTTTTACATATCTTGGTCCTTCCTCTACGGCACTTGGACGGATATCGGAGTTTATTCAGTTTCTGTAGTACTGATCGCTTTCGGTATAGTAGGCTATATTTTATATTCGATAGATGAAGAATAGAAAAAAAGAAGTAATTTTTTTTTCAGTCTAATGAGTTTTACTCAAGTAGATCACAGTCTCTGTATTTTCATCACAGTTTATGCATTTTCCTTCGAATCCCTCTTCATCGAACGGAGTACCTAATATATCTCTTTCAGTTATATCTTCGATCTCTTGGCCGCAGGCCTCTTCACCGCACCATCCTCCTCGATATATCTTTTCTTTCTGGATCTCTGAGATATCTTCAATATCTTCTATGTTCGATTCCAGTTCTTCTTCTGCTTTCTCGTACATCTCTTCCTGCATCGCTTTGAAGGTCGATGATATCTCATCTAAGAGTTCTTCTCTATCTACGGTCCGTTTTTCGCCTGTATCTCTACGGACCAAAGTCACAGTTTTCTGGTCTACTTCGTCACTCCCTATATCGAGACGTACAGGTATGCCTTTCATCTCGGCTTCGTAGAACTTACTTCCAGGTCTTTCATCACTATCATCGATATCTACCTCGATCCCTAGTCTCTCCAAACTCTCTTTGATATCTAGACAGTAATCCATTATCTTCTCTTCATCGCCGTAGATTATAGGGATGACTCTGACCTGTAAAGGAGCTATGTCCGGAGGGAAGACCAATCCTTTATCGTCTCCATGGATTGCTACGATCGCTCCTACCAATCTTTCCGCCATACCATATGTGGTCTGGTAGACGTTTTTGTGCTCTCCTTCTTCATCCTCGAAAGTGATATCATAGGCTTTTGAAAAGTTTGTTTTATATTGATGTATTCCAGCCATCTGAAGAGTCCTACCTGTGGGCATCAATGAATCTGCTCCTACGCTGTATTCAGCTCCGGGGAACTTGTCCCAATCAGTCCTTACCAAAGACAGGTAAGGCATGCACAATCTTTTAGACAGTTTTTCCATGATCTCAAGGTCCTCTTCTATCTGTCTCTCGGCTCCTTCTTCAGTCGCGTGACAGGTATGTGCTTCAAAGAAATGAAATTCTCTCATCCTCATGAACGCTTTAGTCTGCTTGGTCTCATATCTGAATACATTGACCATCTGATATATCTTTAGAGGGAGATCGGCATGAGAGCGAACCCAAAGATCAAAAATGGGATACATCGCGGTCTCACTAGTCGGCCTGAGAAGTAATGGGATATCCAATTCATTGCGGCCAGCTCTAGTCACCCAGTAAACTTCATCTTCGAAACCGGCTATGTGATCTGCTTCTTTCTCAAATTCTTTCTGAGGTACTAAAAGAGGGAATTTTACTTCCTGATGATCTGTCGCATTAACAAGCTTTCTAGTCTCACTATCGATGTTCTGCATCAACTTCCAACCATACGGTGTCCATATATTCATGCCCTTGACAGGGTATCTTTTATCACAGAGCCCGGCTTCTTCAACTATATCGTTATACCATTCATTGAAGTTCTCATACTTCTCGCTGGCTCCCTCGTTACTTTTGTCTTTTTCTTTTCCCATCTTATCACGTAGTTCAATTATTATCGAGCTATTGACAAACTCTTTTTTAATACTTCTGATTATCTTCTTTTTTAAGTATATTTCTCCCGTAGCTTTTTTATCTCTTCTTTTTCTTCTCGATTCAGATATCTATTTATTATGGGATCCTCATCAGCACGCCAAACAGGCCTATATTGGGTCATGATGTTCACCTTAGGGTCATCTAGATTAGAATCGATCCATCGAAGGATAGGCTTGGTACAGCACTCTAAGTGTCCTGGTAAAACAAGATGTCTGATGATCAGATCTCCCGTTTTTTCCGCGATCAGATGATTACGCCGGACAACTAAGGTATAATCATCTACATCAGAAAGTTCTTTGGCACAGGAATCGTTACCATACTTGAAATCGGTTAGATAAACGTCCATCAACTGACTCAATATCTTCATGCTTTTCTCACTCAGATAGAGATTACTGTTCCATATCTGAGGTAAAGGATTGTTCATCTTCTGAAGTACTTGAAGCACGTAAGAAAGACTTGGAGTAGGGTCACCGCCGACCCAATTTACATTTTTGCCTCTGCTAGAGTCCAATTTTTTAGCAATTTTCTCAACTGGTACGTACCTGCCTTGATTTAGCTGACTTATCTCGTAATTTTGGCAGAAAATACATCGAAAGTTGCATCCGGCGAAGAAAACTGTATGTGAAGGAACTAGCTCAGGCTCTTCACCCATGTGGAGGAATTCTGAAGAGATCTTAGGTTCAGTAACATCGCAGTATCCTTTTTCGCCCTCTTCCTTATTAACTCTACACCTCCGTTCACAGAGTTCACAATTCAAATTCATCCTTTTTACGAGTTCGATTTTTAAGTCTAAAGGTGGAACATCATTTTTCCGTCTGAAGTCATCGACCTCGCTCCAAAGATCTTCTTCATCCATACTCGTGTAATCTTCATCTATAGAGTTCTTTTTAGCTAGGAGATAGTAAGGTTCTATCTCACCTTGTAATATTCGCTTATAGCGGTCCAACATCAATTAATTCAGAGAAAACTGGTTATTTGACTCTTCCCCCTGTCTTTGCTTATTTTCATTTGAATATCCTCATATAAAGATAAATAAATTCGAAGAACCAAGCAAAGAAGAGGAACACGGAATCAAGATATTCCGGTCCAAGACCCAGAATGTATGATGTATGAAAATTAGCATACAAAAAACTTGAAAAGAAAATGAAAGTTTGAAATTGTAGGACGGTCATTATCCTGAATTCGCTTTTGATATTCTTTTCAGAGATAGTCAAAGAGACCTGGGAGACAGCGAGTCCTAATAATACGAGCATGAATTCAAAATAACCTGAAGGGAGTATGGAAAAAACAGCTCCTATCAGATAGAATACCATGATCCCTGTTTGAAAGTAAGGTAATCTCGGGAAGCGAAAGAGATTTCCAATTCTGAAAGGAAAGGCATCTTTCATCGACTTTTTCCAAGATTCGTCTGAATTCGCAATGGACGCGACCCCTAAAATGATCAGACCTATCCCTCCAAAAAGGAAGACGATGTCCCAAAGTAAAATCACCTCTATGCCGAAAAGTAAAGAGGCAAGAGCTAAAATCAAACGAGCCGATTTTGAGTACTTCATCGTCAATAGAGGTATGGTTTTTTTAAAATAATTTTTGGTCTAAGATGAAGTGTGAACGCATCTTTTACTAGTATTTAACGTCCTCTCGGGTTTCTCTGAACCAGTTCTACCTCGTCAAAATAATCTATATTAGGTATCTTATCGGCTTTCGATCGTACGACTTCTATTTCTCCCGTAGATTCGTTGAGATTTTTTACCTCGATCTCATCATGTTTGATGCCGTGTTTTTGGACTTCCTTACCAACTTTCCATCGACTCGCTTTTTCATCGACTTTGAATTTGAATGTGACCATACCATAAACGTCCGAATGGTGATCATAATCTATCTTGTGATCGACTTTACCTCCAGACTCTATCTGCATGTGTTCAAGTTGATCTTCTATGTACTCTTCGATACGATCGAGGAATTCCATCTCATCTCTAGTTACCAAAGTGATGGCTTTACCTTCTTTTCCCAGCCTTCCGGTCCTTCCTATCCTGTGGACGTAGTCTTTCTCGTACTTCGGGATATCGTAATTGACCACATGAGTGATGTTTTCAACGTCTATGCCCCGTGAAGCTACATCCGTCGAAACCAGTATATCTATCTTACCTTCTTTGAATTTATCCATCGTTCTAGTCCTTGCTGACTGACTCATGTCTCCGTGCATAGGATGCGATTTGTACCCGTGTTTGTTCAGCCTCTCCGAAAGTATCTGAGTGTATTTTCTTGTATTACAGAATATCAGATACTTACCTGGATCGTTGTCCAAAAG
>CAYNOV010000050.1:0-9902 GCA_964398905.1 uncultured Thermoplasmata archaeon
TCGTAAAAGAATATCTCTATGAGTTTATGAGGATCTATCTCAGCTAGATCTATGTCAGATAACCTCTTGAATCCAGATACCATCGCCTTCGGATTTTCGGTGGTATCTATAGCAAATCTGTCGGCCTTTCTTTCTCTATATCTGCTGTAGGCGTTGGTCAAAGGATCTATCAAAGAGTAAAGACCGTACAGGATCAGTAAGAATAGAGGTAGATGGTAAATATTTTCGAAGCTTCCGTACGCAGTGAATATTTGACCTGTGATGTAAAAGATGGGAAATATCAGCCCGGCGCTTATCAGCATGAACCGTATAACGTCTTTATTCACATAGTGCCCTAATTCATGAGCTACGACACCTTCTATCTCTTCGGGATGGAATTTGTCCAACAGAGTATCGAAAAGTAGAAGTCTTTTCGTTTTACCCATCCCTGCGAACCCAGCATTGGCCTTCTCAGTCTTTTCACTAGCTTTGACAACGACCACTTTTTTCAGTTTAGCTACTCCGTGTTTTTCTGACATCTCCACCAAACGTTCTTTGAGACTATCGTCTTCCAGTTCTTCCAACTCGTAGAATATCGGTAGTATGACCAGGTGTGAAATATTGGAGAGTACGCCCGAGATCGCAAAAAGTAATATTCCTGCATAGAGCCACCACATCCTCGGGAACGTATAACCCAAAAAGAAGAGAGCTAGCGTTATAGGGACCATGAATATGATCGAGATCATCAAGGATTTTATCTGATCCTTGGTCCAATCAAATATAGTATCGTTGCTAAGCTCATACTTGTGCTCTAATTTGAAGCCTGAATAATAGGACACGGGCATCGATATCAGATATAGTAAAATAGAGTAAAAAAGGACGAAGATAGCCGAGACGATCCAATGATGTGAAAGAAAGGTTCCTGATACCAGACTTCTAATCCCTGATTCCATCAAACTAGTGAATCCGGAAAAGTAAGTGATCGCCAAGAAAGGTAAATACAGCACAAAGGTCTGGATTATCCCTGTATAGAATTTCTGCTTCGAATAGAGTTCAGCTTTCTTTCTTTTCTCTTCATCGAACTCGTATGGATAGCTGATGTCTTCTTCTTCAGTCATTGTATCACTCGATCTTTGCCCTATCGAACTCTGGCCCTTCCCATGGTTTTGTCGCGTCCAATCCCCATTTAGCAGTTAGATCGGGGGCACTAGGATCCAAAGAACTCCCCTTTTCCTCTTCATAAACATAGATGTCCTCATCAGGCTGAAAGCGGGTCGCGACCGCCCATTCTACCTCTTTGTCGTCAAAGATATCGATATCGTCATCGACCACAGTGATCTTCTTCATCGAGGTGTGGGCTTCGAATGCCTTTTTGATCATCTTTTCCACATCTGCATCTCCATCTTTCACAGAAACCACGCCGTGAAGCCAGCTGCAACCCCCTTCGGTCAGACGAACGTCTCCCACAGAGGTTATCTTATCCAACTCTCTCTTCATCACGGATTCACGAGGCAAACCCATCAGGAGAAAATGCTCGTGCCCCCCGGGTAGAAGAGCGTGGAAAACCGCGTCTTTCCTTTTGTAGATCTTATCTATCTCTACGATAGGCTGCTGCCTCACTTTGTCGTAAGTCGAGGTGATATCCACGAAAGGACCTTCGTTATCAAGGTCGTGAGTGATCCTTCCCTGGAGAACATATTCCGCATCTGATGGAACTGAGATGCCATTATCCAACTCCCTTATCTTGACAGTTCTGTTCATGGTCGATCTTTTGAGTGAATTAGCTACTCCCGTTTCATCAACTTCGTAATCTATAGAAGTCGCTGCAGCTAAAAGCACAGAAGGTTCGACTCCGATCACAACCGCTATATCTAATTCCACGTTCTCTTTTTTTGCTTTTTCATACATCTCGTTGAGATGTCTAGGGCAGATCCTTATCGTGAAGGTATCTCCATCTCTCAACATCATCCTGTGATAGGAAAGGTTCCTTTTCCCTCCGTACTCAGTGACGACGATCCCTGAAGTTACGTACCTTCCACCGTCCTTTGGATAGTATTTCGGTATCGGTAACTCTCGAAGATCGAATTCTTTTTCCACTATATCTTCGAAACCGGCTCGGTGCACTTCTTTCGGTTCGATCGGATTTTCGACTGCATCGGCTAACTCCTCGATCATCTCTCCTTTCTCTATCCCGAAATGGTCCGCAAGCCTGGAACGGGATGCCCATAGGTTTATGATAGACTTCCCGTGAGGAAAATCTGGAAAGTAGATCGGAGTAGTTGGATGCTCCTTCGCCCGTTTCGTCAACTCGTACTCTAGAGGGAATTCTCCTTCTAAAGTGATGTGTTCGTATTCCTCTATGAAATCTTTAAATGGCAAATTAGTTCCTCCTGATAACTCGTCGTTTGATTAAAGCCTTGAGTGTGATATAAAATTTTACCAGATGAGGTGTAAACTATAATAAGAATGAATTTGATGTAGCCATATATGTCAAGTTTAACCTACAAAGAAGCCGGCGTGGATATCGAGGAGGAAGAGGAAGCTATAGCTGCTTTGAGAGATACCGTTCTGTTCGCCAGGAAAGGAAAAGGAGCTCCCCTAGAAAGCGAGTTCACCGGTCTGGTCGAATTTGGAGAATTCGCGCTTTCACTCTGCACCGACGGTGTAGGGACCAAATTGATAGTTGCCAACAAGATGGAGAAATGGGATACTCTTGGAATAGATTGCATAGCCATGAACGTCAACGATGCGATCTGTCAGGGAGCCGAACCTATAGCTTTCGTCGATTATCTCGCATTCGAAGATCCAGACCCCGAATTAGCGAGACAGCTCGGCAAAGGACTGCAAAAAGGTGCAGAGATGGCTAACATCACTATAATCGGAGGAGAGACCGCCACTTTGACAGAGATCATAAATGGATTCGATATCGCAGGGACCGCTTTGGGCTATGTAAAAAAGGAAGAGATGATCGACGGCAGCGGTGTAGAAGCCGGCGATAAGATAATAGGCCTTCCAAGTTCCGGCATCCATTCGAACGGATTGACGCTTGCAAGGAAGATTATCGATGAGTCGGATCATCATTACGAAGACGAAGTCGAGTTCGGCGTTATAGGTGAAGAACTGCTCGAACCGACTAAAATTTATGTTAAAACAGTTATGAAAACTATCGATAAATTTGAGGTAAAAGGCATGGCTAACATAACTGGAGGGGGTTTACGTAATATCCCAAGGATCAACAGGGATTTCCGATATATGATCTCAGATCCATTAGAACCTCAGCCCATCTTTGAATTTTTACAGAGAGAGGGCGATGTGCCCGACGAAGAGATGTATCAGACCTTCAACATGGGCATGGGATTCGTGATGGTCGTTTCTGAAGAGATCGCTGAACGAGTCGCAAAGGAAGTCGGAGGAAAAGTAGTAGGCGGAGTCGAAAAAGGGACCGGTGTGGTACACGAGATGAAAGGATTAGAGTTCGAGATTTCATGAAATAAAAACCTTGGCCAAAATTGATATAATATAGGAAAATATGAGCGTTTTTGTCGACTATGGTCAGATTAGAGGTCGAGGAAAACGAAATAGACGGTTTTGCGTTGAACGGCGAAGTCGCCTCCGAGCTAGATGTGAAAGAAGGAGACCTGCTGATAGCTAAAAATCCGATAAATCATAAAACTGTACCGGGCAGACTAGAGATAAACGACAGTTTGGAGAAAAACAAAGTCGTCATGGATAGGACATCCTTCGAATCTATAGGATTGGATGAAGGTTTTGCGATCTCAGTTTCTCCTTACCAAGAAGATATAAAAAACGTGACTGAGGCGGAATTTGGAATAAGGAAAGCTAAAGATAGCAGTTCTGATAATCCGCTCTCTATCATCAAGGAAAATGAAGATAGTTTTTTACAATTTTTGAAAGGCAAATTGGTAACTAAAGATTCAGAAGTTCTATGGGGGGAAAAGGGACTGATCTTATCTATCAAAGAAACTTATCCCGAATTAAGATCTGAAGATGTTGGAGATTTTACCGACTTAGAGGAGTTCAGTTACAGTTGGGGTGGTTCAGGGCTTCAATCCTTCGATGGAGTTCTTTTGATCGATCTATCAGGTAGTATGGAAACGAAAGATCTAGCCATGGATGAAATCGATTGGGTTTTGAACAGGATGGACAGGAGCGTCAAAGGCAGCAACACGAGTGAATTCCTAAAAAATTTGAAGGAAAGAGCCCAGATAAAAAGGTCGGATGGCGCCGCTCTATGCGGATTGATCTATTTCGTACAGAAGATAGGAAGAGGCGTAGGAGACAAGATATCAGTGATACTTTTCAGTGATGAAGCCTCACCTGTCGAATTCGACGAGAAAAGATTTTTTTCCTCCGAGATGAGCGATCCAGAAACGGCTTCTGAGAACATAATAGATGAAGTTAACTATTATCCAAGAGGTCAAACCAATATATCTGATGGTCTTCTCGAATCTATCGAAACTATAAAGAGCTTCGATCACGACAAGATGAAGATGATAGTACTTCTAACAGACGGAAAGCCACATCCCCCTTCAATAGATGAACCTGAAGAAGTTCTTGACATAGTCGAAAAAAGACTCGCTCCTAGAAAAGACGTGATAATCAACACCATCGGTCTTGGAGACGATGTCGATCATCATCTTTTAGACGAGATAGCCAGCAGAACAGGTGGAGAGTACGTTTACGTGAACAGTCTTCAAGGATTGACAGAAGCTTATTCTCGTTATGCGACTTCTATATCTATAAAAGCCACTTCGTTCAGATAAGATCAAAATTTAAAACCGTTCAAATCATCCAGAGACATCTCTTCTAGATCTAAAAATTCAGACCATAGGTTGTAGTCAGGATCTTTCGTCGCATATTTAGATATCTTCTCTATCACTTTTAATATACTCTCGATGTCATCTTCAACTTCAGGATGGTGAAGGAGCAATTGTGCGGGAGAGATCGGGGCTCTTATCGAGAGTCGGTCATCACTGTATAATCTAAGGAGAATATTCCTGATAGCTAGAGGATTTTCCTTACCAATCTCTTTCAGATAAGGCCAAATACTTTCAACGGTTTCCCTCCAGCTCTGATATATGTGGTGGGAACCGTTATTCCTAAATGGGTCAGCAGTTTTATACTCATGTTGATAGAACCTGCCTAGAAGTCCATTCTCTATAGCTTCTTTTCTGTTCTTTTTCAGTGTTTTCTCAGGAAATTTGATGTTGCTAGAAGCTAACTCCTTTTTCGCATAAAATGCAAGGGTTTGAAGTATCAATGCTATGGAGATCCTATCTATAGTGGTGAATTGGGTATCGAATAGTCTGACCTCTATGGTACCGAACCTGGTGAAGGGGAAGATATCTACCATCCTCAAAGATTCTTTTTCTCTTTCCAAAACCTCTTCAAAAAATCTTCTCCCTTTTCCCTCTGGTAGGTAAGGCGGAGTCTTGAACTGTTCAATATTATTTTTTAACCTCGTAGTATAAGAAGGCTGAGTGATAACTAGATTGTCTCGCTCATTGTAAGTGAATGATGGAGATCTATCTTGAGTCAAAGGTGAGTTTGAAGATATACTTATCAGGTGAGGTATCAAGGATCGGTAAAGATTATACACTTTTCTTTTTAATTCTTCATCCTCTATACCGATATGATGGTGCTCACCGAAAGAAACACCTTTAGAATATTTTTCTTTAGGGTTGGCTCCTATAGGGGCTAAATGTATGTTCAGACCCAACTCTTCAACGGATTCATGAGCGATCCTATAGAGGTTGTATATCCACCATTTCAATTCTTCTAGGTGCTCACATGGAGGGGTTTGTATCTCGAGTATATTGGTCTTGAACGCAACGTGCGAGTCTTTCCCAAAGACCGAGTAAGTTCTTTCCTTTTTTTTCGTTCTGTATCCTAGATGTACAGCTTCATAACCACGGTCATCCTCTTCGATCTGAACTTCGCCGCACCACTTATCCGATATCAAAGTTGTTGAAGACGCTCTCAACCCCCTAATCTTCTTCCGAGCGCTTTTCAATATCTGTTGAAAGACCAATGACATCTGGTCGCCTTCCACCCATCTCCAATCGTTCTTAACGACTTGCAGTTCGACTTCTATGCCATGGGTGAACGGTAACTTGGGATCTTCTATTGTATTTGAAGTATTTGCAGATCCAGCACTTATTTTGGCTTTTTCATAACTTTTTATGCCTTCATCTTTATCGATCAGGATATGATGTTTTTTTTCTGAACCAGTTTCCTCCATCAACAAGAATAGCCCTTCTTCCTTACGATATATATCTTTGATATCTAAGTTATGATATTCGGCTTCCTGGACCGATACTAACCATCTTTTTGCTCTAGATACCAGATCATCTCTTTCAGCCGAGATCCTGATCAATCTTTCTTCAGTTTCTACATAGATATTCTTGAATTCGTCGAGAAAGAACTCGAATCCTTTTGCCTTAGTGGTGTTTTCGATATCAGGTAAACTTCCTTTTTCTATCGTTTTTTGCTTATCCCCAATTTCCCTTCGAGATAAGTATCTGTATTTCAAAGATCTTGTTTTTAAAGGTTCGTCTGAACATTCTATCAAAAATAATCCGATAAGATCCTTTCCTTGAATGATCACGTTTTTCAGAAATATATTTTTTGCTTCAGGATATCCTTTTTCTAACTCTTTTAATACCTGATCAGTGTTTTTTTTCCCTCCGATTTGGACATCTGCTTTTTCATCGTTTTCTAAACCATCTTCTCTTTTGCCTGTATTGAAACGTTCCTTCAAGAAAAAGGATAAGAGGATCAATGATATCATCAAAAGTAAAATTAACGCGATGATGGACAGATAGTCCATCGCCCAAAAGTTGATTTTGTTGATCGACTCGCTGACTAATATATCACTCATTACTCCGATCTCCTCAGAATCATCTTATTTTACCATATATGTTTTTTCCATAAATTATTTCTATAAAGCATCTATTCCACTCTAAGAAGGTGTTAATCAGTTGTCTGCTATCATCACTGTATTGAAACCTGAAGGCGGGGACAGCGTTCAGATGTATGTGAACGCTGAAGAGAAGGTAGAAGAAGTGATAGAAAGATGTATAGCGTACTGGCAGATCGAAGGAGATGTTGAAGATTACGATCTAGTCCATAACGACGCTAGATTGATATCCAGCAAAACGGTGATATCATCTGATATCCAGGGCGGAGAAGTTCTCAGACTCTGTGAAAGAAAGGAGGATGTAGACGAGCCCGGAAAAGATCTTTCTGAAGAGGAATCATCTGAAAAAGATCTAGTTGTTCTTGCTAAGGAATGGTTGGAAAAAAATATAGGTTTAGATACTTCCAAAATCGAGTTGATAAGTCGAGATAAGATGGAATCTGGGACACATCTCTTATTCGAAAATATTGAAGCTGAAGAGGAATATTATACGGTTATCGTGGAGCAGGGCCAGGTCAAAAAATATATACCTGCTGTGGTAGATTACGCTGAATTTGGAGAGGTTTGAACAGATGGATGAAACAGTGATCCTAAGAGATGTCGTTAACCACGAAACGATCGAGATGAAGTTGAACTTGGATAGTTGTTTGGAAGAACTGGATTTGTCATCTAAGATATCTGATTTTGAAAGAGGAGAAGTTTTCTTTTACCACGAAGGCGTTCTTTTATCAGAAGATATATCTTTAAGATGCCAGGGTGTAAAGAAAGATGATTTTCTACTGATAGATCATGAGGATCGGATGGAAAGATATCTTCGAGGAGATCTGACGAAAGACTGTGAAAGAGTGTACGATGCCATAAATAAACTAGATGAAGTTACGGATACGACTGAACTTGAATTGGCAAGGTATGAAAGAAAAGACGATGAAAAAGTTGAAATAATCTTTTCAGATGGGAGCTCAGAGATCCAACTGATGGAATCATTGGATCAGATTGAAGATAATCTTACTTCGTCTTAAGGGCGTTGAAGGAGTCGCACCATGATCGAACTTGTGGATAGGAAGACTGGGTCGAGACGGACCTTTTCCGTGATTGATGCTCACCATCACATAGGCGAGGATGTTGATGGAAATGAGAATGTTCCTGTAGGAAAGGATGGGAGTTACCGATTTTCAAAGCGCTTAGAAGAGGATCTGAAAGATGCTTTGAGTGAGTCAACATACAGGTATAGGGCTCCTGACGATGAGATTGTCGACACTTTCGAAGTAGCTGAATCAGAGAAGCATCCTTACGGGCTTATAGACCAGTTCGTGGTCTTTCCGATGAAAGACAGATTCAGAGATGAGGGAAAGATAACTTATTCGAGATCCAATGAGAATATAAGCCAGTGGGTGAGTTCAAGTGACCACGAAAAAAGACTGTTCGGCTTTGGAAGAGTCGATCCTGAAGACCTTGAAGACGCTAGATATATGATCAGAGAGTTCCCTTCAAAATACGGCCTTATAGGACTCAAAGTGCATCCTGATTCAGAGAGATTCATGCTGGATTCGAATCAAGTCGTTCAGTTATACATCGATTGTGCAAGGATGAATCTACCTATAATATTCCATACAAGCTATGTTTCAGACGTTAAGAAGATACACGATGGCGTGAATAGAACGATTTCTCTTCTTGTAGAGAACAACATGAAGAGTTTGATCGGACAGCTGAATGTCATAGTTGGTCATTTCAGTTACGATGATGATGAGGCATTTAGATATTTGAGTCATCCATGCTTATACGGTGAGATGTCGACCCTAACATCTCCGGAAGAATTTATAAGGTCGGCTATGGAGAAGATAGCCATCTCTGAATTCAGGAGTAAAACTTTGAGCGGATTTAGAAAAGATGTGAGAGAGGAGTTGGAAAAAGACTTCTGTAATATTTTTCATGCTTCTTTGAATTGGTCTAGTAAATTGATGCTTGGTACCGACTATCCTTTTCTGCCAAAAGATAATACTTTCGAACTTTTGAAAGCACTGTTGTGCAGCGAACTTTCTGATGAACTCCATCCCGCTATGATCCAGAACATCCTAGGAAAGAATCTGATAGATATATTACCCGTTGAGACCTTCGTGCTAAATTCTCTTAACGGTGAAGGACAGGGATCTGATGAAGTATCAAAGTTCGAAAGGAGGGAAGATCAGGTCGATTATTACATAGAGATCATCGGAAAGATGGGCATCTATACAGGCCCGATCGAGAGGATGAAAAGTTCTGCGGAAGAACATGCCCGAAAAGACGAATATCCTAAAGCGTTGGAAGAGATAGAAAAAGGCTTAACCATCGCTAAAAAGGGTTACACGCTAGCTAAGATGTTGGACAAACGCGATACTGAGAGTGGTCGTGTGGATGAAGCACTGAAAAAAGCATCAGAGTCTGCAAAAAAGGGACAGTATTCAAAAGGAATTAAGATATTGAAAAAGTGAAAAGGGTTTTGAATTTTTCTAACTTATCCGTAGAGGTCTATCTCGTCCTTATCTTCATCAGACAATTCGTAGTCACTAGATTCCTCTAATGTTTCGTCTTCTTCCAGATCATGAACTTCAGTGTTGTCATAGTACTCGTTCGAGCCGCCTTTCTTTTTCATAAGCATAACTAAAGCTATGATGATAACCAGGATTCCGATCACTGCGTAGATGTAGTTTGTCGGTAAGGGAAGGCTTTCGATCCCATCTTCTCCGACCTCGATAGAAGTCGTTTCTCCACCGACTTCTACAGTATATTCACCTTCATCTTCGATGGTGTGAGTGAACGTGACGGTTTTAGTTTCTCCGGATCCGATATCGACAGTCTTCGTATCGATCTGTTCGTTGTTGAGATTCAGTTCAGCAGTATATTCCCCTGAAGTGTCGCCGTTATTGGTTATCTCTACGATCACTTCGAACTCTTCTCCCTCAGAGGGTTCTCGAGGTTCGATATTTAGCGAAGTGATCTCGAATTC
>CAYNOV010000051.1:0-9814 GCA_964398905.1 uncultured Thermoplasmata archaeon
ACACATAACTGGGTTTTCGATATCAAAGACGACGACGTTTACTGGTGTACCGCAGATATAGGTTGGATCACTGGACACAGTTACATCGTCTATGGACCTCTAGCTAACGGCTGCACTACTTTGATGTATGAAGGTACACCGGATTATCCCGACAAAGACCGCTTCTGGCAGATTGTCGAAAAATACGGAGTGACCAAATTCTATACCGCTCCTACCGCGATAAGGATGTTCATGAAATGGGGCAGTGAGTACCCAGAAAAGCACGATCTTTCTACTCTGAAAGTATTGGGTAGTGTCGGGGAACCGATCAATCCAAAAGCTTGGAAATGGTATCATGAACACATCGGCGGGGAAGAATGTCCGATAGTCGATACATGGTGGCAGACCGAAACTGGAATGATGTTGATAACCCCACTCCCTGGTATTACAGATCTCAAACCTGGTAGCGCGACTAAACCTTTCCCCGGTTTGAAGGCGGATGTGCTTGACGAACAAGGGAACAGCGTAGAAACAAACGAAGGAGGATATCTAGTTATCAAAAGACCATGGCCAGCGATGTTAAGGACACTTTACCAAGAACCAGAAAGGTACGTCGAAACTTACTGGTCCGAATATGACGAGGAAACTTACTTCGCAGGAGACGGCGCCAGGATAGACGAAGACGGTTACTTCTGGGTGGTCGGCCGACTCGACGACGTTTTGAACGTTGCGGGCCACAGATTGAGTACTATGGAGATGGAGAGCGCCCTAGTAGATCACGAAGCTGTTGCGGAAGCCGCAGTAGTCGGAAAACCGGACGAGATGAAGGGACAGGTACCTGTAGGATACGTTATACTCGAATCGGGTTATGAACCGTCCGATGAATTGGCACAGGAATTGAGAGCTCACGTTGGAGATATCATAGGACCGATAGGTAAACCTCACTCGATAAGGTTCAGTGACGATCTACCGAAGACAAGATCCGGTAAGATCATGAGAAGGATACTCAAGAAACTAGAGAAGGGCGAATCTGCAGGAGACACTTCAACTCTAAGAAATCCAGACATTGTCGAAGAACTCAAGGAGAAAGTCGAAAAAGAGTAAAACAAAAATCAAAACCCTTTCTTTTCTATATATTCTTATCAGATTCTACACTTGATAGTATAGACCATGCTGAAGAGATTTTCCTCCACCACTTCTATTTGAAAATGTTTTGACAATTCTTCTTTAATATCTCTATCCATATGGGTTTTTCCGAATATCTTCGCTGAAAGCATCATAGGATAGAAAAGAGGATAGGCGGATTTGGTTTCCGGTTTACCGGTATCCAGCACTATCATATGGCCTTCATCATCAAGGATACGGGCGCATTCTGAGATAGCTTTCTCGAAATCGGGAACTGTGGTGAGTGTGAAAGTGGTTATTATCTTGTCGAAATGATCATCAGGAAATTGAGATTCCTCGATATCATCTTTTACTACGGAAACATCTACTCCGTTAGTGTCCTTGACTCTTTCTCGTGCACGAGCGATCATCTCTTCGCTTATGTCTGTAGCTATCAGCTCACCGCTAGACATTTCATCAAGGATCCAAGGTAATATCTGGCCAGTTCCGGTACCTATGTCCAAAACTCTATCACCTTCGGATAGATTGAGAAGCTCTACAGCTTTTTTCTTCCATCTCCTCTGAGGTCTAGATATAAGTGGGAAATGATCTAATAAATCGTAAAAAGGTCTCCATGAATCATATCTCTTAGATACTTTCTCCTTGGATCTGTCCATCGAACAGGAATTAAAGCTTTGACTATATAAATAACTTGTTTTCTGAAATTACCAAGGCAAAACGAAGCCAAAAGTCAGATCCTGATATATGACGAAATAACTGATCATATAACCTAGAATAGCGCCTGAATTCAGTAAAGGCAAGCCTGCGTGAGGTTTTCCTTTGAGTACGAATCTTGTCAAAAATATCATGCCGATGAGCGCGCCTATGATACTACCTAGAGCTACCAGAAGAGGCGCGTAATGAGTTCCTATCCACATAGCTGGAAGATGTATCGTCGCCGCAACAGGTAAGATACCTGGTATGATGAGATCGCCGAGTCCTATGAACATCGCCTCCCTTTCAGTACCTTCGTCTAACTCCTGCTCTATCCCCTCTTTATCCGCGAAAGAATAATTGGCTCTCTGAGGTACAACCATCATAACCGGGACCTTCATCTTCATCACTCCCGATGCTAATGAGATCATATGCTTGGTCTTGTACACCGAGATGAAATCATAGATGGCTAACGCGATCAGGAGGATGAAAACGGGCAGAATACCGAGACTCATACCGAAGATACCGGCTATACCGGCACCCATCACGATTCCTATACCATTCACTACGTACCATTCCGGTCTCTTGTAAAGGAGATAAGTGAGTCCTATGGAAGCGAATATAGAAATGTAAAAAGCTAAGCCAGAACTTATAGCTGTAAGAGTCTCAAGTACAGGGAAGAAAACGTATAAAAGCGTGAGAGCGATAACTCCTAAAATAGCGTATTGGAGATAATTACCCTTACCATATTTGAAGACCAACAGCATAGCGGCAGTGAAAATAAGTATAAATACGATATAGATCAAAGGATTGGTCGGATCATCCACATCTTCTCCGAATGCCTGATACTCCTGAGGATAAGTTTGAACTAAATTCAGAGCTAACATGTGGGTTATTACCAGCATGCAGATTATAGCTATCGCGGGAAGATGTTTACGCTTTATCTCGAACATGTTTCTATTACCGTGATCTCATTTATCTACAACAGTCCCAAAGGCCAGATTCCCGGTAGTGTTATTTATCCTGACCTTGACCTTATCACCCTTTGTGGTTCCAGGTACGTAGATGGTATAACCGCCTTTCTTTGCCATCCCGTCACCTTCTCTACCTATGTCCTGGATCATGAGTTCATAAACTTTGCCCTCTTCGATCCTTTCAGATTCCGCTGATGAAGAAGACTTGCTCTGCTTTCCTCTTATGGGTCCGTGAGCACCGCAAGCATCACATTTTATGATGTCAACCCGATCCTCTTTTACCAATCTCGTATCAGGTTTTCCACACTCCGGACAGAGCACATATTTATCAACGTAATCCTCTATCTTGCTCTTGATCTTACTGGAGTTTATTTTACCTTTAAAAACTACTCTTCCGTTCTCTCTTTCACCAGCGGTTCCCAACTCACCTAAAAGATATTTCAAGAGTTTTTCAGGGGCTCTATTCAACTGATCAGAAATATCGCTAAAATTTCTAAAGATAGTAGTATTGCCTTCCTGAAGGATGTTCAGTTCAGGTATCTCGAATCTCTCGTGTTCTGATATATCATCCGGTATCTTTTCTCTAGCCGAATCTAAAAGATCGTCGTAATCCTGGTAAGACTTATTTTTCTTTGACTTCTTCGAATCATCGGACATATTCTGTGATAATCGTGTGTGGTTTAAAAAGATATTGGTCTTGGAGATACAATTTCGAAACTTTTTAAACCAAAGTTTCGACATCCACTTTAATTCTCCTTTTGCCCTCTCATCAATTCTTAAACCCCGGTCATCTATACCCTCACCATGTATTTCCTCATAATCTGTTCGTTCCGAAGTAGGAATTTTGTTAAAAATACTAACTTTGGATAGATTTTTTATAGGCTGAGGATGTTCACATTGGTAATATGTATGATAAAATAATCTTGCCGACCGACGGGTCGAGCTGTGCGATGAGAGGTGTCAAAGAAGGTCTAGAGATGGGTGAAAAGCTCGGAATCAAGGTTATCGCTGTTTACGTTATCGATACTTCGGAATTCGAATCACTGCATCACGAGAGCATAAAGGCGTCGACCAAAAAAGGACTGAAAGATAAGGGTAAAGAAGCTTTAAAAGCGGTTAGAGAGGCCGCTCAAGGAAGAGATATAAACCTGGAAACGAAGATGCTGACCGGAAAACCTTACAAAGCGATAACGAAATTCGCAGAAGATAATGACATAATATACATAAGCACTCACGGTATGTCTGGATTTTCACATCTGTTTTTAGGTAGCACTACGGAACGTGTATTAAAGAACAGCAAGGCAACTGTTGCAGTGGTCAGTGGTAAGTAAGAAAAGAATAGAATTTTTTATTCTAATTTTTCTGTCTTTTTTCTACAGGGTGTTGGTAGCTTCATCGAGGCCTTTCTCAACGCTTCTTTGGCGATATCGAGATTACCGTCGACCCAGATCTTGATTATCTCCTGATTTCGGTTGACTCTTGCCGCATTACCCACCTTCTTGCCGAAAGACCTCCGCATACCTTCAGATAATCTGTCAGCACCTGCACCGGTGGCCTGTTTGTTTTCTCTTAGCACGTGATGAGGATATATCAAGATCTTAGCCTTGAAATTTTCCTCACCATATCCTTTAGTAAGAACTCTAGTCAACGTGACTCTCGCAGCTTCTAGAGCGGCATCTTTTATCTGGCACTTCTCTTCAGCGATCAATGTGACCTCGTAATCAAAATCTCTATTCCTGTTTCCCATAGTGAACTGACCTACTCTCACGTGGGGTACTCCGCCGATATACTCTTTGCGGGTATAGGGTTGCCCCTTGACTTCTCTGTACATTCTTCCTGGTTTTTGTGGCATAGTGTCTAAGATTCAATGACCCGTCTTATTTATAATTTTTCTGTTCGAGAACATCTAATGTTCCTCAAAGATTGGAGAAAAAAGCAAGCAGTCGCTGCAGATGTAGGCGTTTTTTAGAACCTCTTACCATGTCAAAATCAACTTCGCCCAATTCAACCGCTATCTCCTTCCTCCTTTCCTTGCCCATAGGCAGATTATATACCTCTTCATGGAGCATCTCGAGGATCTTTTCAGCGCTGTAGCCCTTTTCGATCAGCAGATCGTAAAGTTCTTCTCTAACATCCATGTATTCATTCCTCTGAGCTCTCAATATCAGACCTTTTATATCTGCTCTAGTAGTTTCTCTTAGAGCTGATTTGACTACGTTTTCGTCTATTTTCTTATCGATAGAAGCTGATACTTGAAGCAAATTAGTGACATTTCTAAGATTACCTTTCGAAACTCTAGCTAAAACATTGATCGCATCTTGATCGATATCTAGATCTTCTTCCTTTACTATCTTCTTTATCCAAGTTTCAACTTTCTCTTTCGATAAAGGGTGGAAGCGGAATAAGGCACATCTAGATTGTAGAGGATCGATTATCTTTGATAGAGATCTGCATGATAGTATGAATCTGATGTTTTTAGAGTAGTTCTCCATCATCCTTCTAAACGCAGCTTGAGCTTGGTCGGTAAGTTCGTCGGCATCGTCCATGTAAATCAATCGAAAATCCTTTTCGGTGAGGCTCCTAGATCTAGCCTCTTCCTTCACGTCGCCTCTTATCGCATTTATCCCTCTCTCTCTAGAGCGGTTCAACTCGACAAAATTAGCTTTCCAATTTTCGTCATATATCTCTTTAGCTATAGCCATGGCGGTGGTGGTCTTTCCTACGCCTGATTGACCGACGAACATGAGATGGGGCATACCTCCTTCGTTAACGTAGGTTTTTAACTTCTGAAGGACGGCATCATTCCCCAAGATATCATCCAAGTTATCCGGCCTGTACTTTTCAGTCCACTGTTCTTCCATCGTCTTTTAAACATGGTCTATAAGTATTAAAAATGTCGGTGCTCCGAGACGGTAGGAAAAATTTAAAATAGTGTTATACACATTTGTTAAGTTGTCGTTAACGATAATATAAAGATAGTGATCAGAAAATAATAAGAGGGAAATATATGATTGAATTGATCTGGATAATAGGCATTACTTTTTTGATCGCTGTCCTCGCTCTTTTAGGCATATTCACTTTCATATTAAAAGAAGACATCTTCAATAAATTGATAACCCTTTTGGTTTCTTTCGCAGCTGGAGCTTTCATAGGAGCTGTCTTCTTTGAATTTTTACCGGAGATATTCCACGAGTTCGGAGGGCATAATGGCGAGCTAATAGGCCCTCTTTTGATCACTTTCGGTTTCGTGTTCTTTTTCGTATTAGAAGAGTTTTTGCAGTGGCATCACTGTCATGAGCCTCCATGTGAGCATGATTCTGAAGAAACAAAGGAAGCTTTCAGTTATCTTATCCTCATATCTAACGCGATACACAATTTCGTCGATGGGATGATAGTGGGAGCTGCGTTTTTATTAGCGATCCCGATAGGGATAACGACTTCGATAGCGATCGCTGCTCACGAGATACCACAAGAACTAGGTAACTTCGGCATACTTGTTTATGGAGGTTGGGATAAAATAAAGGCGCTGTTGGTCAATCTAGGTGCCTCACTCATGATCGTGCCTGGAGGGATCGCGGCTTATTACGCCGCACCTCTGATAAAACCGATATATCTGATAGGTTTTGCAGCCGGAAGTTTCCTGTACATCGGTGCTGCCGACTTGATACCTGAAGTTCACGGAGAAGCAGACCTGAAAAAAAGTATGATAACGATATTTGTTTTCCTTTTAGGTCTTTCTGTAATAGTACTGGTAGAGATGATCGTGCCTCATCATCACTGAATTTGAGGACATCTAGAAAAGACTAATCCTTTGACTCCAAAATAGAAAAGCGCTTCTTATACCAGTGACATTCATACAGATCTTTCGGATCGGATCCTGGATCAGGGTCTATACAGCTACCGCACTGACATTCCAATTCCTCTTCGAACTTCTCACGTATCTTACTCATCAAGCGTGGACTGACCACGTTCTCGATATTAGAGGATTCCTGACAGGCCTCTTCAGGGTCCATATCTAAAGTCTTTCTGAAAAAGAATTCTATAGCATGATGTTTACTGATATCTTCTTTTATAGATTCTACAGCTCCCTCATTCAAAAGGATACCTTTGTTTTTGATATATTCTCCGTAGCCAAGCTTTTCTATCCTTCTATTCTTCTGTAAAGCACCGGCCCGAGATATGTCCATCATATCAGAAAGCTTAGCCGGACCAACAGGTTCTTCATGAGCTCCAAGGAAGAAAAGAGCTCTTAGATATTCTCTATCTCTCTGGGTTTCTTCGATCTTTTCCACCGTATTATGCCATATTTAAATATGATATAAAAGAATTGCTCCGATCCCGTAATAATCATATAGTTTATCACGTATATTGTTTTTAAAGGTGATCATGATAACGATGAGTTCGATAGAGATGCTGTATCAATTCAACGAATATATAGGCATCGGTATAGGATTTCAATTCATGGTCTGTTCTTTTGTATTTTTCAGTTTTTTGGTACAGTTGGTGATAGCATATTGGATGTACAAAGACGCTAAAAAAAGAAAGGAAGAAGAAGTCCTCTGGCTTATCGTCGGACTTATAGCCGGGATAATAGGACTCATCATCTGGTTGTTGGTCAGACCTGATATGTCCGAGGTCAGAAGAAAATACCGTTTGCAACACCCTACACCAGGTAAACCCTGTCCAGATTGTGCTAGCGGGATGAGATGGATAAAAGAATACAATAGATGGTACTGTGAGAAGTGTAAAGAATACAAATAAGTTCTCGAATAATTAAAAAAAATTTGTCCAGTTAAAGGTAATAGACGATCATTATATTCTATGTATTTTGATCTTCTTCTTCGGCAAGTTCAAAACCTGGGCAGTTAGACCATTCACGGTTGTATTCGCAGCTATCACATATATTTTCGATCTTTTTCATCCTCAAAAAGGAAAAGAAACCAGCTATATTGATACATCCGATAAATAAAAAGATCCTCACCAAAATATGAACCGGTATCGAAAATATCGCTATCGTAAAAAAACCTATGCCTAGACCTAAAAAGACCTTTATAACGATCTTTCCAAATTTGAAATCAGAGATCCTCGTTAGACTAAAAAACTGAAGTGATCCAAAGAAAGTTCCTATCAAAAATTTCCATCCGATCGATATATCGATCAAACCAAAAAGCCAGATCACGATTATCATCAAGGCAGTGGGATAGGCGGTGAAGCATCCGACGCAGAGCCTCTTTTCCCCGATGTGATAACAGTCCTCTTCAAATTTGTCACAAGAAGGATGATGAGCTAATAAATAATCTTTAGACCTTCTCAACAGACCTATGAACTCTTTGAATTCCGATCCGAATTCTGAACTCATATTGCACCTTTTTCGTCATCCGTGTAGAAACTCAAGATCATAAGTAGGACCGATAGACCCATAAAAATCGGCAAAAAGATAAAGGATATTTTTTCAAAAAACATGATGCCAGATTCTGTCGCTCCGATTTCGATCATCTCTAAAATTTTAGGAAACGTCCACCATGCAAGACCAAACCAAGCGAAAAGAAATGCGAAAAGATAGTATATCTTTCTATGTGACCTATTTTCATCGTTTTTTCCTTCCATCACATACCACCCCATGTGACTATGAAATTATAACCTCCATGTATCAAAAAGGCTAAAAGAACGAACAACACCAGATAAAGTAGGCTGTTTTTCTTCCTCCATAGACCTATTCCCAATCCGGCTAAAGCACTGCCGATCATATGTACTGGAAAACTGAATCTTAACAAGAGGAGATATAAACTGTCCCTGGTGGAAAACTGTAGGAAGAATGTCTGGAAGTAGGTGTAATTTTCTATTAATGCGAATCCGAATCCTGCGATCATGCCAAAAAAAGCCCAATAGAATAGCGGTATATGTTTCGATCTTTTCTCATCGATAAGGAAAAAACCTGCCACCTTCACTGGTTCCTCGATAACGGGAGCTATAACTGAAACTACGAAGAACAATAAGACCATCGGGCTTATCAAACCTAAAGGAGAACTCAAGGACATATAAAACGTATTAGAGAACATCGCTAAGAATCCTGAAGTCGCACCAAAGCAAAGAAACGCGATCACCAAAGAGGTGTCGAGATATTTTCTCTCAGGTCTCTCCATAAAAGAAGTGGTTTCTTTTCCACCTTTTTTAACATATCCAGATAAACGTTTGTGAAGGAGCACGATCCAAAATAGAGCAAAAAATCCAACACTTATCATGTAGAAAGTGAGTGCGAACCCTATGATAGATATCAATGCGAAAGAAGTGAACAATATCTTATGTTTCTGAGATGTTTTGAAAAAGATATTATCATCCCCCTTACTTCCCTTGTTTGAAGGAAAACTATGCGGATCAGAATGTAAGTAATTTTCAGTGAGATCTTCAAAGATGGAGATGAAACCAAATAACCGATACAAAGCATAGTAAAAGGTGAAAGGCCAAACAGGCGTGAACATCGAAATGTATAGAAATCTCCTGTTCATCATACCGCCTCTGACTTCACTAAAGGCACTGTTCAGAAGATAATTGTTAGCTGTTAACTTGGCTCTTTGTTCAGATGAAAGTTCTGATGAACTCTTCTGTTCTCTTATCTCAGAATCTAATTCTTTTAAAAGGGTTTTGATCTTACCTTCCATGAAGTCTAAATATTTTACCAGATAGTAAAGATTTATAGAATATATCGGACCGGTCAAGAAAAGAACATAAACAAGATATATTGAAGGGGTTTGAAGGAAGAAAAGAGTCATTCCAAGTATCAGTGTGATCAACAGAGATATCGAATGGATCGCGACCACCGTATTAAGAGACGGTAATCTTACTGTAGGATCACTTCTGTATCGAGCCGAACTACCCGAGACCATTATAATGCATTGATACAATTTTTCAAGTGTTATTTGAATCTTTACTTGTACTCCTGACAATCATCGCAGTACCATCTCTCATACTCTTCTATGTAGCGCATCTGTCCTCCACAGTCTGGACATGGATTTTGGGTCTGTTTTGGTTGTTGTTGCTGCTGT
>CAYNOV010000052.1:0-8020 GCA_964398905.1 uncultured Thermoplasmata archaeon
ATAAGAGCTATCCTTTACTATCCTGCTGAACTTGGCAGAAACATGGACGAGATAGTCAGGATGATTAAAGGCTTCCAGAAAGCCGATGAGGAAGGAGTCGCTATCCCTGCAAATTGGCCGGAAAACGAACTCGTTAAGGACAACGTGATAATGCCGCCTGCCTCCAGCGAACAAGATATCGAGAAGAGAAGGAAACAGGAAAGCGACGGCGAGATCGAATGCTACGATTGGTGGCTCTGTCATAAAGAACTTTAAAACTCTTACTAAACATCTTTCTCCTTTTTTTCTAGTTAAAAAAAATATTAGAAAGGAAAAATTTTGTGTGTTTGAGTATCAGGATCGTAAGAAGAAAATCTTAAGATACCGACAAAAACACTATGATCATTAACAAGGTTAAGTATTATCGATACTATAAGAACGAAAAAATCATTCTATCTTTTTGACTTTTTCAGCTCTAGGTCCTCTCTCTCCTTGTCCTATTTCAAATTCGACTTCATCATCTTCCTGCAGAAAATTCGCTTCTAAGAGTTCGCTTCGATGCACGAATAGATCTTCGTCGCCGTCTTCTGGCTCGATAAAACCATAGTTCTTCATATCGTTGAAGAATTTTACTGTTCCTTTCATTTCTAGTTCACCTCCTTTCTTTTCATCTTTCTACCATCTGCGCCCGGTGCTTATATAGTTTGGGTAAGGAAAAGATGATCATTTTCCTCACTAAGATTATTTAAAAGACCTTTATTTTCTTGAATTTATTCTACCATACTTTTTATACTTTTACTCAATTCGAGTGTTGACCTCGGGGAAAAACTTATAATAAAAAAAATATTCCTCGAAATGATCCCGGACGGAGGAGATAAATTGAGAATAAAACTAGATACTGAGAACGAAAGTCTATACTTCAGATTAGCTGAGGGAGAAGTAGTGGAATGCGAAGAGATCTCCAACGGAGTGATATTGGATTACGACGAAGATAAGAGAGTTATCGGTATCGAAGTAGCTAACAACGGTGGAGAAATATCATCTAAAGAACTGTCAAATATCAAATTAGAACTTGCTGAGGCTTGAATGATCTCGAGATCTGAAGCTTTGCCTACCTCTCTATTCAGGCTAACATAGATTTTTTATCCTACCTTCTCATTTATCTAAACATGGGTTTGAAGATAGATCCGACAAAGCTGGGAGCGGAGGATATAGGTGAGAAGACCGCGATCTTAGAGATGGAACACGAAGAGGCTATCGAATTTGTTAGAGAAGTTTGTAAGAAAAACGGATTCGGTATAATGGTAGAATTCTCTCCATCTGAACTTCTCAATGAAAAGGTCGACGCTGATAGAGATCCTTATTATGTTCTGGGTGCGTGTAATCCAGCGATGGCTGACCGTGCCTTGGATCAGACTATCAAGATGGGAGGGCTTTTCCCGTGCAATATGGTGATATGGGAAGTCGAACCTGGAACTCAAAAAGTTTATCACCTATCCATAATGAAAGTGGCAAGATTGATCGGTATAGCGCCAGATAATGAAGAGTGGCAGGATATAGTGGATGAGACCGGAGAAAAGGTCGAAGCAGTGTTTGATGAATTGAACGGATAGGAACTGAAGTGTTCGTTCTCCACACATCCTTTAGTTCACTCTGAGTTCCTACAGAAGAATACCATCTCTTCGCTTTCTTCCGTTATAGGTCCACATCCTTGTAAAGAACCTCTTTCCTCAAATATTTCATATCCTTGATTTTCTATAATATTTCTCAACTCTCTCGGAAAGTAAAAAGTGAGCCTTTCTTGGATCTCTGCTTCTCTAGTCTTCTTTTGCTCTTCATACTCTGAGATAACTATCTTATCGTGTTCGATCTGTTCTACGAAATCGTAAGTAGCTGTGAAACTATCTACGATCTTTCTTCCATTTCTAGGATTCTCGTATTCGAATACCTGCTCTTCACCATCATGTTCAACCATCCTTTCAACATCGGGAACACTGTTATCTACTATCAAGACGCCATCATCTGAAAGATGCTTTTTTACACAACTTAGAGTCTTTTTAAGATCAGAGATATCTGTTAAATAATTTATCAGATTACAAGGCATTAAGATCAGATCAAAACTCTCGCATAACTCAAAATCTCTCATGTCAGCCTTGACGAGATCAACATCTTTACACACCTTATCTTCCATCCGCTCCAGTTTTTCTCTACAGACGTCCAACATATTTGAATCAACTTCTAGACCTGTGATATCATGACCTTCCTTTGCGAGCGGAACAAGTATCCTTCCGGTCCCACTACCTAGTTCTAAGATCTTAGGTCCAAATCGGTCCGCTAATTCCTTGTAAGCATCTACATCTTCAAGATGAGAATGGAGGATATCATAAAATTCAGCAAAAAATTCTGAATATTCCGATGGTGTTATCTTTTCGCTTTCAGAGCACATACTTTTGGAAATTAAAACGTTATATATAAATCAGTGGTGACGTGTCAAAAAATGGAAGTGTATGTTATATTTTACCAAAACTAATAAGTATTAGAGTAAATATTATCGATAATATGGAACTGACCCTGAGAGAGTTCCAACTGATCGAGATCAATAGAACGATCATCGAAAGGTATAGCAATCGAAAATACATAGATGATTTTAACCATAGAACAGAAACACACACCGATTATCTGAAATTGAATCATCTGAAGAAACAATCGTTAAAGGACTTTAAGAAGGTCGAGAAAAAATTACAATCTTGTCCTTATTTCCTGAAATCGAAGAAGATCAGAGAAGAAGTAGGAAGAGAGGCTTTCATCAAATCTGAATACGGCGAAAGATGGGATACTTACAAAAATACCAATCGGATGAACCTCTCTAGATTTTTAAAAGATATGCTGCCGTACATAGACAAATATACCATGAAACGTCTCAAGCATGGAAAATACTTTCGAAAGATTGTTGATGGTTTGATGCGGAATGAAAACTTACTCAGTTTAGCGAAAACACCGAATTCTTACGCTGTATTGAATCCCGAAAAGACCAGAGATTTCTATACTGAAGACATACTTAAAGATCTTGGGAAAAAATTCGATAAGAAAAAACTTGTCGACCTGACAAAAGATAAAAAATTGATCGAAGACATATTAGAAAAACACGATCTTCCTGAGACCACCATCTCCAGTAAAGGAAAGAAAAAGAAAAGAGGTCATTCAACCAAAATGCGAAGTCAATTTTACTATTCACAGAGCGTCTTTTGATACGTTTTGGTATCATCCTCCGTTACTTTTTTTATAACTCATCTTTTTATCCAAAAACTCGTCTATCAAATCTCCTATTCCAGATAGATCTTCATGGCTTCCGTCCCAATCTTCCAATTCATCACCATACTTTTCCTCGATATCCTCTACTAGGGCTGACAGACTTTCCATCGCGTTCGATGGGTCGTCACCAGATATGAAGACCGCTAGGATAACATATTCACCTTTGTGAACTAAGACCTTATCGTCTCCATATTCCATGCGCTTCAATGTATGTTTTTCTTCTCCACCGAAGGCGTCACCTACGAAGTTGTTGACAGCCGTGAACATACCGGCTAGGATCTCTTCGTCCCTCTCGGCTTTTAATGTCCTTGTCTTGTGTTTTATCAAGACTCCAGAATCATGGATAAGAAAGATGTCTTCGATAGTGAATTCTCCTTTTTTAAAGTAGAATATAGTTCCTACCAGCGCTATAGGGATGAATCCCAATGCTAGTAAAGACCAACCTTCGAAGAAGAGAGGCTCCTCTCTCTCGTGAACTATGACCTCTATCTCACTCGTAGAATTATCGAGACCATCACACACCTCTACAGTGACTACATATTCTCCTGGAGAGTCGTAATCAAAGATCAACTTGTGACCTACAACGTGAACGTTAGGGTCCTGAACCGTCACGTCGAGTTCATGTGTTTCATTATCCACATCAGATATAAATTCGCTTATATCGAAAATCCAGTTTCTTCCAGCAACACCTTCCTGTATGGGTATATCGGCTATCTTAGGTGGCTGATTCACGGGTAAAACCGTAACAGTTATAGAGTCCTCAACTAGTGCTCCAGCGGAATTTGTTGCTCTTATCGTAATCAATTCCTGTCCATACCAGTTTTCTTTTGCGTGAAAATCGACTGAACTGTTTTCATGTATTACGACCTCGATATTTTCATTTCCGGAAGAGTAGTACATCGTATCGTTCTGTCTATCTCTGAAATGATTGTCTAGTCTGAAAGCGTTGATCAGCTTCTCGTTTTGTTTGAAAGCTACATCGTGAAGGGGCAATATCTGTTCAGGAGGATAGACATCTCCTACAGTAACTGTAGTGACTTCAGAAGTCGTATCGATACCGTCGGAAACGAAAACTTCTAGAGCAACTGTCTCTCCCTCCATCTCTTCAGGATAGAGCATTATCAGATTTGTTCCGTCAACGGTAACAAATTCTGGACTGTCGGTAGATATCTCAAGTTCGTGCGTTTCGTTATCTCTATCGGATATGTAGAATTCGAGGTCAAAGACATAAGGTTCATCATAGTGTACAACGAAATCAGGAAGTTCCTTGATCTCAGGAGGATAATTGACAGGTATCACAGTAACTTCGATGGTCTGTTCAGCTATACCTCCTTCTGGATCTTCTGCTCTGAATGTGACTGTCTCCACTCCATGCCAATCGACATCAGCTTCGACATCTACAGTATTGTCACCGTGGATAGTGATGCTCAGATAAGTATAACCGTAACTCATGTAAAGAGGGTCGTCCTCTGGATCCATGAAATAATCATCTAAGTCGAAAACGTTTTCTTTCTTCTCGCCCTGCTTGATCTCCAGATCAGGGAGTTCCTGTTCCTCCTCTGGAGGTTTATTTGAAGTCACTTCGACGGTTATCGCGCTGATATCACTTTCCTGGCCGTCAGAAACCGTAAGGACAACCAAAACTTCCTCTCCAAGCATACTCTCTGGATATTCATAGGTTACTTCAAGACCGTCAACTTCAGTATGCTCTGGATCGTCAGTTTCTAGTTGTAGTTCATCCATACTTTCGCTATCATATTCGATATAAGGCGAATAATCGAATTCGTAAGGTTCTTCGTAGTGGACTTTTAGATCTGGTAGAAGTTTGAATTCAGGGGATTGATACTCTGTTGTAACGTTGATCCAAGAGTCTTGGGAAACTTCATTACCTCCACTGTTGACGAGATGATATCTGACCTTCATCGAACCGAATGAATTTTCCTCGGAAAGAAGTGTCAGTTCATGATTTCCAGTCTGATTTTCACCTAATACTTCGATCACTGAAGGATCGTACCCAGTAAGATACCATTTCATCTCTGTCAGATCGTCATATTCATCATCTGCATGTTCGGTTAAATTTACCTCATGAATTCCAAAGTCCTTTTCAAGTTCTAGATCAGGGATATCTCCAAGGATGAGGGGGTCGCCATCATAAAAGACTTCAAATCGTGCGACATGTTCAAAATCTTCGTATTGAGCAGTGACATTACAGTATCCAGTTTCCTCGGCTTTAAAGGTAGTGCTGGTTCCATGATCTTCGTCTATCTCACCCACTTCTTCCGAATCGATAGTCCAATCAGCTTCTACATCTCTCAAAAACCCTACAGTACGATTGTAACTAGCAGCGTAGATCTCCATGGTATCTTCTAACTCTAAAGTCATCTCTTCGATTGTGCTCCCTCCACCTGAACTTTCAGTCCTTATCTCGATCCGATCTATCTCAGCTTCTTCAACCTCATAATTCACGCTGAAATGATGGTCTTCTCCGTAACTAACGTTGAACCAAGCCTTTCCATCTGAATCTCCTATCTCTATACCGTTAAAGGAATCCAATTCCCCTCTCCTGAGTTCTGCGTTCCCTCCAGCTTCCCATCCTCCTTGAAAGTTACCTATGAAGCCGGAGGAATCATTGTACGTGGATAAATATCCATATTCGATGTAGCCGGTTGGTACTTTACCTCCCTCTAAAACTTCTCCATCGATCTCATCGGTTATCCTGATATAATCTACCCCAGCAGTTGAGAACTCCCAAGGCCCTCCACTGGATCTTTCTTCACCATCATCGACTTCCACGTACCAAGAGTAGTTCTCTTCAGTGGAGAGTCCATCCCATGTGACTTCAGCTCTTTCTCCGCTCGGCACATCTTGAACAGTATCTATCAAAGTTCCTGCAGAATAATCATAAAAAGAGACATCCATCGAGCGATCATCCGGATGGGTGACAAGAACAGATAATTCGGGGGTCGCATTGACACCTTCTTCACCATCTTCAGGAGATGGATCCTCCGGCGGATCAGGCCCAGAATTTATCGATCGAGCCTGTTCATCAACTGCTAGAGGCGAGGCTGCAGTCACGAAAAGAGAGAAGGAAATCAGGATGATAATAATCGCCGTGATAAACCTATGGTGAGACATGATCATTTACTCCATTCTAATCAAGGTATACAACAGGGATAGTTCTAGATCTCTGGACAGGGCGGATCTCGAAACGCTCCCACATCTGGGATATCTTATCAAGACATGTTTCGTCGATAATCAATGTTCTTTCGATAACTATGCTTTCGCCATCCTCAAAAGTAACTCTAAGGATCACCTCGTATTCACCTGGAGAGTCGTAAACGTGAGTGACGTTTTTTCCTTCGGCTGTAGAACCATCTCCGAGGTCCCACTCATACGACAGAATAGTTCCCTCGTCTAGACCATGCTCAACAGAGAGATGGACCTCTCTTACTTTTGATATCATCTCACCTATCTCCTCCGAGAGGTCATACTCGATCAGTTGTTCTTCCCCTTCATCGTGATTGAAATTTTCGAAGATCACCTCTGTATGATATCCAGACCTAAAAGTGATCCAAACCGGATTGGCACCCTTATTTTCGCCCTCATAAAGTAAAGTAAGGTTATAATCAGAGTTCTCTAGATGATCGAAAACTATAGTTTCCATTTGAGGAGGACCAGGCTCTCTTTCCAACTTCACACTTCTTATAGTTTCGTTATCTTCTGTGATCTCCGCGATCACGGTGTTATGCATCCTTCCTGCGATTTTCACCGACATCTCAACTTCTCGATATATCTGCATCTCTATATCTTCCTCTTCCTCATGACCGGTGAAGGCATAAGTGTTACCGTTCCAAGCATTTATGAAGACATCTCCGTTCTCTCCTATAGCTGGAGAAGAATAGATAGTGCTCGCATTATCGTAAGGACCGATATCCGAACTCAATAACTCAGTATTAGCGGTCTTGTAAGACCACATTAGTTCTCCATCGATGTTCAATGAGTACACTCTTCCGTTCCTTGAACCAAAATAAATAATACCGTCGTTGCTCAAAGCCGCGGAAGAACTTATCTCCTCTTCTACACTAAAGGTCCATAGAAGTTCACCTTCATTCACAGCGTGAAAGCGACCGTTGTGTGAACCTACATAGAGGGTACCATCTTCACCTATCGTGGGGGATGGATGTATCTTTGATCCTATCTCATACATCCACTTTTCAGTGCCATCAGGATCTAAAGCATAGAGATAACCATCATATGAACCAAAATATACTGTGCCGTCTTCTCCTATAGAAGGAGAAGAGTAGATATCGCCCCCGGTCGAATATCTCCAGGACTCTGTACCTTGCTCCATATCGATAGCAAAAAGATCACCTTCTAAAGAACCAATGTAAACTTCTTCTTCCCCCAATGAAGGTGAACACATCACCAGAGAATCAAGATGATGTTCCCAATTGAGTTCTCCATCTTCATTGACAGAATAAAGATATCCCTGTTCTTCTTCATCTTCATCAGTGTCGTAGGATGCAAAGTAGATGTTACCTTCATCATCTATAGTAGGAGATGAATGTACTCTTCCCGAAGTAGAAAATCGCCACTTTTCAGTACCGTTTGGATCCAAAGCATAAAGATTGTTATCACTGGAGCCGAAATATATCGTGCCATCATCGGAAATTGCCGGTGAGGAGTATATTTCTCCTGCGGCTTTAAAGACCCATTCTTCAGAACCGTC
>CAYNOV010000052.1:8120-9549 GCA_964398905.1 uncultured Thermoplasmata archaeon
GATATCAGGAGCGCTAGAGAGTTTTTTCCGGGGAACATCACAATGATAACGAGTTTGTTTCTTCTTTAAATAGATTATCAATGTTTACTAAATAACAGGCGATAACGGTAATTATTAATATGCTATTTCTCATTAAGCAATATGGCTCAGAGATCGGTCAAGATCCTGCTGCTCGGAGACGGAGCAGTGGGAAAAACATCACTGGTAAGACGTTTCGTCGAGCAGAAGTTCGATGAAAGCTACAAGATGACCATCGGTGTGAACGTGAAAAAGAAGGAGATCGACGAGTTGAACCTAACTATGATGATCTGGGATATCTACGGGCAAAAATTGAACCGCGATCTGCACTCTACAAATTATTCAGGTGCAGACGGAGCTATATTGGTGTGTGATCTCACCAGGTACGAGACATTCGAAAGTCTAGATGGTTGGATAGATGAGGTTTTCTCCGTAACGGGAAAGATACCTTTCGTAGTTTTTGGGAACAAAAACGACCTTACTAAAGGGTTCGATAGATCTGACAGAGCGGACTTCGATCTATACGTGAAGGAGAACCATCTCGAGGTAGTAGAATCACATACCAGGCTATATGGAGAAGATCCTACCTTCAACCGCGTTAATACAAAAGATCTAGAAAATTGGGCCGAGGATAAAAAAGAAGAAACCGATTTCGATTTTCCGTATTTTTTTACGAGCGCAAAAACTGGAGAGAATGTCGAGAGGGCATTCATGTCGCTCGGAAAGTTGATAAATGAAGGTGATAATTTTTGAGTGAATTAGTTTCGATGCCGACCGCGATAGTTCCACATCTTCGTAAGACGATAGAAGAGATGAGTGATGAGGAAGAAGCGAATTTTGCCATATACCAACTAGGTATTGAGTGGGGGAGAGAGACGGTCAGGATAAGTGGTGAAAGCAGCGATATGGATGAATTGAAAACGAAAGCTGTACTCACCGCTGTACATTCCGGCATAACAAATATCGAATTGGAGATGGGAGATCAAGACGTTATAATAGTTGAGCCCTTCGATTCAAAGATAGATGACGATCATTTTATAGCGGGTTATGTTTCCGGTATAATATCGGAATTGTTGGGTGAATATCACATAGCGAAGATCGCAGAAGAACATCTTGAGATCACTAGATGGGATAAGAAAGTTGATGATCAGATATCCGATGAAGAGATAGAAGGTGAAGAGTCGATAGAGTTAGAGGACCTAGTAAAAGGCGAATCCTATCTAGTAAAGGATGATTCCACTAAGGCGCCTGTAACATTCAATGCTTTTTTGAAAGCACTAGAAAAGAACCTTCCAGGTCTCTGTATGAGTACTGTATTCCCCTCTAAGATCAAGAGTGAAGATGAAGAGTTTGATAGATCGTTCCCCTGTTTTTGGTTGAGTCAGGTCGAGGGGAGCGAAGATGTAAACTC
>CAYNOV010000053.1:0-9405 GCA_964398905.1 uncultured Thermoplasmata archaeon
AGAGATCAGAGATGGTAGATATGGCAGTTCTGCCTATAGGTAGCTTAGAGCAGCACGGTCCTCACCTTCCATTAGATACTGATTCTTATGACGCTCGATACATAGTGGAAAAAGCTATCGAAAGAATGGATCCTCCGAGACCTCCTGTCCTCCCGGTGATACCTTACGGGGTCAGCGATCATCACATGTCCTTTCCAGGGACTGTGACCATCCGTCCTGAAGTCCTGGAGGATATCATAGTCGATATAGGTCGTTCAATACTCCAGCATGGTTTCTTCAAACTTTACATCTACAACGGTCATGGAGGTAATGAGTCGGCGATCAGAACGGCGGCTCAAAAATTGAAAAAAGAGACTGGGATGCTGGTTGTTACGGATTCTTTTGAAAGTTTCGCGCCTGAAAGAGAAAAATTAGTAGAGAGTAAAAACGACGTTCATGCAGGTGAATTCGAAACATCTCTTGTCCTGGCAGTAAGAGAGGATATGGTAGATGAAAGGACCATCCCTGAAAAAGAGGTCGAATTTCCAGCTCCTGATATGGAGTTCGATCATGAGCCGGAATTCAATTATACATGGAATACGCATGAACTGACCAAAACAGGAGTTATAGGAGACGCTACTAAGGCGACCAAAGAGAAAGGTGAAAAATTATGGGATGCAGGCATAACAAGATTGAAAGAAAGATTAGAGACCGTTATGGAGATATCGCATCATTTCGGATAGGAGGATAAATTAGCTTTATGGATCCAATTATAGCTGTATTGGCCTTCATCCCTGCTATGATCGCAAACTCACTCGCCGTGGTATTTGGCGGTGGTCCTCCGATAGACGGTGGGAAAAAGTGGAGGGGAAAAAGGATATTAGGCGATGGGAAAACGTGGAGAGGTCTTTTTGGCGGTGGTATATCTGCCGGCTTGGTCGGCATGATCATCCATTTCGTTTCAGCCGGTCATCTTGATATTTATCCACCACTTCCTGAAGGATTAGTTGTTATTTTCACTCTTTCGTTCGGGGCACTTTTAGGAGATATGGGGGGAAGCTTTATCAAGAGAAGAAGAGGCCTACAAAGAGGTGAAAGAACTCCCATAATGGACAAATACGATTTTATAATCGGAGCATTCATATTGATATCAATAGTTCACCCACGATGGTTTTACAGAGTTTATATCGATGGATCAGGATGGATAGGGACGTTAATTATAATAATCGGTGTTCCTTTCTTACACCGTGCGGTAAATATATTAGGATACAAACTAGGATTGAAAGAAGAACCATGGTGAGATGATATGTTGAAAAAGATGTTGGAAGATTGTGGCGCTATAAAGTACGGGGAATTCACTTTGACCTCTGGTAAGAAGAGCAGTTATTATGTGGATATAAAATTAGCCAGTACTAGGCCAGATGTCCTGCAGATCATCGCCTCTAAGATGGCTAGAGAGGTAGACGGTGAAAAGATAGCAGGGATGGAACTTGGTGCAGTACCTCTAGCTTCTGCAGTTTCACTAAAGAAAGATTTGCCCTTTCTGATGATCAGAAAGAAAACCAAAGATCACGGCACTGAAGGCAGGATCGAAGGCGATCTTGAAGAAGGCGAAGTAGTGACCGTTGTCGAGGACGTTACCACGACAGGAGGTTCAGCAGTTGAAACCGTCGAAGTATTGAGAGACGCTGGGGCAGAAGTGAACAAAGTTCTGGTCGTGGTGGATAGAAAAGAAGGGGCCGAAGAAAAATTGAAGAAGATAGGTGTTGAGCTCGTTCCATTGATAACTGCGGATGAATTGATAGACGATTGACCCCTGAAACTTTTTTCTTTAGCTAGACAATTTATTCTCGAATATTTCCCTCAAATATTTCATCGGCACGCTTCCTGAGAAGAGGATGGTATCGTGGAAGAATTTCTCCTCAAAATCATCACCCATCTTTCCTTTTACATCTTCTTTCAGTTCTTTTATCATCTTTTTCCCTAGAAGATAACTGAGTTGATAAGCTGGATTCTGGGTGTATCTCTTAACTTCTTTTCTCGCATCTCTCTCATCCATGCCTACGTTGTCTACTAGGAATTTCACAGCCTCCTCGAAAGACATCTTTCCGGTACTCAATTTGACATCTACTATTATTCTAGCTGCTCTCCAAACGATATCTTTTGATTGAATAAGTCTAGCTTCCGGGGTATCATCGAATCCGTGTTCTTTCATCATCTCTTCGCAGTAATGGGCCCATCCTTCTACCGTTTCAGTCGCGTGAGAAAATAGATGAAAAACATCATCGTTGGTAGTCGCGGCCGCCAATTGTAAATGATGGCCGGGATATCCTTCGTGAACTGTGGTATTTCTCACATCCCAATATGAATAATTTTTCAGATTCTCTTCTTCGTGAGGAGGTGTCACAACGTAGATGCCCTTTTTTGTATCATCGAACTTAGCCGGAGCTATATAAGCGGCAAAGGGAATGATATTTCTCATATATTCAGGAGTTTCCATGACCTCTATCTCTTCGTCTTCAGGTATGGTAGCAAGGTCTTTCTCTATGATGAATTCCCTAGCATCTAGTAAACCCTCTTCGTACCACTCTAAAGCATCTTCGAAACTATCTGGCGTTTTAGATTCTACTTTTTCGACAGCTTCTTTTACGCTGAGTTCTGGATCTATCTGCTCAGCGTACTTTTCCATATCCTCTTTAGCCTTCTTCAATAATTCTTCCCCGATCTCAAGGATCTCTTCTGAATCGTATCCGAGTTCACGCTTATCCAAAAGTTCCTCGAATTTTTCTTCACCTATAGCGTAATCGTTGCTAGCATCTCTCTTCTGTTGTTTTAACCAATCTATATATTCGTCTAAAGCTTCATCGGCCTTTCTAGTCGCTTCGTTTATCTCTCTCATCTTAGCATCATCGAATCCTTCTTCCTTCCCCAACATCTGTATCAGTTTGAAAAGCATCGGTAACTGCTCTCCAGATTCGATGGCCATATCTATCCAAAGTCGTATCGGATCATCTAACCTAGATTTCTCTTCCTCCAACATCCTAGGAACTTCTTTTATCCTAGAAATTATGCTGTCCAACCTCTCTTCGATAGGCGCGAATTCTCTTTTGAGGAGTAGAAGTAATGCCGCACCTATAGTGTTCGGTGCCTGAGGAGCTCTTTTCCATTGCTGCAGTTCTCTCAGATTGAAAAGATGCATCTGAAAGATGTGGTGACCGAGTTTTTTAGCTATTTTTTTCTCTTCGTTAAGGGCCTCTTCATCGAACTCCTTGAGCTCTTGAAGCCACTCTTCGATGAGTTCTATATCTTCAACATATTTTTCTCGAGTCACATCGGGCAATTGATGATCGTATTCATGTATCCCAAGATGAGTAGCGAGTGTAGGATTCCTCTCTATAAAAGTATCAAACACTTTTTCTTCAAAATCCTCAAATTTTTCATTGATATCCATATTATCCTAACCTCTAATCGGGATGTGACATCCATTATTTAATATCTGCTCTTTATATCTTTTAAAGGTATCTTACCATCTTATAGCCGTTCTCATCATTGGTATAGAAGTTCTCCAGTTTTTCCGTGATCTGAAATCCTCTTTTTTGGTAGAATTTTATCGCTTTCAGACTCCCGACTCTAACTTCTAAAACTATCTTTTTTATGCCGTTTGACGAGCTTATCTCTACGAATCTCTGAAGTAATTCGCTTCCGATACCGCGATTTCTCTGTAGTGGATGTACAGCCAACATCAAGATCCTGACACTCTCAGAATTCAAAATCATACCACATATAAAGCCAACGATATTACCGTTGATATCATAAACTAGAAAACCATCATTCCAGGTTTCTTTTATCGTCAGTAAAAGTTCTCTGGTATAGTTTTCTTTCAAAGAGATGTCTGCTATCTGGTGGACTTTCTTCAGATCTTCCATCCTTGCCTTTCTTACTGGTGACATCTACCTGGTAAATAAAACTTGAAGAGTATAATATTTGTGCCTGAACTATCAGTTATAATTACTTTTGGTTAATAAACAAAAAGCTTATGTACAGTTGCACGAATGTACAACTGTTAAGGCCCATGTTAGACAAAGAAACGGTAAAAAGGATGAACAAGTACAGTGATCTCGGCGATGGTTACAGTAGCGACGGATGTCCCCTCATCGAGTGTCTAGAAAAGGCGAAAACATTCATCGAGGAAGAAGATATCAAGGAATGTTTCGACCGGGCGCTAGAATTAGAATGCATCAATCGAAGATCATAAATCACGATAATCACCCTCCCTCCTTTTTTCTTTCTTTTAAAAAACTAAAAGGGTATATACCACTTACTCTCTCTCATGATTAGAGAGGTGAAACAATGGATGAAGAGAATACCATATTTATAGGAAGTAAAGAAACGATGAACTACGTGATGGCTGTATTGACCCAATTCAATAGTGGAAGCGACGAGATAGTCATCAAAGCTAGAGGAAGAGCGATCAGTAAAGCGGTAGATGTAGCAGAGATAACCAAGAACCGTTTCATAGAAGGCGTCGAAATAACGGACATCATTACGGAAACGGAAAAACTAGATAATGACGAAGGAGGAACTACAAACGTTTCTTCTATTGAGATAACTATGGCTAAATGAGCTAGATCTAAAGATACGAAAAACGGGCGATCATACGCACTCTATATCTTCGAGGTAGGAGATATATTTTTCACTCAAGCCATGTTCTCGTGCACCTGAGATTATAGTATCCATATAATCTTCTGAAGGTTTGATATAAGTCTTGGATCTGTATTCCTCAGTGCGATTTACGAGATATGTGAGAACAGTATTCCATCCGTTAGATGTTTTGACCGGGATATGCTGTTTTCTATACATGCCGAGTTCCATATCATCATCTATTTCACGGCCTTCGTAGTGATCAAGGTTTTCAAGATTTTCTTTTGGAATAGTGTAAATTACGCCTTCTAATACATGGTCTCTTTTTGGTATTATATCGCCTACACCACCTCCCCAGTTTTGGGAGTGTATGGTAAAAGTCAATTTCCATTCAGGCAGTTCTGCAATTTTTGAATCTATGACTTTGATACCTCTTTCCTTCATCTGCTTCAGACTCAAATTACTGCCGTAGGCGAAATATTCGACTGTTTTAACCATGCTTAACGAAATGAGAACTTCTTATAATATCTTTTTAGATACTTCGCCCCAAATCTTTAGAGTATAGATGGAAATTTGATGACAGATATTATTAAGGTAATTCTTTTTACTGAGAACCATGAAGATCCTCCACCAAGATACAAGAGAAGGGAAAATAAAGGTAAGGATAGATAACCTTGATGATCTCTGGCATCTTAAAAACATAATAAATCCCGAGGATATAGTTTCAGCTATCACATATAGGAGGGAAGAAACACAGAGGGATAAAATACGTTCCGAGAGAGGTGAGAAAAAAAGGATGAGACTGGATATAGAAGTGGAAAAGGTGGAGTTTCACGAGTTTACCGACAGATTGAGGATACTCGGAGTCATAATAGAGGGTCCTCAAGATCACGGGTCCTATCACACATTGAATCTCACTGAGGGTGATGAATTAACGATAATAAAGGAGTGGAAGGATCATGAACTGGACAGGCTGAAAGAAGCTGTAGACAGAAGCGAGGAGCCACTGATCACTTTCGTAGCATTAGAAGAACAGGACGCCACTCTCGCGATAATGAGACAGTACGGTGTTAAGGAGCTGGCTCATCTGTCTCCAAATAGAGGGGGAAAGATGTACGATTCCGAGAAGATGACCAGGGAGGAGTTCTTCGAGTTGATAGTGAAAAAGTTGGAGACCATCATCGATCCTGGAGAACCTCTTGTTATCCTTGGACCAGGTTTTACAAAAGAAGATTTCTTTGAGCACTGCAAGAGGAATCATCCTGAGTTGGTTAAAAATGCTGAAGTGATCCCTGCCGGTGAGGGAGGCATGACCGGCGTAAATGAGGTGATAAGGAAAGGGAAGGAAAGGGATGCTTTAGACGGTCAACGCATGTCATATGAGAACGAAGAGGTCGAGGAATTATTGAAAGAGATAAAAAAAGATGGAGCCTACTCTTACGGATTGGAAAATGTGAAGAAGGCAGTGACCATAGGAGCTGTAAAAAAGCTCTTGATCCTTGATACGAAAGTGAGAGATGAAGAAGGGGAAAAACTGATGAAGAAGACCGAGGAACTTGGCGGTGAGGTAGTGGTGATAAGCAGTACCCACGAAGGTGGAGAGAAGCTAGAAGCTTTAGGAGGATTAGGAGCTTTATTGAGGTACAAGGTCGAATAAAAAACTTCTCGATCAGAAGACACCTTCCGTAAAGTCTTATAACAGGATGATATAATATAAAGATAAAAGGAAGTGAACAATATGGCAAAATCATTGACTTGTGATGTTTTGGGAGAAACATGTCCCGTTCCTTTGGTTGAGACCAGGAAAGCCGTTCGGAAAGCTTCACCCGGAGACGTGATAGAAGTGATCGGGAACCATCCAGAATCTAAAGAAGAGATACCTATGGCGGTCGAGGAATTGGGACTAGAACTTCTTAGTATAGAAGATGAAAATGATCAATGGAGGATAAAGATAAAGATACCGGAGGAGGATTGAGTTGGGGGAAGGGGATAAAGCGACTTTGATAGTACACAGCGGAGAGTTCGATAAGGTATATAGTGCGTTGATAATAGGGACAGGTGCTCTATCGATGGGAATGGAGGTCTCGATGTACTTCACATTTTGGGGGTTGGAACGTCTGAAAAAGAACGAATTGGATAAAGGCCCTTTGTCGAGGATGAATTTTTTAGGTTTGGGCAAATGGATCATGAAAAGAAAGTTGAAGAAAAAAAATGTTAGAGAGATGGACGAACTCCTAAAAGACTTTCATGAATTAGGGGGTAAAATATTGGCCTGCGATATGACCATGGACATAATGGGTGTGGATAAAGATGATCTGAGAGAAGAGGTCATAACTGACTATTGTGCAGTCGGCACATATATTAAGGAGGCGAAGGAATCTGATGTTACACTCTTCATATAGGTGATAGATATGAAAGATGAAATAATCTATTTAGACAATGCCGCGAGTTCAAAGATGGATGAAGAAGTATTCGAGGCGATGAAGCCTTACATGCTGGATAATTTCGCTGTCGCGACTTCCGATTTCGCCTACACCATGGGCGTAGAGGCAAAAGAAGCTTTGAACGATGCTAGAGAGAAGCTTGCCGATGAACTAGGAGCGTCTGCAGATGAGTTCATATTTACCTCTTGTGCGACGGAATCTAGCAATCTAGCTTTGAAGGGAGTTGCGGAAAAACTCTCGGATCAAGGGAACAATATAATAATATCTGAAATAGAGGATTTTCCAGTACTGAATACCGCTAAAACATTGGAGAAGAAAGGTTTTGACGTCACCTATCTAGATGTAGATGATGAAGGTTTTGTTGACCTTGAGTTGCTTCGGGAATCTATAAGCGAAGATACAATACTAGTTTCGATCCAGCACGGTAACCAGGAGATCGGGACCTTACAAGATATCGAAAGGATCGCGGAGATCTGTGAAGAGAATGGTGTTCTTTACCATACAGATGCGACCCATACCTTTGGGAGAGTACCGATAGACGTGAGTGAGATACCGGTCGATCTTATCACCGTTTCCGCTCATACTATACACGGCCCTAGAGGCATAGGCGGACTTTATATCAGAGAGGGTACACCTATTAAAAAACAGATGGATGGCGGCTTTCAGGAGAATAATCTTAGAGCTGGTGTCGAAAATATACCCGCGGCGGTAGGATTCGCCAAGGCTATAGAGCTGATCGATGAGGAAGAGAATGAACGGATCAGGAAATTGAGAGATAAGTTGATAAAAGGTATGAGAGAAGAAGTTCCGGATATAATGTTGAACGGTCCAGAGGAACAAAGGACTCCGCAGAACGCAAATATCACTTTCCACTATGTCGAAGGCGAATCTATAACTCTTCATTTGGACATGAGAGGTATAGCTGTGAGTACCGGGTCCGCTTGCTTCAGTAAATCCCTTGAAGCCAGCCATGTTATAATGGGTATCGGTGGAGATCACGAAAGGGCTCACGGCTCTGTCAGGTTCACTTTTGGTAGGTTCAATACTGAAGATCAAGTCGATGAGGTCGTAGATGAGACCTCTGATATCATACAAAAGTTGAGAGATATAAGCCCGTTGGGCAAAGAAAAGGAGGAATGATCATGGAAAATGCACCATATACGGAAAAGGTTATCGAGTACTTTCAGAATCCTAAAAATGTGGGAGAGATAGAGGATCCAGACGGCTACGCCAAAGAGGGAAGTCCTGCCTGTGGAGATATGGTTTCGTTATACATCAAAGTGGACGAAGAGACACACAAAATAACGGATATAAAATTCAAGTCCTATGGATGTGCTTCTAACATAGCGACAGGTTCTATCATAACTGAAATGGCAAAGGGAAGAACTATAGAAGAGGCGAAAGAGATAACATGGCAGGAAGCCGCTGAAGAACTCGGGGGTCTACCAGATTTGAAGACCCATTGTTCAGTTCTCGCGGTAGATGCTTTGAGAGAAGCTATCCGCAATTACGAAGAGAAACATGGATTGGGCGAAGAGAAAAGAGAAACTACAGTCGATGTGGTCAGAAAACGATTGAGGCACGTGATGAACCCCATGACAGGAGTGGATGTGATAAAGACGAACCTTATCGGGGATATAACGGTTGAAGATGGAGATATAACTGTTGAAGTCGATCTGGAGGAAGATCATCAATTCGCTTCTGCGGTTAAAGAAGATATCAAAGAGAAGTTGGAACCTAGGTGGGACGTAGAAAATGTAGAAGTGATCTTCATCGGTGATTAAAGATAAACTTTAGTATCCTCTTTCCAAGTCGACCAGATTCACTTCTTCACCTTTCAATACAGACTCGAGGATATCCGCTAAATTTTTGATCCTGTATCTGTTCCTTTCCTTTATCTGAGTCGCTCGATGAGGACTGAATATGACATTATCGAATTCGTCTAGAGGATAATTGGAGGGGAATGTATCAGTTCTAGATTCTTTATCTGAAGGATAGTTCCACCAAACATCTATTCCAGCGCCCTCGACCTTTCCCGATTTTAGAGCTTCGTAGAGAGCTTCTTCATCGATTACTGGCCCTCTACCTACGTTTACGATATGAACTCCATCTTTCATCTGATCGAACTCTTCAAAACTCAGGTATCCTCTGGTTTCGTCTGTTTCTGGTAGAGTACTTATTATGAAGTCGGCTTCATTTAACAATTCTGGCAAGTCTTCATTTGTACACAATTTGTTGACCAGGTCGCTTTCACCAGGTGTTCGTTTTACCGCATTCACCTCCATGTTGAAAGAATTGGCCATCCTTGCGATCTCTTTTCCTATCTCTCCGAATCCGAGAA
>CAYNOV010000054.1:0-9384 GCA_964398905.1 uncultured Thermoplasmata archaeon
TGAGGAAACATATTTACAGTTCAAAACCGATTATTTAAAATAAAACTTTCATTTCTATCAGATTTGATGAACAAACTAAAAGGTCTAGATATCGAAGATAAAAAAGTATTAGATGCAGGCACTGGAGCCTGCGGGATGACAAAATTGCTTGAAAAGAAAAACGCAGATGTGGTCTCTATCGATCTCAATACCAAGTATCTAAAAGATTGTCGAGATCAGGCTGAAACCGCACAATTTTTGAGAGCGAACCTCTCCGATCTAAGCGCTCTTAAGCCAAAAACTTTTGATTATGTTGTCTGTAATTTTTTAGTCAGCGCTCTTTCTCAGAGCAAAGATCTTATTTTGACTTCAGTTTTTAGAGAATTTAAAAGAATTCTCAAAGATGATGGCATCTTGGCGATCATCGATTATTATCCCTTCGATGAAGAAAGGTCTCCCTCTCCTCTAGATCCATCGCATGTTGGACTATGGAGATTGGAGAACGCTGTAAACGAGCTTCTTGGAAAAGGACATCTTGAAGAGTATTCGCCTGAAGTATTGGGGGATGAGTTGTCAGCCTTGGGTTTTGGACATATTGAAATCATTACATTACTAGATCCAGTTCCATGGCCTCCAGACCTTCTTAAAGAGCATGAAGACCTTTTGAAAGAAAATATAGAAAGATTGGAATCTGATCAGATCAAGGAATCTTTTCAGGTGAAGTTAGATACGATCATGGATTCCACTGAAGATAGAAGGATCGAATCAGGAGCTATATACGAATTGAGAGCTAAGAACTGATCTATTCTCTCAATTTTCCGAAGGTGGTCACTCTTTCTGCCACTGCATTATGTTTATGGATCGATTCCTCACTCTCGCTTTTGACCTCTACGTGAGTGTCATCTGGAAAATCATCGTATCTCTCCAATATATCATGCAGGATGTCTCTAACCACGTCCTCTACAAATTTTGGATTTTCATGCGCCTGGATTACGACTTCTGCCTCATCTTCTCTTTTCAATATTTCATGAGTCGAAGAAGAAAGAGAATTTTCTACGATGTCTATCAGATCGTTCACTTCTACTTCTTTTTCTGTAGGGACTTCCATCATCAGAGTTGTTTTGTTCCTCTGGTTGTGAGTGATCACTGGCATTTCGTCTAGTTCGTCAGAGATATCAGGGTACTTTTCTTTGAACTTTTCTCTTACACCTTCCATCGCGCAGGGACACGTGGTCCAACCTATGACTCTGACTCCTATGTATTTATTTATCGTTCCGTCCCTGTAACCTTCTCCTTTAGCCCTGATCTGGTAATTTTCCAGACATTTCTTCCCGTTGGGTGATTCCCTTTCTAAAAAGTAATCTGATGTGATGTCTACTTCTGAATAGGAAGCGTATTCGTGTCTCTCTAACAGACGTTCACACATCTTAGCGGCTAGATTTTCTAGACCTTCTACAGGTTCTCTTACGGTCTTATCTACTAGTTCTCCGGTAACTTCTACGTTCCTAGACATGTGAGATCCCTTTTGATCGGAAGGAAGATCGACATAGACGTCTAGTTCGGCGTTCAGAGTCCTTTCTCCCCATGGTCTCTTGACCACGATGGGCTTTTTCACTCCAGTGACTCCAACTCTGGTCAGTTTGAATCTCTTTTCGGCTAGTCTGCTCTGTACATCGGTCGAATCGTTCATGCTAGTGGATTCACATTGGAATTTATAAAAACTTTGCTCTTTTCCTCCGGCGAATGACCCCTGTTATTTATATAACCCCTTTATCGTAATTAGAAATTAGAATAAGATATAACGGGGTTATTGAGATGCCAGGAAAAGAAGAAGTCATAGAAAGGTTGAAACAGGTGATGGATCCCCATACCGGAACTGACGTTTACTCGATGGGATTGATCTCTGAATTGGAAACGACTGACGACAGCGTAAGTCTTACGTTTACGCCTACAAGTCCATTCTGTCCTATGGGTGTTCAGCTAGCGGTCAACATAAAGAAGAGCCTTGCAGGGATGGAAGGACTCGATGAGGACAGTATAGAAATAAATGTCGAAGGTCACTTGAATAGCGAAGAGATCAACAAGAAATTGGACAGCGGTGAACTCTGCTAGTGGTGAACGACAATTGAAGATCCATCCTGAATGCGTCCCGTGCTTACTGAAAAGATGCCTTTACGAGGCTGAACTGGTAGATGAAGAAAAAAAACGGGACGTTATAGAAAAAACTCTTTCGATTTTGAACGAAGAGTTCGAAGAGGACGCTGTTTCTGCAGAGGTAGCCACGAAAGTACATGGCAAGGTATACGAGATATTGGAAACTGAAGATCCATATTCGGAGGTCAAAGAGAAAAGCAACAGATCGGCGGAAAAACTTCTTCCAAAAGCGAAGAAGATCGCGGAAAAGAGTTTCAGAGGGGCTGTTCTAGTTTCTATAGCAGGCAACGTACTTGATTTCGGTTACAGAGATGATATATCATCGCCGGATTATCTTCTCGAAGAGTTTGAAAACATAATAGATCAAGGTCTTGGACATGACGATACGAAAGAAATAGAAGAACTATTAGAAAAGGGAGACGAAGTTGTCTTCTTCACAGATAATACTGGGGAGATAGTATTTGATAAGCTGCTTCTAGAACGGATGAAGTCTTATGATGTACATCTTACAGTGGTAGTCAAAGGAGCACCGATCTTGACCGACGCGACGATCGAAGATGCTCGAAAGTACGAAATAGATAAGATCGCCGATCAACTAGAGACCACAGGAGGTTATGCTGTTGGTGTAGATTTTGATACCCTTCCGGATGATGTAAAAGAAAAAATGAAAAGAGCGGATCTTATAATTGCGAAGGGCATGGCGAATTGGGAGTCTTTTTCGGAGACGGATCACTCACCTATAGCATTCCTTACTAGGAGTAAATGTCGTCCAGTCTCAAAAACCATGGGCGTACCATACGACGAAAATATAGCCAAACTATTCTATTGAACAATATCTGTAACCGACCAAAACTTCGGCTGTGACCGACCAGGGTTTCATCAATCTATCCGAGATCGAGATCTTTTCGTCCGCCCATTCATATATAGGAGATTCAAAGTCTCCTTTGCTGAATCCACCTATTACTACGACGTAATCTTCGGTCCTAGTGAAAACCTCTGTCGGATCGCTTTTCTTTCCATCTGGTGTCATCACTATTTTTTTACCGAACTGTTCTTCTAAAATTTCCATAAGATCTTTCTCTATAAATCTCACGCCCTGAGGTGTTTTTCCTCCCTTTGAAGCTTCGACCAGCAGTTTTTTGAATTTTCTTAAAGAATCCGGTACATAAGCGTCTGATTCGAATTGAAATATCTTCCCATCTCTTGTATGAACGATGGTTCTCAGTTCCCTTTCCTCTGCAAGTCCAGAATCCTGCGATAATAACAGAGGGATATGCACCATGTCTGGTCTTAAGCCTTTAGAATTTATCTTTTCAGGTCCAACCTCGAGTTCACAATCAGCAAAAACCAATGTCAACATGTATATCACATTATGATTTTAAAGGGCATACTGTTCGAAAACAGATACCCGTGATACAAATTCCTGATCAACATCTATTGGTGATTTAGAATAGGGGTTATTAGTTTTTTCTTATCAACTTTAGTAATTTTTTACAGCCTCGACAGTTTCAAGAACATCTTTGGTCTCTTTAGGATCATGTACTCTCAAGATCGATGCGCCTTTATCTACAGCGAGAGCAGCCACTGCTAGAGAACCATAAAGTCTGTCGTCGGCTTTTTTCCCTATTATATTCCCAAGGAAACTTTTCCTAGACGCCCCTAACAATATCGGATGGCCCAAAGATTTGAATTCGTCCAATCTTTCTATTATCTCGAGGTTGTGATGTAATTTTTTCCCGAAACCTATACCAGGATCTAAGATTATCTTATTGGCGTCAATACCTTTTTGTTTAGCGAGTTTTATCCTCTCGAAGAAGTAAGAAGAGATATCATCCACCACGTCATCATAGTGTGGATCTTTCTGCATGGTCTTTGGTTTTCCCTGCATGTGCATCAATATAACTGGCACACCTAATTCTGCTATCTTTTCGGGCATACCTTCTCTTCTGAGTCCGAAGACGTCATTAACTATATCGGCTCCAGCTGCGACCGCTCTTTCGGCCACTTTTGGTTTGTAGGTATCCACAGAGATTAGACAATCTGTTTTCTCGTTCAATCTCTCTATAACAGGGATGATCCTTTCTATCTCTTTTTCTACTGAAATTCTTTCACTCCCTGGTCTCGTGCTTTCTCCTCCGACATCTATTATATCAGCTCCCCTCTCATCCATGGAAACGCCTCTCTCAACGGCTTTTTCGACCCTCTCATACTCCCCCCCATCGTAAAATGAATCAGGTGTTACATTCAAGATACCCATGATCTCACATCCTTCATCTCCCCAGGGCAGAGAACTCTTACTGTGATAATTTTCTATAGCTTCCTCAATCTCATCAGCTAGAAAAGGTAGATCGAAGGGCTGAGCTTTCAACTTACCTTTGACCCGTTCATATTGACTAGGAGTCCCCATCATCAAGACACTGCTCCTCTCTTCAGAGAGATTTAAGGCTTTCCAAGGTACTGCCACTTCTCCTCCCGCTGAAAGGAATTCCTGCTTCAATATGTTAGCTCCTCTAGGATCTATATCTTTAGCAGTGACCAATAGAAGATCGGATTTTGGGGCCATGATATCTATCCCTTTTTCATCCACACCCATATCCTCTAATAGACTTCTGATCTTCTCCAAGGTCAAGTCGCTCAACACTCTAGTCTGAAACATACTAAAAACAGTACGGGGATTAAATATTAAAAATTTTCACTCTTCGAATATCGCTCCACAACCAGGGCATTCGCTGTCTTCCTTGAGGACTTCAGTACCACACACCGGACATTCGTAAACTAACATCTCATCCTTCACTTCACTTTTATCAGATTCTTTTAATTTTATATCTCTTTCCTTTGAATTTTGGGAAGAACCGATCCTCTTGATGTTATCTATTACGGTATCTTTGTCTTGGGCCTTGATCTCATATGTTTCATCATCTATCAATTCTAAAGTCTCTTCAATTTTTTTTGGATCTTCGATATCCGGTTTTTTTCTTTTCAATCTTTTTTTACACTCTGGGCACTGCTCCTCCTCCTCTTGAACATTAGCATTACATCTAGGACAAACTATTTTGCCCATCCGAGGCACCTTGAGAGGTTATCGAGTTCCTGCTCTATATAATTTTTTGAGAATATATCGACAACAATTTGATATACGCTTCTAAAGATTTAGTTGCGGTGGTATAGATGTCAGAAGAAGTTATAGATACTCTGATGGGTCATAAGTCTATAAGGGAATATAAAGATAAAGATATCTCTGATGAGAAGATAGAGAAGATAGTAAAGGCGGGAAGACAGGCTCCTTTTGTTTCACAGATGTACAGTGTGATAATGGAAAAAGATGGAGACATACCTTTTGGAGCACCGGTCTTATTCACAATCTGCGTGGATATACACAAGCTTGAAAAGATGATGGAGGAAAGAGACTGGGATTTGATAACCAACGATCTCACACTTTTACTGTTCGGCATACAGGACGCTGCTTACATGGCCCAAAACATGGTTGTCGCGGCGGAATCTATGGGACTCGGCACTTGCTATTTGGGCTCTCCCATATGGACCGCTAGAAGGCTCAAAGAAAAATATGAACTCCCAGATAAAGTGATGCCTCTAGTACAATTGGTCATAGGTCATCCCGCGGAGAACCCTCCTACAAGGCCGAGATACCCCTTAGATCATGTCTTATTCAAAGAAAAATATCCTGAACTCTCGGATGAAGATATAGAAAAGGCGATGGATGAGATGGACGAAGGTTATCTCGAACAGGACTATTATAGGAAACTAGATGCCATGATATCCCTTATAGATGATGAAGAAGATGAATTCACCTATGAAGATTACAGCTGGACTGAACACATATCCCGCAAATGGGGGCAGTGGTATGAAGATATAGATCGCCAAATCGACATATTGGAAGAGTGTGGTTTCGATATAAGAGAGTGAGATAGAAAGTTCATTCAACCGCTAAATATCGGTCTCTGAACTCCTTCTTTAGAAACGTAGATCATCTCTTCGTCTTCTGACTGGAACTCCTCTTTAGCCTGAAGAAAACCGCTCATCCTGACGACTAACAGATCTATATGATGAAGTGCTACCGCTTCTTCAAGTCTGGGACTCCTAGGGCTGCCCCATTCGTAATCACCGTGATGTGAGAGTATTATGTGAGAGAGTTTCAATGCGAGTTCCTCAGGAAAATCCTCCAATCCTTCTATCCTTTCGCGGACCATCCTTTCGCATAAGACAGTATGGCCGACCAGTTGAGCTTCAGTAGTCATCTCTATGGAAGTTCTTGTCTCGTACTCTCTGATTTTTCCCATGTCGTGAAGTATGGCGGAAGATAATAGCAAGTCACGATCGAGTTCATTATAGATGTTTGCCACGTTTTCAGCGATCTGACTTTCTATCAAAGTATGTTCTAATAGTCCCCCGATATAGCTGTGGCTGTATCTCTTGCTGTATGGAGCCTTCTTGAACTTTTCCACAAATCTTTCATCTTTCAAAAATGAGGAAACTAAACTGAAAAGGTCTTCATCGTCGATGGTCCTGGCGAGTCGGAGCAATTCTGTGAACATCCCTTCTATATCTCTATCGCTCGAAGGAACATATTCTTCAGGATCATAGTCTTCACATCTCAACTTATCGAGCCCGTGTAATTCTTCCTCGTTGATGGATATCTGGAGATCTCCTCTATAAGAACTGACCGTTCCGTTCACCTCTATAACTTCTCCAGCCTCTAGGCTTTCATACAATTTCTTTACGAAGCGTTCTTCGTGTCCTCCCCAATAAACCAACGGTATCTTACCTGTTTTGTCTCCAACTACGAGTCTGAAGTACCATCCTTTGGTATATTCTCTTGGAGGTCTCTTCTCTTTGATAGCGAATCTGTCTTTGACGTCCTTACCTTCTACCAAATCTTCAACATATGTCTCTTTTTCCAATCTACCACGCTCTTCTTTATACTTTAAACATCATTTCAATTACCTATATAATTTCCCGCTCCTTTTTTCCCGACGAATTCATTGTCCTTGACTATGAACTCGCCTTTTGAGATAACGTTCTTTGGGAATATAGCTGGAAAGCCTTCGAAGGTCGTCCAACCGCATTTGTAATGAAGATTCTCCGGATCTATAGGTTCAGAGTCTCTAAAGTCGATATTTATCAGTTCTGCGTCATAACCTTCCTGTATTTTACCCCTTTTTAAGCCGAGTCGCTTGGCGGGATTCAAAGCAAGAGACTTTACCACTGTAGAAATGTCTATCTTCCCTCTGCTGACTGAATTCAACATAAGAGGGTACAAAGTCTCTACACCAGGGAGCCCGGATGGTGCCTTATCAAAATCATCTTTTTCTTCTTCTAGATGCGGAGCATGATCGCTCGCTAAGAAATCTACTTTTCCGTTTTCCAAAGCACTCCATATCTTGAGTTTGTCATCTTCCCTTCTCAATGGGGGGTTGACTTTGCCGAAGGGCCCTAACAGGGCTTCGTTGCTCAAAAATAGATGATGTGGTGTAACTTCGGTGATAAAACCATTATTCTTTGCTTTGTTCAAACTTTTACTTGAAGTGAGATGACATACGTATTTATCGCCTTCTGGCAAGGACTCAAGTTTTTCGATCGCGCTCAACTCACTATCGAGAGGTCGATTTTCATCATGTTCTATCAGATCTTTTGCTTCATCGCCGAAAAAATCCTCGTCCTCGCAGTGAAAAGCGACTTTTCCTCCATTGCTGTAAGCTTTGTTCAAAAGCCCGTCCAATTCTCCCCAATCAAGGCCGAGTTCTCCCGTTGAGGAAGCCATGTAGACCTTAAAAAATTTAGTAAGTTCCGTCATCTTTTCCACGTCATCGCTCAACAGACCGTAAAGTCCGAAATCGATAACGGATTTTTTCTCTACTATCTCTATTTTTTCTTTCAATCTCTTATAACTGTCAGTGGGTGGATCTGTATTGGGCATGTCCATCACTGTGGTGATACCGCCGCACGCCGCACTCATTGAGCCAGTATAGAAGTCTTCCTTTGAGGTCATCCCAGGGTCTCTGAAATGAACGTGCATGTCTATCCCTGCAGGTAGCAAAACACCCTCGATTTTTTTAACATCTTCCGTGGTCTTCAAGCTTTTTTTGATGAAGTCTATCTTTCCGTTTTCAAGGCCTATATAGCAATTTTTGTATTCGCCTTTGATGTAAGCAGTTCCCTTAATTATCATCTATATCCCTTCTGACTATTTCGCCGTATGGCTCCTTTTCCTTGAATATCACGCCCTCAAATACTTCGATTTCACAGTCGCCGTTCCTCCATTCGTCGGGATGGAGACCTGCTTTTCGACAAGTATGGGTAAGAAATTGCTGTTCATCCCAATTTTGATCGACTGAGACCTGAGGGAGTAGAAGGCCTCTTCTCGACCCCTTTGAAGCTATGAGGCCATGCTTTCCGCAGATGACTTTTTTAGGAAGTTCGGAGGGATCATCATAATCAACTTTCTCCGGAGGGGTCAGTAAACTGACTTCAACAACTATAGAATCTAATTCATCTTCACTCAACGGAGAGAACCTAGGGTCTCTAGTCGCGTTATCTGCGCCCTTGATGATCGCCTCTTTTAAGGGGTAGACGGGTTCCGGATAACCTATGCATCCTCTGAGTTCTTCCGAGGGATATCTATTTATCGTTACGAAGACGCCCATCTTCCTTTCGAATTTTTCTGGTATTTTTCCCATATCGATCTTTCCGCCTTTCACTGAACTTTCTATTGCCTTTCTAGCGGTTTTGACCGCGAACTCACCATCTTCTTGAGTGAACATATTTTCGGATAGTTCTAAATCAATATTTAATTTATGGGACTCTTACTTTTGATATCTAAACCGAAGCTTTTATTAATCGAAAGGATATTTACAAATCGGGAATGAGGAATGAGACGATATTTAGTCAATTCGAATTACGAAAGATTCGAAACCTATAAATATATCCTTGTATAATAGTGCATATGTACAATAGTTGAGCGGTATCATAAATCACGATAGTCACCCTCCCTCCCTATTTTTTCTTGATGGGGAGAAGAGGGCGTTACCCCCCTAACCTATCACGATAACCTCCCCCCTTCCCTCCCTCTTTAATATCCGTTTTTTAAGAAATTCAGCTTTACGAAGATATATTGGAGTATATAAAGTATTTAAAAATGGTTCCGGGGGTAAGGTTTATAACCACATTGTATATTATGTCGGTTGGTGAAAGAGAATGAAGCCAGGCCAAATGGGATATGATCGAGGAATAACG
>CAYNOV010000055.1:0-9279 GCA_964398905.1 uncultured Thermoplasmata archaeon
AGCCTATCAATATCCGCGGTGATAATTTCTATTGGGGTTTCATAACAGCATTGAAATTTTATTTTAAATCCCTAATAGGAAGACATACTGGCCGACTAAATGATTACATCTTCTGGTTCATGTTAACTATGTTGGTTGTTGTGGTGGTGTTAGCTCTAATATGAACGAAATAAAACATATGAAAGTTAAGATATCTCTACTATTCAGAAGTTGTGGAGGTGGAGGTCTACATGAATATTGAAGCATTGATAAGTGAGATAGGATTAAAAATAGTATCCGCTCTCTTGATAATCATATTTGGTATATTTTTCGGTTTACTTTACAAAGGATTCGATAGAAAGATAAGTGCAATGATGCAGTCTAGGATCGGCCCTCCGATCATCCAACCGTTCAGAGATATTAGAAAACTACTCACGAAAGAAACCATCATTCCTGATGATTCCATCGAATTTCTTTTCAATCTAGCTCCGATATTCGCCTTGATAACTCCTCTGCTCGCCCTTCTATATATACCGATCGGACCTTTTGGTCCTTTACTAGAAGGATACGGAGATATAATATTGATTCTATATCTTATGGCTTTGCCCCCGCTGGCACTCGCAGTCGGGGGTTCCTCTAGTGGATCACCTTACTCAGTATTAGGCGCACAAAGGAAATTAGTATTGATGATGAGTTATGAACTACCTCTAGCGATATCTGTAATCACTGTAGTTTGGAGGATCAGTACCTCTATTAGTAATAATTTAAATCCATTTTCTTTGCAAGTGATAAGATCATATCCTATATGGGACCAAGTTGGTTTATTGGGATCACTTGGGATAGCTATGATAACTATCGCAATAATAGCAGTGATACCCGGTGAGCTCTCAAAGGAACCATTTGGACAGGCTGAGGCTAAAACCGAGATAGCTGGAGGTGCTTTGTCAGAGTATAGCGGCAGAAATTTAGCATTTTATTACATGGCGAGTTCAGTCCATATGGTGGTTTTAGGGAGTTTGATAATCACGATATTTTTTCCATATCAGCTCACGGAGATTTTGTATCCTATAGTAGAGATCAATGGACCAGAATTACTTCATATAGAGATAGGATTGTGGGCAATACTAATAGACACTGTCTTTTTCCTCTTTAAGTTGCTGATAATCATTTACGTTGGCGTATCTATACTAGGTGTCTCTTTTGCAAGACTTCAGATCGATAAAGTGAGTTACATATATTGGATACCGATTTCTATCATGGCTTTTATTGGTCTCATATTGGTCTTTTTGGAATACAGTTTATTTTAGAATTCTAACTTTGAAAAGGTTATGGGACTTCCTCCATGCCTTGAGCCTAAAAGGCAAATAATACCTTATTTTAGATTTGTTTTTAATCTTCCACAAAGAGTATTGGGTCTTTTGATTCTACTATTATCTCTCTCTCCAATTCACCAACAGCAAAAGGAGGATAAATTTTTCTCAGTTTGTATTTTAAACCAGGTCTACCCATGCTCCCCACGATAAGATCATACTTTTTAGACTCCTCAACTATGTCTTTATCTGGTTTAATAGAACAGGACTTCAATTTATAATGAATGTCATTGTTCTTAGCGAATTCATATAATTTTTTGAAAGCGTGTTCAGTTTCTAATCTGAGGTCTTCAAGATAGGTAAGATTTTCTAAGTCCTTTTCTTTAAAGGTACGTTCTGTCTCTCCGCCACCTTGTGTTATCAAGACTTCAACTTCTCCGTCAAAATATTTAGTCAATTTGATAGCAAGGTAACCTGCCCTCATAGAATATTTACTCCCACTAGAGGGATGTAAGATTTTTTTTGGTTTCTTTATCTCCACAATGTTATCAAAAAGAAGGACAGGTACATGGCTATGCTCCAAAACGTGCAAACATGTTCTCCCAATCTCATGTGTTTGGGTACCCGTCTTAGACTGTGTACCCATCACAATAAGGTCTATACCATGTTTTTGAGAATAACTAACAATTTCTTCACTAGGAACTCCTTTTCCGATACTTTTTTTGATCTTTTTTATTCCCATCTCATTGAATATATCCTCTGCATCTTTGATGGCCATTCTAGAGGCTTTCTTTAAATCCTCCATGAGAATATCTGTTATTGGAACGCTTTTATTACTCGTGTTTATTACATTTAATACATGATAGTTAGCATCAGGGAAAGCATTCGCAGTATATTTTATGGCATTTTTAACAAGCTGAGAATCATCTGTAGCAATCAGTATATTTTCAAACATGTTAGATTACCTTAATAGAATTTCCATATATACTATTTTTCCTCTTATCGTATTGAGTCGTTATTACAAAGAATTTATTTTACACTATATCTTTTAATCTTTTGAAATCTGGATTTCTTGTTCATTCGTTTTGAATCATTTGGAAATTTTATGAATTCATTATGCATATTGAAGATTATAGGATAAAGCTTTATATACTGAGGTCATCTGAATTAACTATGCCTAATAAACTACTATTAGGAGTTGGAAACGATATAAGAGGGGACGACGCAGTTGGTGAACTGGTAGTTAGAGAATTAAAGAGCGAGGATTGGGACAAAATAGATTGCGGATCAGTTCCTGAAAATCACATAACCTTGATAGAGGAAGGTCAATACGATTTGGTTGTCATAGTGGACGCTGCTAAGATGGGACTAAAACCCGGTGAAATCCGAATAGTGCCTAGAAAACATTTAGGAGTCTTCACTATGAGCACACACGCTTTGCCTCTATCTACAGTAATGGATTTTTTAGAAAGGAAAGTGGAAGAGGTTTATCTTATAGGAATACAGCCAAAAGATATGAGTTTGAAGGAGGGTATGACTCTTGAACTCAAAGAGGCAAAGGATAAGATGATAGAGCTTCTAAAGAAGGATGAGTGGAGAGATCTACCTAGATTAAGAAGACCTGATTAGTTCCAAGAAGAGTTTTAAGGATTGATTATCAGGTCTTCAGCGTTCTTGTCCGTCCCGGCTATGAGAAATTCCTCAGAAAATTCGAAACAACTTTTAGGACATATGTTCACACATTGACCACAAAAAGTACATCTTGCCACATAGTGCTTGACTTTGGCTTCTTCCTCTTTAAAAACTAATGCTTCAGACGGACAGACCCTAACACAAAGTTTGCATCCGATGCAACAGTCCTTATCATACCGAATCTTTCCTCTATAATTCTCTGGGACATCTATAGGCGGATTCAAGTCTAAGTCTCCTTTCTCGATGAGTTCCGCCGCTGATGTCATATCATCGGGGGCGTACTTCAAAGGAAAGGGATTCGTCGCCTTTTTCTCAAAAAGCTGCTTTATCAGAAGATATATTGTAGATGTTGGCATATTTAGATCACCTCATACCGTGGCTCCTACAACTACGAAAAGTAAACCTAAAAGACCTATTATACTTATCGGAACCCAATAGAAATAACTCGCTTTGTCAATTTGGAATCTCGCAAATGCTACTCTAACAAGGGATACACCGAAATATATGATCAGTAATAATTTGAAAAGATAGAACACTACATCTACAAGGAGAGCCCATACGCCCATTTCAACGATCGGAAGTATAGGACCTTGTAAAATTATCCATCTTTCTAGTAAATTAGATAGTTGATATGGAAAGAACAAAGTTATAATCAAACTTGCTAAAACAATCATCTGAACAGTATTAGCTATATAAAACAAACCTAGGTTGCGACCGGTATATTCAACGAATACACCATCAGCTATCTCAGTCTTCGCTTTCGCTTGTCCGAACGGCTCCTTTGAAAGCTCACCTGGTAATACCGCAAACAAAGTGAAGACTATCAGCGCAATTCCTAGACCTCCGATAAGTCCCACATGACCCCATATAGGATTAGAGGATATCACTTGTAAAGAGAACGGGTTAGTTTCAGGTCCAACTATCTCGTTCATCTTCCAAGCTACAGTTATAGCGGATATCGCTAGAGGCAGTTCATAACTCATCATCAATACAACTTCACGCTGAGCACCGACTGTCGCATAAGGAGAACTACTAGAAAAACCACCCACAGCCATCGCTATGGCAGGTATGGCAAGGAGATAAAGTACCAGTATAAGATCGCCGTATCCCTCCAGTAAAGGACTAAAAGGCCCGATAGGGAGATACATCAAAGCAACCAGTGGTGCGATGAGAGCTATTATTGGTGCTCCATTAAATATCCACTCTATTGCGTTTTCAGGAACGATAGTTTCTTTCGTTAGTAACTTTCTAACATCTCTAAACGGTTGGATGATCGGAGGGCCGATCCTAGACTGCATCATTGCACTTATCTTTCTATCGAATCCTTTGTATAGAAGCCCCAAAAAAATACCTATAAATGAAATCAGGAATATAAATACTACATTCAACAACCAACCTTCTAAAATCGATTCGATATTCATCTATCGATACCCTCCAGCAAATCTTTAGTTTTTTGAACGGACAATTCATGGAGTTCATCCTTAGTATATTCTTCCTTCACCCCTGTCTCGATATCGACTATCTCCGCCCTATCCATACACCCTATACAAGGATCGATACAGGCCGCTATGATAGGAATATCTGCTATCTGCTCACCCATGAACATCGGAGCGTAAGTCGCCAAGTTGTTATAAGTAGAAGCTCTAATCTTCCAACAATCCACATCCTCGTTATCTTCCGTTAATCGTACATAATGCATCGCTTCTCCTCTAGGTGCTTCAAGTCTTCCAATACCTTCACCAGAAGCTGTTTTGAGTTTATTTAAGAGTGCGGCTTTATTGGGCTCACTCGTAATCTCTCCTTCAGGCATTTTTTTGACACACTGTTCTATCAAGTCTATAGACTGTATAATCTCTTTCAATCTTACTAAAGTCTTTGAAAACACATCCCCTTTATTTTCGTAACCATATCTAGATGGTATGACATAATCTAGTTCGAGATCGGGATAAGCAGAATAAGGCTGATCTATCCTGACATCCTTTTTCACTCCTGATCCCCTAACCGTAGGACCAACACCACAGAGTTCTAAAGCCTTTTTCTTGGTCAAAATACCAACATCTCTTGTCCTGTGTCGAATACTAGGATCACCTAAAAATATGTCCTCGAGCTTATCATAAAGGTCTTTATAATAATCTAAAGTCTCTTTAATTTGAGGATGCATATCCTCTTCAATATCTCGACGCACACCACCAAAGGTCCACATGGAGTAATTGACCCTGTTTCCAGAGATCGCTTCAAGAAGATCCATGACCTTTTCTCTTATTTTCCAAGTGAAATGCATATGCGTGTCAAATCCTATCTCATGTGCAGCGACACCCGCCCATAAAACGTGAGAATGGATTCTTTCAAGCTCCATCATGATAGTCCTTATATATCTTGATCTTTCAGTTGGAACAATGTCTACGGCATGTTCTAATGCTGTAGTATACATATGCTGATGAACAATCGAACAGATACCGCACGTCCGTTCAGCGAGAGGTATCACTTTCAGGGGATTCCTGTGCATCCCCATGAATTCTATACCTCTATGATTCATGCCGGGATGTGGATCAGCATCTACGATCTTTTCACCCTCCAATTTAAAATTTACCATGAAAGGTTCTTTCAAAGCAGGGTGTATAGGTCCTATCGGAACCTCATAAGTCGCTTTACCTTTCACCATGTTCACTCACCATCCTTTTCTTCTTTTTTCACTCTTTCAGAAACTGGCTCTTCAAATGTTTGCTCCTTTTCATGCACATGCCTGGACATATCCTCCATACCATCCTCATCCCAGCGCCAAGGATACTTATCTTCAGGATAATTTTCATCCAGCCACATCCTCCTGTCATCCGGTATATCCTTTACGTCGATGCCCAAAAATTCTTGCTTTTCCCTCTCAGTAGTTATTGCTCCAGGAACTATATCTGTTATAGTAGGTATGGTCAGGTCATCTTTAGGCAAATGGACTTTTAGGTTTATTGCTGTTTCTTGTTCAGCGAACCCGTAATTCACCATGAAGTGATATATCAATTCAACGAAATCACCTTTATCTGAACCAGATGCTACGGAAAGATGAGGAGTTTGTATATCAGCGATGGCTTTTACAGCATCTCGAAAGGAATCTTTAATCACTCTCATCCATATCAATTTCATATATTTCTTAGAAAGACCTTTCTCTATCTCTTCGGTCCGAAATTCTTTGATATCTTCACCAAGTTCTTCAGTGAGATATTCCTCCAATTCGTCAAGATTCAACGGAAGTTCTTTTCTATTCATCCTTGATCACCTCTCAATTTTTCTAGATATAACCACGCTTCTTTAACACCGTTTATGATGTTCTCAGGTCTTACCGGACAACCAGTAACGTATATCAGATGTGCATCATCAGGAAGAAGAGTATCTATAGGACCTTCTATCGCATAGCTATCGTAGTAAACTCCTGTAGTGCTCGCACAATTACCTATCACCATGACCACCTTAGGATCAGGAGTCTGTTCATAAATCCTAAGAACACGTTCTTTGGTCTTTTTTATAACAGGACCTGTAAATAGAAGAACATCAGCATGCCTAGGTGTACCGACCAACTCAATTCCAAACCTCTCTACATCATATCTCGGAGTCACTGTTGAGACGATTTCAATATCACAAGCGTTGCACGAGCCACTGTTTACGTGGAATACCCATAAAGATTTATCGAACGTTTTCGAAAGTTTCATGATTACACCTCATACAAAATAAAGCACCACCATAACGATTGCTATAGTTATTATAAACCAATAAAGATAATCATTAACTATCCCTGTATGGGCTCCGACTAGAGGTTTAAAGTATTTTTTCAATGCTCTTGTAAACCCCCAATATAAGTTACTTCCTCCTATATGAAGTGCTTTGGATTCACCGGGAGAGACATTACCAGAAAGAAAAGGCTCTCTTTTGTACCTGGTCTCTTTGAAGGAAGGATTTCCTAACCTATAAATGACATAAACTACCAATCCAACTATCAAGCCTATTAAAATCAGAACTAGAGGATGCCACTCTCTTACCAAAACTAGTTGATTTATCATATTATTCAAACGATCACCCCCAATGCTTCAACTGCTGGTTCTACAATGGTTGATACCACTAGTCCAGGGAAAAGACTGAATAGTATCACCACTCCAGCGAGAATAGCCATGCCGAGCAACATCGGTTTGGGTGCTTCTGTGGTTTTGGAAACACTTTCATCTTTTGGTCCCATAAAGATGGAATGGAAGACCTTTACGAAAGATGCTAAGGTTAGTATACTGACCACCATAGCAATTATAGATAGGAGTGGATTAAAACTATATACGGATTTATATATCATCAATTTTGAAGCAAAACCATTGAACGGAGGTATTCCCGCGATGGCTAAAGCCCCGATCATGAAAAAAACCATAGTCCACTTCATCGAGTGACCCAGACCTCCAAGTTCATCTAATTTTCTTTTTCCAGTTTCATAGATAATGACACCTGCAGTCATGAAAAGTAATCCTTTGTACATAGCATGATTGATTATGTGAAAGATACCACCTTCCATGGCGAGCCTTCCATATATATCCATCTCAGGTTGTCCCAACACTGCTAAACCGACACCTACGCCTAAAAGCATATATCCTGTCTGGGATATGGCATGATAAGCCATCAATCTTTTAACGGTCTTCTGAACAAGTGCCATTGTAACGCCGATGAACATCGAAAGGATACCTAAAACAATAACTATCCATCCTAAAGTAAAAGTGTTGACTGCAAGGCCATAAAGTGTGAATACTACTCTAAACAGAACCCAAAGGCCCGCCTGACTTGCAACAACTAAAACTGCCGTTACAGAGCCAGGTGCCATAGAGTAAGCATCTGGAATAATAAAGTGAAGTGGCACAGCACCTGCCTTCAGAGCTAAAACGACTACCAAAATTGTCAAGGCAATTTTATCTAAATTCGTTCCAGTTATGTTCTCAGCTAGAAGCTGAAAATTCAAGACGCCGTACTGTCCATATAGAAAACCGATAGATAAAAGAAAGAATAAACCAGCGACTACACTTAGTATCATATATTTTAAAGCGGCTTCGACAGCTTCTCCTTCATAATTTTTGAACGCGATAAGGGCAGCAGAGGAAACCGATGCGACTTCGAACCAAACGAAAAGATTGAAAAGATCTCCTGTAAGAACCATTCCATTTACGCCTGCTATCATCAGTAGAAACAATGTGTTAAACTTATTCAAGCCAGTATCATGTTCCATAAATTTATATGAATAGATCGCAGCTCCTATAGCCGAGATGGTTAGAGTTATGCTGGCCATTGCGGAAATGCCATCTGCAACAAATAGAATTCTAAAGAAAGAAGAACCCGTCCCATTTGGAGTCGCTGTGCCTCCACCGAACACATAAGACCATCCGCCAACAGTATAGACCTCGTAGGCCATAACAGATACGAAAAATGCCATTATAAATAAGCCTAAAAATAATATTGCATCACGGCCTTTTTCAGATATCCTATCAACTATAGGGGTGAGAAAAGCAAAAAGTAAAGGAATGGCTAGAATCAAAGCGGGGGAATGTTGTACTATGTCTATGTTCATTCTTTGCACCGCCTCACATCGTCAGTGTTTATGCTCCCATAATGCTTCTTTATCATGATCACAAAGGAAAGTAGTAAAGCTGTAGTAGCTAACCCGATGACGATACTTGTCAATGTCAGTGCATGGGCTGTTGGCATCACCATCTCAGTAGATTCTGCACTTGTGAATATTGGAGCATATTCACCTCTTCGGTAGGCCAAAGAGACCAGAAATAAATTGGCGGCGTTCTGCATTATGGCTATGCCCATTATTATTTTTATCAAATTTTTCTTGAAAAGAACGGTAAAAAGGCCTATCATAAAAAGAATCACTACTGTCATGTAAGGTATCGTCATCAAAATCGCTTCCCAATTCAATCTTTCACCTCCTTTTTTTCTGAATTAATAACAAATGTTTCTTTCGACATCATCCAAATTATGAGACTCAAAGCTGCGGTGACTTCTAAACCTACAAATATATTCATTAAAGGAATTGTCCCACCGGTATTGATATATCCTGGATTGATTCCTTCAGGGATAGTCCCACCAAAGACACCACCGGCTCCAGCGAGAAAATTATAGAACATGGTGGTCCCGATACCGAGGAGTGCGATTAAAATGAACAAAGTCAATCCTAAAGCTTCGACAGAAGACAGATCCTTCTCGTGTTCACCCAATGTGCCATAAGCGATTATCAAGAGGGCGGTAGAAGAAGCTATCACTGCTCCACCCTGAAATC
>CAYNOV010000056.1:0-9268 GCA_964398905.1 uncultured Thermoplasmata archaeon
CTTTTAAACTTTCTAGCCTCTCCCGTTTCACATCAACCGCATTAGTTCCTAAAACCGGCCGAAGTCCTATATCGGAGGCATGTTCGACCAGCTCTTCTAAATCGTCCCTAATCAAGGGTTCTCCACCGCTCAATATCACCAGCATGAATCCCTCTTCTTTAAGCTCATTCAAAAGCTCAAATCCCTCTTCAGTGGAAAGCTCGCTTTCAACGTCTCCGGCATCTGGACCCGCGTCCCTGTAACAATGATCGCAGCGTAAATTGCAGCTCCTGGTTAAGTTCCATGATATCATCTTCATATTTTCACAGCTCCTTTGCGAGGTCTAGCGCGTGGTAAGTTATTATCAAGTCCGCTCCGGCCCTCTTGATCGAATTCATGACTTCTAAGAACAATTTATCCGTATCGATCAGACCTGATTCACCACCGTTCTTGATCAGTGAATATTCCCCACTAACGCTGTACGCGGCAATAGGTACATTGATCTCTTTTCTTAGCCTGTATATCACATCCAAATATGAAAGGGCAGGTTTCACCATGATTATATCAGCGCCTTCTTCTACATCAAGCAGTGATTCCCTGATAGCTTCACGAGCATTGGTATGATTCATCTGATGAGATCTTCTATCTCCAAAATCCGGGCTGGATTCACAAGCGTCTCTAAATGGGCCGTAAAAAGCGGATGCATATTTTGCAGAATAGGACATTATCGGTATATCTTTATAGGCTTCATCGTCCAGTTCTTCTCTTATAGCTTTTACACGACCGTCCATCATATCTGAGGGAGCGACCATATCTGCCCCGTTTTCAGCATGTGAAAGAGCCATTTCCGCAAGATAAGGAAGGGTTTCATCGTTCTTTATCTTTCCATCTTCGACTATTCCACAGTGACCATGAGAAGTATAAGCGCAAAGACAAACATCGGTTATCAGATGAAGTTCTGGATATTCATCTTTCAAAAGTCTAAGCGCCTTCTGGACAGGTCCTTGATCATCTCTTGACATGCTGCCGGTTTCATCTCTACTTTCTGGAATCCCAAAAAGAAGAACGCTCTTCAATCCGCTCTCCAATACTTTCTCCGCCTCATCTAAGAGTCTTTCGTCTGGAGATAGATGGTAGTTCCCAGGCAATGAAGGTATCTCTTCTTTTATGTCTTCGCCCTGTTTGATGAACATCGGATATATGAGGTCCTCAACACTGATCGAGTTCTCCTGGACCATATCTCTCAAATTTTCATCATATCTGAGTCTTCTCGGTCTTTTAAACATATCATTCACCTCCTCCATTTCTATCCAACTCCTCAAGGGTAAGATAACATCCCGGATCTTCAGCCCAAAGATCGCCGGTAGAGGCCTCTGCTCTAGCTCTAAAGTTGCCATTACACACGTCGAACCAATCACAACCGTAACATCTACTTTTGACGCGAGACTCTCTATCTCTTAACTTTCCCAGCAAGGTATCATCGTCATCCCATATGTCACCGAAACCTCTTTTCCTCACATCCCCTACAGTATGTCCCATCATGAACTGGTCAGGATGCACATCGCCCGACCAATCCACACACGCGATGGCTATACCCGAACGATTACCGCCGTTATTTTTCAAATGTTTGAGAACATTCTCGGCTTTTTTGTCTTCGTCTTCGAGCATCTTAAGATAAAGGAATATACCATCTACGTGATTGCCCACAGTGAGTATCTCCTTGTCTTCATACTCTTTCAGGATCTCTTCAGTCCTATCGAATATGTTTTTCATAACCTTTCTCTTCTCCTGATTGGTTAAAGCGGCGTCGTTCAATTCTTTCCCTCTACCTTTGTGGACAAGATGATAGAAACAAACTCGGGATATACCTTCCTCAAGAACTAGATCGAAGATCTGAGGGATTTCCTCTCTGTTATAATCGGTCATGGTGAATCGGAGACCTACTTTTTGGTCAACATCCTGACAATTACGTATACCTCTAAGAGCTCTTTCGAAAGCATCCTCACTTCCTCTGAAACGGTTGTTGGTCTCTTCTAAACCGTCCAAACTTATACCCACATAACTCACACCAAGTTCTTTGAACTTTTCAGCTCTCTCTTCATTTATCAAAGTGCCGTTCGTTGAAATAGTGACTCTTAACCCCTTCTCTACAGCATATTCTATAAGCTCATCTAGATCATCTCTCATCAGAGGCTCTCCACCAGAAAACAAAAGCACGGGAACGTTATAATCTGCTAGATCTTCTATGAATTCCTTAGCTTCCGCAGTACTAAGTTCATCTTCAGCTTTTGAACTATCGGAACTAGCGTAGCAGTGTTTGCAAGAAAGGTTGCACGCTCTAGTGCAGTTCCAAACCACGATCGGTCCCATGTCCTTTCTAGTTCCTTTTTTTGTACCTCTACTGTGTTTGCTGTACCGCAATCTATCTCCATAATGGCTCGAATCAATCAACAATTTAGAAAGATTAAGCATGATTTATCCACCTCTATAATATTCCAATATAGACTCGTAAAGTCCTTCTATATCGTATTCGGAGGCGACGATATCTACGGAGAGACTTTCTTCCTCTGCAGTAGAGGCCGTAACGGGTCCTATCGCCGCCAAGGTCATATCTTTCAAATAGTTTTTATCTCCCACCATATCTAAGAAATTTTCGACCGTAGACGAGCTCGTGAAAGTGATCAGGTCGTACTTACCTTCTTCTAGATCTCTTTTCACGTCCTCGGGCAGTGAAGTCGTCAATGTACGGTAAGTCTCGACTTCGTCTACCTCAAAACCCTCTTCTTTTAATCCCTCTCGCAGAACATCTCTAGCTCTAGTAGTTCTAGGAAGCAGTATCTTCTGCTTTCCTTCGGAGATATCCTTCAACTCCTCAAGAAGTGCTTCCGCTCTGTATTCTTTAGGAACGAGTTCAACACGGAGACCTCTGTTCTTAAGTGCTTTAGCTGTTTTCTCACCGATAGCCGCAAGTTTTACACCTCCAAGATCCCTAATATCACGATCGAGCTCGCTGAACCTCTCGAAGAAGTACTTGACACCATTTGTACTGGTGAAAACCATCCAATCGTAATAATCTATCTTTTGGATCGCTCCATCCAATTCATTATGATCTACAGGAGGCTCGATCTTGATAGAAGGCACTTCTCTAACAACCGCTCCTTCCTCTTCTAGCATCTCAGTGAATCCTCTAGCCTGTTCCTTAGGTCTCGTGTTGATGATCCTGAGACCAGCGAGGGGCATCTCATCTCTCCACTCCAGTCCTTTCTTAACCACCTCCCCTATTATTATAACGGCAGGAGGTGATATCTCTTCTTTTTGAGCATCTTGAGCAATTTCCTCCAGAGTCGAGATAATAGAGCGCTGTTCACACATCGTTCCTCTCTCTATTATCGCAGCAGGAGTCTCTTCTTCACGGCCGTATTTCAACAATTTTTCCTGTATCTTCGGTAGGTTATTTACGCCCATTAAAAATATCAGCGTCTCAGGTCCCCGGGCTAGAGCTTCCCAATCATGACTGCTCTCTTCTTTATCTGGGTCCTCATGTCCGGTGATGATAGCTACTGAGGAAGAGACGTCACGTGAAGTAGCTGGGATTCCTGCATACGCGGGAACACCTAGAGCGGAAGTTATGCCCGGAACCACTTGGTAATCGACTCCTTCCCTCTTTAGATGGTCAGCTTCCTCTCCACCTCTACCGAACAAAAAAGGGTCACCGCCTTTGAGACGTACGACTTTTTTACCTTCTTCAGCTTTTTCCACCATCAACTCGTTTATATCTTTTTGAGTGAACTTGTGTTCACCAGGTTTCTTTCCAGCATAGATAGTTTCGCAATCTTTACTCGCATGATTGAGCAGAGAATTTTCTATCAACCTGTCGTATATTATCACATCTGCACTTTCCAACAATCTTTTACCTTTATCCGTTATCAGCCCCGGATCACCTGGTCCAGCTCCGATCAGGTAAACTTCACCCATAGTCTCACTCCTCCATCTCCAAGAACTTCTCTGCACCCGCCTCTAACAAACTCGAGGCGATTTCGTCGCCCAGTTGTTCCGCGTTCTCTAAAGAACTTTTCGATCTGACTTCGATATATTCTTGACCGTCGGGAGATCCGACCATCGCGGTGAGACTAATCTCTCCTTTAACGAAGCCTGTATGAGCACCGACAGGCACGTGACAGTCACCTCCAAGCATCTCTAACATCCTCCTCTCAGCGAGCATCTTCCCTCTCAATCTTTCATCTTCAACTTCCCGCAAAAAAGAACTCAGTCGATGGTCATCTTCTTTTATCTCGACCGCTAGAACACCTTGACCCGGCGCAGGAAGAAATCTATCTGGCGAAAGATAAGAAGCGATTTCATCTTCCAATCCCAGCCTTTTCAACCCAGAAGAAGCCAAAATTAGAGCGTCGAAATCTTCAGTTCTCAACTTCTCGACTCTCGTGTCAACATTGCCCCTTACAGGCACGACTTTTAAGTCCGAACGTTCTCTCAGCAGCTGACACTTTCGTCTTAAACTGCCTGTTCCAACTTTACCGCCGTTGGGAAGGTCTTCTACATCTTCATACTCAAAAGATACCAAACAATCCCTAGGGTCTTCCTCGTCCATAAAAGCTCCCAATTCGAGACCTTCAGGCAGAGAAGTAGGAACGTCTTTCAGACTGTGTACCGCCAGATCTATTTCTCCTTCTATCAGGTACTTCTCTATCTCCTTCAAGAAAACGCCTTTACCACCGATCTCGGACAGCGGCTTATCCAATATCTTGTCACCTTTGGTTTTTATCTCTTCTATCTCGACTTCGAGACCGCTGTCAAACTTTTTCAACACATCTTTAACTCTCTCAGCCTGATAGACTGCGAGATCACTCGTCCTGGTTCCGATAGTCAAATTCTCCATCTATATCAACTCCAACTTCATCTAAAACATCGATATAAGTTCTCTCTATATCCTCTGGAAGTGCTTCTCCAGCGAGATTTAAAGCTTTTTCGAGATCACCTTCATCCAACGCGTTTTCAACTTCACCATCTCCTAGTTCAAGGAGTATCCTCCGCCTCTCACCTTCAGGATACCTCTCGATTATTTCAGGTCTCATCCTTTCCAAGATATCGAGATAAATCGAATAAACTAGACCGAATTCGTCTTTTAACCTCTCCTTTATAGAAGCGGAAAGTGCCGGACTCGCTCCTGCGGTACTAACAGCTATCATCAGATTTCCGCGATTAAAGTTAGCGGTCAAAGTGAAGTCCGAAAGTTCCTTATCATCTACCACATTGACAGGTATGTTTTCCTCTCTAGCTGATCTCGAAACCTTTTTGTTTACCTCCTTATCAGAGGTCGCGGCTATGACCAAAAAACTGTTTTTTAGATGGTCCTCTCGAAAGTTTTCCTCTAAATATTTAATCCGTTCATCCTCTAAAAAATCTGACAGGCTATCGGAGAACTCAGGACTCACAACTGTCAGATCAGCGTCGGCATCGTGCAGTATCTTCACCTTCCTTTCAGCGACTCGTCCGCCGCCGACCACAAGGCAGTGCTCATCTTCCAAGTCAAGATTTACGTTCAGGGAGTTTCCACCCATGCATTTGACCTCTTATATCATCTAAGGAAAAGACTAAAGATCGAAAAGGTCCGAGATGACCTTGAACCTCTCCTCTCCATCCATCTTTTTCAGGTTCACGATCGGATCGTGCAGTATCTTCTGAACCAGTGATCGACTGAAATCCTCAAGTACTTCTTCTCTATCTTCCTCACTATCAACTGATGAAAGTTTATTTAGAGCTCTTTCAAGTTCTTCTTGCCGCGCATCTTCGGCTTTCTTGTTCAGCGCCTGTATTATCGGCGCGGCTTCTCTATACTCTAACCATTTTTTAAGACCATCGTACTCGTCCTTTATTATATCCTCTATTGCGGCTATCTCGTTATCGCCTCGGACCATATTCTCTTCGACTATCCGATCTAGGTCATCTAGATCGTATATAGTCACATTCTCTATCTCCTCAAGATTGGGATCTACGTCCCTAGGTACTGCAAGATCTATGAAGATTTGGTCTTCTTCTCGCTTTTCGAGGATCGATCCATATCCCTCGAAATCGATGATAGATTCAGATGCCCCGGTAGAAGTGATGATGAGATCATGTTCATGAATATCTTTTTCAAGCTCCTTTAGAGATATAGGTATCCCTTCAAATTCTTCAGCGAGAGAAACGCATCGTTCTAGAGTCCGGTTAGATATATAAGGATCAGATACGCCTCGGTCTAGTAGATTCTTGAGCACGACTTTGCCCATCTCCCCTGCGCCGACTATCAAAACATTAGCGTTCTTTAAATCATCTAGTCTTTCCTCAGCAAGTTCGCAGGCCGCCGATCCAATAGAGACCGCTTTTTCAGAGAGTGAGGTTTCGTTCCTTGCTCTTTTACCAGCACGTATACCTCTTTTAAACACCTCGTGGAGATGTGTATCACACCACTCGTTCTCGCAAGAGAATTCGTAGGCCTCTTTTACCTGTCCCAGTATCTGAGGTTCGCCTTTAACCATGGAATCAAGGCCCGAGGCCACTCTGAACAGATGGTGGATGCTCTCTTTGCCCTGATAGACGTAAAGATGGTCATTCAATGCGCGGGAGATGTCAGAGTACCTTTTCAATAGACTTTTCAGTTGTTCTCTAGCTTCGTCTGGCTTCGAAGTGCAGAGATAGACTTCGCATCTGTTGCAGGTGTTCAATACCACACCGCCTTTGCAGTGAGAGGTATCCATTAAATCTTCCATTATTTCTTGTTTCTGAGATTCCGAAAGAGCCAATGCCTCTCTGACTTGGATAGGTGCCGTTGTGTGATTCAAACCTATATTAATTATCTCTGGCATTAATTATACCTCTATTTCCTCAGCATACTCCGAAGGTCTTCTCCACCTGACAAGAATCGAACTGTTTCTCGTTTCACTGTCTAGATGAAGTATAGAATATTACTGTTTTATATCTTTTTTTGATAGAGGGGTAAAAACCTTGCTAATTTTTATATTGATTTATATAATTAAAACAGTTTCCCATAAAGTTAAAATAACAATAAAAGATTTCATAACAACGATATATTGTTTTCTAAATTTGGAGGTTAAAAATGCCTGAAGAAGAAAATAAGTCCGGTCTGTATAAAGTCGTGAATCCACCCCACATCCATATTGGTTTCGATAAGAACGAACTCATGCTCAAGACGTTTTTGATGATGGCGATCATCGCGTATGCCTCAGTGATGATAATGGGGATACCAGCGTTATTTCATATCCTTATAGCGCTGGGAACTGTTTTGGTGGTCCATAATGTGATACAATCTTACCAACAGTGGAAAGGTGTGGAACCGACCTATGATTCAGCTGGATCTCCTCTGGTAGCGGGGATGATCGTAGGTCTTGCTATGCCTATAGAGGCTCCATATCTCGTCACCGCATTAGTTGCCTTTTTGACGATGTTCTTGTTCAAATATGTCCAGGGAAGATATCTTGACCACAAATACTTGAACCCCGTAGCATCTTCAAAGGCTCTTGTATTCTTGATCTTCGCAGGAGTGTTCAGATATATAGATCCCGAGATCGCAGCCAGGATATACCATCCTCATCATCAGAATCTCGACATGTTGACCGCTGAGGGGTTCGAGGGTTCTTTGTGGATATTTAGAGGCGAAACCATACCGTTGCTGGGAAGTGAGGTCTCCGCCGCAGAAGGACTGTTTTTCTGGCAGACACACGGCTGGATTGGTGGAGCCTCGGGCATCATCGTTTTGATCGTCGGAGCGATAGCTGCCTACTGGTTGAGATACAAATGGCGTATCATAGTTTCCACCCTGGGAACTATGACTGTTCTAGCGGTGGGTACAGGACTTTATCTTGGAGGCGACCCCTTACTGAGGATAGCTTTCCACGTCTTCACCGGAAGCGTGATATTCATGGCCTTCTTCATGGCTACAGAGCCTCAGTCCACTCCGATGCCTGAAGGCAGCCAATACATGTTTGGATTCTTTTTGGCAGTACTGACATTTGTCTTCCAGCTAAACAATATTGTCGGAGGGTCTCTATACGCTTTGGTCATCATGAATATGGCGACGCCGCTATTAGACCGGATAGTTTTGAAGAAACCTTACGGACACAGAGAATAACTTAAGGGGTAAAAACTATGGTAAATAAAGAAAAAACTCACCGAAAGTTCAAAGAAAAAGGTGGTTTCGAGCTCGATCTCCATATGAAGAGAGAAGCGATCGAAGACTCCTTCACAGAAGTTCCCCCCGCGGACGAGATGAGAGTATTCCTCCGTCAGCAGATAGGACCGGAGCCGGAACCACTGGTGGAGGAAGGAAGTTCAGTAGCTTATGGTGAAAAGATCGGAGGAATTATAGAAGACGATGACTGGTCAGTTCCCGTTCACAGTCCAGTTAATGGTAAGGTCAAGGAAATCAAGAAGATGGAACATCCTATCTCTGAGGAGGAAGAAACCGCAGTCATCATCGAAACCACAGATGAAAAAAAAGAGCCTTTTTATGAGCCTATGGATCCGGAAGAAGCCTCAAGAGAAGATATGTTGAAAAGGATAAGGGAGGCCGGGGTAGTAGGACTAGGTGGTGCAGTATGTCCAACTCATGGAAAATTGATGGAGGCGAAAGATAGGGTATCCCATCTTATAATCAACGCAAAAGAAAGTGATCCCAACGTTGCATGCGACGTTCGCCTTATGATAGAGAAACCAAAGGAATTGATCGATGGTATCAAACTGATGGGGAAAATTCTTGACGTGGACAACATCGTTTTCGCCACTAGAACGAAAGAAGGGGAGATACCTGATTTCGAAAGATATCTCGAGGGAGAAGACATAGACGTGGTGAGAGTCAGACCGAATTATTCTATTGGATACGGAAGACTACTAGTCACTGAAATGTTAGGTGGAGAAGTACCCCACGATAAACATTCAATAGATATGGGGGCGTTGGTACATAACGTAGGTACGGCTTATGCTGTGTCTAGAGCTATAAGGAAAGGAGAATCTCTAGTATCTAGAGGACTGACATATTACTCAAAGGATGAAGGTGGAAAGAATCTTTGGGTGAGGACCGGTACACCCGTAGAGCATATACTTGATTTTGTCGGGGCCTCTATAACAGATTTTGAACGTGTTGCTTTGGGTTCTATAATGATGGGACCTTCAGTTAGCGATCCTTCCACGCCTGTTTTGAAGGCTCACGCTGGCGTTACTGGATTCACCGAAGATGAGAAACATCCCTACGAAGATCAGACTTGGTGTATCCGGT
>CAYNOV010000057.1:0-9241 GCA_964398905.1 uncultured Thermoplasmata archaeon
TTGTGGAAAAAATGGATGAGGCATAACCTTCGGAGATACAATTCTGTAGGTAAAATAGCCTACTTGGATTCCAAGCCTGTAGGCATGATACAGTATGTGCCAAAACCCAAGCAAAGAGTAGTAGAAATAAAGTGGACTTTTGTTAAGAAGGAGGAAAAAAATGATGGTATCGAAGAAACTCTTTTGAAGGAAACTTTCGATGAATTCAATAAACCTAAACGCTATTTTGACCATAAAAAAGCTGAAGCATTTTTAGCTTATCCAGCATCTTTCTCAAATTCAAAAGACAAGCAATTTGATCTTTACAAAGAAAATGGATTTGAACGGATCTCACGAAAAAACAAAACTATATTATATTATTATACAACAGAGGACGATAGCAAGATAGATCTCGATATTGATAAATTTCCTCTAGAGAAACCTAGGGATAAAGCCTTGATATTGTTGAATCCTAACAGCCCTTACTGTGTTAAAGAGGCCATCGATACACTTCAAGAAATTAGAAGATGCAGTGATGATATACCTATAAAACTTGTATCTCGTTTAGAAGAGCCGGAAGAGTTCATCTATGCATTTTCGATGCCGATCAGTTTGGTCGTAAAAGATAAGATATTAGATCTCCAATCTATAAAAGATACTGATATTTCAGATGAATTAAATAAAGTTATAGATAATGAAAAAGAATTGGAAGACTCTATAGGTATATCAGACCGTAGTATGGAAAAGATATCTGAGGGAAAATAGTCTTTGAATGTATTCTTTTCAACACTTCTTTTACGTTATCTATCAAGGAGCTAAAAGAATATACTTTTATAATTCCTCTCTCTTGAACGGGATGATCAGACTTGACAGGTATACTGAAGGAAGAGAAGATAATCGTTCGAGATGAGAAGGAAGGAAATAGGATATACAATAAAGGATATTTTGGACGCCCTCTATCAGGAAGCGGTGTAGAACTAGAACTTTTTGAGGGTCTATATCTCATGGAATCGGATAGACTAGAAGTGATGACTGAAGAGGGAGATGAAGTAAAAAGTGAAGATCTGATCGAGAGGATATCAGAGGATGAATTCCATAGAGAATATCTTCCATATAAAGATATGAGGAATAGAGGTTACGTTTTGAAAAAAGGCTCAGGCCCTGCCTCCTTTAGAGTCTTTCCCAGAGGAGGTGGTCCCGGCAAGACGCCTTCGAAATATTGGCTCTGCGCTTACAGAGAGAACGATAGTTTTCAAATAGATAAGATCATAGATGATCTCGAAAAGATAGGTAATTTAGACAAGACGATGATGGCGGCATTGGTGGATGAAGAGGGAGATGTCACCTACTACATTTTTTCGACTATTGACTTAAAAGGCACTGTGAAAAATCACAGCGAGAAAAAAATAGACGGCTATCTTTACGGGGAAGGAACAATTTTGAATAAAGATTTTGAACAACTACACGACCAAAACTTCTACGGTTTTGAGGAAGAAGGGACCCTTCGACTATCTATCTATGAAACTTTATTTTTGGTCGAAAAGGAAATACTCGCGGTTGAAGATATCAATACTGGTGAGGAACTTTCAGTAGAAGATATAAAACCTATCTATCGCAGTAAAAGAGGTGAATTTGGTACCGAATACAAAGTTTACAAGGATCTTAGGGAGCGTGGTTTGATACCAAAAACTGGTTTTAAATACGGAGCTCCTTTCAGGGCTTATTCTGCAGATCCTGAAGAAAAACACGCGGAGTTCATAATACAGCCTGTTAAAAAAGACTATGGATGTCGATGGTATAAAGTGAGTAGAGCTATCAGGGTCGCACACAGTGTTAGAAAGGACTTCTTGTATGCGATGGTAAAAAACAACGATGTGTATTATATGAAAATAAAAAGAGAGACTCCCTAATTTTTTCTCCTTCTCTTCAATTCTTCTCCGATCTTTTTCAGTAATTGACGTTTACTACCTTTTTGTTTTGGGATGATGATCATACCGTTACTCTCATACCATTTAGCAGGATGATGCTTATGTTTTTCTATCCTGTTAGGTATATCCCAAGAGTCCAGTATGTCTCCTATCTCCTCTGAACTCGGTGAGTCTACAGCCAGTTCTTCAGGAACTCGTCTGGTTTCAGACCTTGTTAGATTCTTATCAAAATATTCAGGGAATAAGATCCAAGTCTTCCTCTCTCTTCTAGGCATCCTCAATCCTCGAGAAGGATAGCGTTTATGACACCGTCTTGACCGGGTCTAGATGTGACCTTTGCTTTACCTTCTTCAGTCTCGATTATGGCGCCTTTGTTCAAGATGTTCCTTTGTACGTAGTTAGGATTCGCTGGATTTTCCAGAACGTTGGTTATTTCGACCTTTTTGACGTTCCCTTCTTCGTCGGCTAGATTAGCCTTTTCGGCTCCAACAACACGGACTTTTTCATTTCCTCCACGGGACTTTACTATCTTCTTTTTTTCATCGGCGATCATCGGGAGTTCATAATCTTGGCTTATCTCGAATTTTCTTTTTTTCCTATGGTAGACTCTTTTGCCGCCAGTTAACTTTCGCTTTGATTTTCCTTGCCAGTGAGTCATCGTAAATCCTCAATCGTTGTGAGTTGCGAAACCTTATATAAGCTTTGCCTTCAAGACCGTTGATAATTTTCATAAGGTGTTGAAGATAGTATGATAGAGGAGATAAACACCGAAAAACCAAAACCGAATAATAATCCGGTCAAGGTCCTGAAAGCGTTAAAACTTTCGTAGTCTGATATCATCTGTAATCCTCCATCAAGTATCATAGGAAGCGCAAAAATGCCTCCAAGAACTATCAGGATAAAAGTTTTTTTAGATTCTGTCATCGCTAAGTCAAAGTTCAGAAGGTCTAGCATGATGTCTTTAGTATCTCTACCTCCCCGGGAGAAACTCATCAATAAAAAACCAAAAGTGAATCCGGAGAATATACCAACGTCTCTAGAACAGACCGGCATCTGATTTCCGTTCAAACTGTAGGACCTTTCGTGCATCTGATGACAGTTAAGATCGCTGAAGGTGTATATCGCTCTGTGGTAAATAGGAAGGTCATTCCATTCTTGTCGGTGTACGATACGATTAGCCGCTCCGTTAAGACCTTCGACGGTCCCGGGTTCTAGTGTCATGGGAGCGACGAATAAACTCAAGCTGTAGAAAAGAGTCAAAATGAATAAAGCGAAAACGATCTTATTTGTCCTTCCTGATAAATAACTGATTTTTATATCTACCATCCTACAATGCACCCATGATCTTTTCTTTATCTATACTGCGTTGTTCGCCGGAAACCATATCTTTCAAGGCAACTTCATTGTTTTTCACTTCGTCTTCCCCGATTATCAAAGAGTACTTGAAACCAGCTTTGTCAGCGAATCCAAGGGATTTACCGATACCTCTTCCTTTAAGATCTATATCTGCTTTCTTATGATTCTTTCTGAGCAGAGATAGTACTTCATAGGCATATTCGAAAGTTTCCTCTCCCATCGGTATCACGTAGCAGCCTTCTCGTTCTGTTTCGGGCAGTTCACCTTCTTTATCCAAGGCTAGGAGAAGTCTGTCGAAACCGATAGCGAATCCTTTAGAGGAAACGTTCACATTGAAGATGTCGCTCAGATTGTAGTCTCCTCCACCACATATCTGCTTTTGGGCTCCAAGTCCTCCTGCATCTATTTCGAACACAACACCTGAATAATAGTCAAGGCCTCGGACCGTGCTTAGATCGATCTGATAGTCGTCTTTTTCGATGTCGTAGTAGCGAAGTTTATCCATCACTTCTCTAAGGTATTTATAAGAAGATAGCTCCCCTAAAAGATCATCTAACTCTTCGAAAGGTGTTTCGAGCAATAGGGAGAATTCTTCGTCAAGGTCGTATCTGTCCTTTATAACTTCAACGTCCTCTTCCTTATCGATCAGATGATATACGTCCTCTCTTTCTTCGTGGGATAGACCACGTTCTTCTAGGAAATTTTCTAGTATCTGTAAGTTAGAGATCTTCATCTTTATATTGTCAAGTCCGGTCTCTCTCATGCAGTCATACGCGAGAGCTATATTTTCCGCATCAGCCCTCGGCGTGTCTGCCCCTATCATCTCAGTGCCGAAATGCCAAAATTCCCTGTATCTTCCCGATTGAGGTCTCTCGTATCTGAAAGCCGGACCGAAATAGAATAATTTCAACGGTTTTGGCTCTCCTTTTAAACTATCTGAATACATCCGCATTACCGAGGCAGTGAATTCGGGTCTTAGAGCGATCTCTCTGCCACCTTTGTCCTTGAAGGAGTAGATCTCTTCAACTATCGAGGGCCCGGATTTTTCCATGAAAAGCTGGGTATGTTCAAAGGTAGGAGTGAGTATCTCACTATATCCGAAATCTTTGACTTTTCTTCTCAAGACATCTTCTAACCAGCTTCTAGCGTCCATTTCTTCAGGAGAGAAATCCCTCGTGCCACGCGGTCTTTCTATCATGGATAGTGTTATGAACGTGTGGTATATAAGTATTTAAGAATATCGGGGCAAGCTTTTTAATTTTCTATACTTTCGTTAAACCATGAAAGAAGAATTATCACCTAAGGACGGTATAAAGTTCCTTCCACATTTTCCGACGGTTCTTGTTGGAACAGGAACGGGAAGAGAAGCAAATCTTATTACGGCGGCGATGATCCATATATTTTCGTTAGATCCTCCGATGCTTGGGGTCGGGATAGCCCCTGAAAGGCATTCATTCGAACTGATGAAGAACCATGACGAATTCACTGTAAATGTCCCTGATTCGAGTTTGCTGCAGAAAATCAAGGACTGTGGAAGCGAATCTGGAAAAGATATCGATAAGTTCGAGGAATTCGATTTGACAAAGGAACAGGGAGGTAACGTTTTGGTCCCTACTGTTGGTGAATGCGGATTGACTTTTGAATGTAAATTAAAGAAGACCGTTGAAACCGGTGATCATCATTGGTTTGTAGGTGAGGTCGTCGCTGCGAAAAGATCAAAAGGATTTGAAAGATCAGATTGTGTGCTTTATTGGGGAGGAGAATTCAGAGTTCCGGGTGAACTTATAGGTTAAAAAAAGATCTATTCTTTTATCCTATTCATGGCCTCTTCGAGCGAATCTAAGGCTTGAGAGAAACAGAATCTAACGAGGTTTTCTCCTCCTTCATCGAAAAAAGAACTCCCAGGGACTACAGCAACCCCTTTTTCCCTGACGAGATGATCAGCGAATTCCTTATCATCCATGTCATAATTATCTATCCCCGCTAGCATGTAATAGGCTCCATCTGGTCTGAATGGATCCATTTTGGTCTTCTTCAAAGCATCATAGACTATATCTCTCCCCTTTGAATAGTACCTATTCATCTTATCATAATAACCTTCAGGGAGTTCGAGAGCTTCGATGAGTCCTTTCTGGAAGGGAGTCGGCGCACAAACAGTTGTATAATCGTGAGCTTTTCTTATAGGCTTCATCAGTCCTTCCGGTGCAGCGGCATGACCAACTCTCCAACCCGATACAGAGTAGACTTTGGAGAATCCTCCTATAGTGACCGTTCTTTCTTTCATACCGTCAAGGGTGGCGGGAGAGATATGCTCTCCTTCAAATATTATACGTTCATATATCTCGTCAGTTATCAATATGATATCTTCATCGATACAGACGTCTCTTATAAATTCCAACTCTTCTCTATCGAAGACCTTTCCAGAGGGATTATGTGGGGTGTTCAATATCATCGCTTTAGTTTTTTCTCCAACTTTTTTCTTTATATCTTCCCTATCAATTTCTAGATTCTCGTTTATCGTGGTGAAAACAGGCTTTCCCGACGCCATAGAGACAGCTGGAACGTAGTTTTCATAAAAAGGTTGAAAGATCAGCACTTCATCTCTATCCTCGATCAATCCAAGCATAGTTGACATTATCGCTTCGCTTGCACCACATGTCACTGTTACCTCGTATTCTGGATCATATTCAAGGTCATTGAACCTCTCTAATTTATCCGCGATTTTAATCCTTAATCCTTCCAGGCCCCAAGTGACTGAGTACTGATTGAATCCGGAATCGATAGCCTCCTTAGAACTTTTAATTATCGCTTGATCTGTAGGATAATCAGGGTAACCCTGAGAGAGGTTGATCGCGCCGTATCTTTTTGCTTTTCTAGTCATCTCTCTGATAACAGATTCACTCAATCCACTCACCCTCTCGGAACCTTTCATTTTTTCACTCTGGTAATATATAAGTTCCTGCGTTACCTTCTAGGGCCTCAAGAAGATTCTCCGGACTGGTTATCAAAACTTTTTCTCCACCCTGTTCTAAAAAATCGATAGAAGCCTCTATCTTAGGACCCATGCTTCCGGGTGGGAACTGTCCTTCTTCAAAATATTTTTTAGCTTCTGAGAGTGTCATAGAATCGATAGCTTCCTCGTCCTCTTCCCCGAAGTTAAGGTAAACTTTATCCACATCAGTCAACATGATGAAGAACTCTTCATTTATATCGCTAGCTAGAACTGCACTAGCGCGATCCTTGTCTATAACACCCTCTACACCTTTCAATCTTCCATCTTGTTTTAATACAGGAACTCCGCCTCCTCCGGCGGATATCACGATATAGCTCTCTTCACCGCTGAAAACAAGATCTTCTATCACTTCTGATTCAACTATCCTTTGAGGTTTTGGTGATGGGACTACCCTTCTGTATTTCCCTTTGGCTGTCTTTTTTATATCCCAATCTTTCTCTTTTTTGATCTTCTTAGCTTCGTCGTCTGAGTAGGTAGCTCCTATAAATTTTGTGGGTTCTTCAAAGGCTGGATCGTCTTCATCCACTTCTACTTGTGTAACCAAACTCGTTATATCGCGATCGATTCCTCTTTCTCTAAGTTTATTTTTCAAAGTCTGTTGGAACATATAGCCGATCTGTCCTTGTGATTGAGCCCCGCACACATCTAGAGGCATGACAGGTACTACATCTGATGCAATCTCGTTTTGAAGCAGTATGTTACCTACTTGTGGTCCATTACCGTGGGTCAGGACGATATCGTAACCCATCTCGATCATGACAGCGAGTTTTTCGCATGTTTCTGCCATGATCTCAAATTGTTCTTCTGCTGTACCTTCATCTTCAGATCTTACCAGACTGTTCCCGCCTAAGGCGATCAGAGCAGTTTTCATATATATCATCCAAAACTTCCTAGATAGGAGTTCCCCCATGCTTGTTGACATATATAAATTTTGAGAGCCCTTTAAATCGTCAGTTTTGATGTTGTAGTATCGAGTTATAGAAAGAATTAACAATACTATCTCATATCAGTAATTGATACGATGGAATTGAAAACTATAGACAACAAATTTCCAGATGAAGATTACAAGATAAAGATAATCTCCCCTGAGTTCACCTGCCTGTGTCCTGACAAGCCAGACCAACCTGATTTCGCAACTATTTCGATCACTTACGTTCCAGATAAGTATTTGGTGGAATTGAAATCTCTGAAGTACTATTTTTTGGATTATAGAGAAAAAGAGATCTATCATGAAACCGCCACTAACAAGATAAAAGAAGACTTGGTAAAATTGTTAAAACCTCGGTACATGAAGGTGAGAGGCGATTGGAACGTTAGAGGGGGTATTACCACTATCGTCGAAACCGAATATGTTAAAGATGATTGGGATGGCGACGAAGAAGAGATAGAGGTGAAGACTACGGAGAAAACTTCTATGAGCAGATGAAGCTTTTTTACAGAGACTCTAGTGAAAAATTTGTAGAATCATCTAAACAACTTTTCTTGCTCCTTAGGATAGTTACCGCTTTAGTTTTTGCTGTTATAGTTAAAATTCTAGATCGAATGGAGGATGAGAGCTAAAAATTTGTTAAAAAAGAGAAGAGGGAAGTGTTTTGGATTTTTTTATCAGGGGGTGAAACTTTCCAGTTTATTGTCCAAAGAAGGTCCTTCTTCTTTATCCTTGTTCTCTCCAACGTATTTCAGAGCCTCAAGAACTGGTGGTTCCTCGATCTCTTCCGATTCTTGTTCAGTTTCGGAAACACTCTCGGAAAGACCCATCGCATCGAGACCGATCTCGTCGAAGAATTCCTGTATATAATCCATCTTCAGTTTTTCTACCAGTCTATACAACATCCTGTCAGCCATCTTGAAGGCTTCTTTAGGACTTTCGTCGCCGTGGACTAGTGCTTCATCGTTTTCAAACACGGTTGTGGCGTTGCTCAATCTAGATACGTCCTCTAAAGAGGACTGTGCTCTATCATATCTTTCCTTTTCGATCGAGAAAGGCATCACTGCGTAGGTAACGACCATCTTTCCGTTCCTTTTAGCCAGGTCAGCTATCACTTCGGAAGCTCCTGAACCGGTGCCTCCTCCCATCCCAGCTACTATGACGATCATATCTGCATCATCTATCGTTTTCAAGATCTGTTCCTCGCTCTGTTCGGCTGCTCTTTTTCCAACGCATCTATCTCCGTTCGCTCCGTTTCCATCGGTCAGATCTTTACCGATCAGCATCTTTCTATCGGCTTCTTGATCATCTAGCACTTTATCGTCGGTATTTATTGCTACCGTTTTGACGCTGTCCAAGTCTTTTTCGGTGATATACTCAACAGTATTGCATCCACATCCACCTACTCCAACGACATATAGATTCGATTCATACAGAAGAGAATCAAGGATTTCTTCTGCCGTGTTGCTTACGAACTCTTCTTCAGACATAGGGTATTCGGGGCTTTTTTCCTCCATCTAACTATCCTCCGATATTTCGGGGTCAATTCAAATGTCCTACGAACAAGAGTCTATCTTTTCATATACTCGCTCTCTTTTTCAGCCATCCTTTTGAAGGATTCTACCTTGCTGCTCAATTCTCCGACGGTGTCATACTGCTTTTTCAATTTTTCTATATCTTCTTTCAAGAGACCCTCTCTGACCAATTCGTGTATAGCGTCTTGCCAATCGTTGTAATGTCCCATGTTTATCAGATACTGGACATTATTTCTGATCTGTTTTGGTAATGTGATGCTCTCCGGTATCTCCGTTTGACCGATAGGTGGGTTGTATCTTTTTATGAAATCGAGAGCGGCCTTCCTCAAAAATTCAGATCTATTACTGAAGTCATGTCTGGCTATGAACGAGTCGATAACCTCTAAGTCGTCGTCGGCTATCCGCATCGAGATCTTTTTTTCCATTTCTTATACACCTTCTTCGGATGGTCCGTCTTACTTGTACGGCCTAATGTATTACGTATTTCCTCTTATTGTAGGAC
>CAYNOV010000058.1:0-9098 GCA_964398905.1 uncultured Thermoplasmata archaeon
AATTCAAAGTGATATTGGCTGAACCCGTGTTATCTATCCTGACGAAAAGGTCTTTAGTGAACTCATTTCCCTCGTATCTTATCTCTTCTATCTCAGAGCCGAAGGTTTCGAGATCAAAAAGATTATCCGCATATTCATTTTGATCTCTATCTATATCGAAAACATGTTCTTCAGCCCCTTCTATACCATATAGTATATCTCCATCTACATCACCTTCGTCGTCATAATCAAGGAATAATTCCAAAAATAGGGCGCTGATCCTGTCATATGGATTCATGTATGGGTACTCTTGGTCGCCACCTGGAGTAGGGAACTGGGGATTATTGAGGACCCAACTGGTTATATCTATATGATGATCCTCATCTCCCAACAAAGTGATCTCATCATTTTCGATCTCATAATTTCCTTCTAAATCGCTGGGACTCCATTCACTTGGTTCGAGACCAGCTTGATAGTTATCATTTATCTCAGAGTCAATTATCTCAACATCAGAACCAGCGCTCGCTGACAATGTAGGACTATATGAATTGTCATCGAGACCCATGTTGCTGTAACCCCAAGTATAATCGTAATTGGGTATGTCTTCTAGAGCTTCAAAACTTGAACTTTTTAAAGTGAGCTCAGAGTCTTCTAGAGTGACCCATCCTGGGAATCTGAAGGCTGAGCCCTGTTGAAGTAAAATCCTCGAGTCTTCCGTAGCACTGATCTCGGTCTTCAAGAAAGGTCTCATTATATCTTCATCTGGAGTCGTTGTCCTGATCTCACTGTTCCATAATACGAGTTCTCCTCCATTTTCAAGTGAGATGTTGTAAGGATGAAAGCCGTCTATGAGAAGTGTCAATGTGGCGTTGTTGATATTGAGAGTGCCGCCGTCTATCACGATGCTTTCATCAAGCACGAACTCGTCTTTTTCAGTTCCATTCAAGTATTCTGTTTCACCAGGACCTATATACCAAACATCGTCCTCCTGTGTCAAAGAACTCTCTAGCTCTTCATCATATTCTGTTGATGATTCCGGACCCGTTAACGCCTGAGAGACAGGTGCCAGAACACCAAGCAGAAGAGTCAGAGCAATCAACATGCTGAATATCTTTCGGGGTCTTCCTTTCCTCATTTTTTCACCTTAAAGCCTATAAAGTTAGATAGAAAAGATTGGTCAAGATATAAATGATTTGTCCCGATTTATGAGGAAAATCAGGAAGGTCTTTATTTATACCTTATTGGAATGTTTTTTATATGTCTTTATTGTATTTTTCAGTAAAAAGGTGATTTTCATGGATGTATATGAAGCCATCAAAAAAAGGAGGAGCATAAGAAGATACAAAGATGAAGATATCTCTAGAAAAGTTTTAAAAAAGTGCGTTGATGCTGCCAGGCTCTCTCCGACAGGCGCTAATAGACAACCTCTGAAGTTCATAACTATCACTAAAAATTTAGAAGAGGTCTTCAAGTACACGAATTGGGCGGGATATCTTGATTGGAATCCTTCGAAAAAGGAGATGCCTAGGGCTTATGTTGCAATAATCAAACAGAGAGATTCTGGATTAGAAATGGACGTAGGCATAGCTGCTCAGAGTATATGTTTAGCGGCTCTCGAAGAAGGTTTAGGTAGTTGTATGTTAGGTGCTTTAGATAAAGATGAACTCGAAAATATCTTGCCTGTACCTAAAGATTACCAGTTAGAATTGATGGTCGCTCTCGGATATCCTGCAGAAGAGCCTTCTGTAGTAGAAGATCAAGGATCAGTTAGATATTACTTAGAAGATGGTAAATTACGGGTCCCTAAAAAAACCCTCAAAAAGGTATGGATCGAATGGTAAGAAACGACGACGTTCCAAAGGGTGAAAATGGAAAGGGACACATTTAAATATATGCTGTTGTTAAGTCGATAGTTGCAGTTAGTCGTTGATGGGCCTGTAGCTCAGCCAGGTAGGAGAGAGGCAACAGGCTTTCTCCCTGGATAGAGCATCTGGCTTTTAACCAGATGGCCTGGGGTTCGAAAATGAGTCATCGAAAGGTGATTCTCGGAAATCCCCACAGGCCCATCTATCACACTCACCTCTGATTGAAGTCAAAAAGAAGGGGAACAAACATGGGTAATAAGGATGAAATAAACGTATTGAAGCACGGTCTTGTTCCTGAACATAGGCTAGTGCCTAAAGAAAAAGAGAAGGAAATTCTAGAAAAACTTGAAGTGAAGAGAGAGAATCTACCGAAGATCCGTAAAAGTGACCCAGCATTGAAACAGCTGGAAAAGGTCCACGGAGATATAAACTTGGGCAGGATGATCGAGATCAAAAGGAAAAGTAGAACCGCTGATTCAGCGAAAGCCTATCGCTTGGTAGTAAAACGTGATTGAAATGATTGTTAAAAGGTTTATCAAAATGAGGATGATATAGATGAGAGAGCTTGTAGACGCATTTTTTGAGGAATCAAACATAGTCGGACACCACATGGAATCGTACAATGATTTTTTACCAACAATGGACAACCCAAACAGCAGAGCCCAGAAGATCATCGATAATATCAGGATCGGATTCGACGAAGGTGGTTGGGGAAAGATAAAACTAGATCCAGAAAAAGTCGATGGACAAGACATCCAGATAAGAGTCGGTAGAAAAAGAGGAGAGGATGGTAGGATCTCTCCAAACGCAGAACCCACCATAAGGATCAAAAAACCAACTATCAAGGAGGCGAGCGGTTCAGAGCACAAACTGACACCTCACGAAGCAAGATTAAGAGACCTTTATTACGATGCTGAGTTAGAGATGAAGTTCAGTATAATAAGGGATGGGATGGAAGAGGAACCAAAATGGATATCTGTCGGTAGATTGCCTGTCATGATAGGGTCAAAAATATGTAATCTCCATCCTGACAACATAGACAACACAGTAGAAGAAGTCCTGAATATGGACAAAGAAAGCAATGAGTTTTTAGAGATGGATCAAGAGGACAAACTCACTGAACTTGGAGAAGACCCTGTAGATCCTAAGGGTTATTTCATAATCGGTGGCACTGAAAGAAATCTGATGGCCGTCGAAGATATGGCGACCAACAGAGTGATGTGTGAGATAAATGAAAAATACGGTAGAGAACATGAAGTCGCCAAGATATTCTCACAAAGACACGGCTTTAGAGCTATGACCAGGTTGGAAAGGAAAAAGGACGGGATGATAAGTGTATCAGTTCCTTCCGCCAACGGTGAGATACCTTTAGTTATCTTGATGAAAGCTCTAGGTATGGACAGCGACGAGGAGATCTACAACTCGATCGTTACAGAACCAGAGATGGCAAGCCTTGTTTTCGCTAACATCGAGATGTGTCAGGAGGAAGAAGAATATTCGCCTGATGGTGTCTACGATCAGGAAGACGCATTAGCTTACCTCGAGAGAAAGTTCGCTACTGGACAGGCAGAAGAGTACAGGAAGAAAAAGATAGAATCCATACTCGATAGATCCCTTCTCCCTCATTTAGGCGATAAAAAAGAAAACAGGATGAAAAAAGCCGTGTTCTTGGGCAGGATGTCAAGGGCCATACTCGAACTCTATATGGGAGAACGAGAGCCCGACGATAAAGACCATTATGCTAACAAAAGGCTGAAGTTAGCGGGAGACTTGATGTCCGATCTATTCAGAGTCTCAGCAGTCAATCTGCTAAAGGATCTCAAATATCAACTAGAGAGGAACTTCCGTAAGAAAGGAGACATCAGGATTAAGTCTTCTATCCGACCCGATCTGCTATCCAACAAATTACAACATGCTATGGCTACTGGAAATTGGGTCGGAGGAAGGACTGGTATATCTCAACTGCTCGACCGAACTTCAAACATGGCTTCTATAAGTCATCTGAGGAGAGTGAAATCCCCGTTATCTAGGAGCCAACCTCATTTCGAGGCAAGAGAGCTACACCCCACGCATTGGGGAAGATTATGCCCCAATGAGACCCCAGAAGGACAGAACTGTGGTCTCGTTAAAACTTCAGCTCTGATGGTCAACGTTTCTAAAGGAACTGAAGTCATGGAGACCAGATGGAAATTATACGATCTAGGTCTACAGGAGATGGGTGCCGGTGGAGACGCAAACGCTAAAGTTTACTTAAATGGTGATCTAGTAGGCGTTGTTGAAGATCCAGAAGTTTTCGTAGAAAATGTTAGGTCTTCGAGAAGAGAAGGTGAAATTTCTGATCAAGTCAATTTGAGATATAGCGAAAAGATGCACGAGGTCATAATAAACTCCGACGAGGGCAGAGTCCGTCGTCCTCTTTTAATAGTAGAAGACGGGAGTGTCAATTTTAGCACAGAATTGATAGAAGAGCTCGAACAAGGGAAAAGAGACATAAATTCCTTATTCGAAGAAGGTTTCATCGAGTGGATAGATGCTGAAGAAGAAGAAGATCTTTACGTTGCGCTCTATCCCTTTGAGATACCATCGATCTGTGATCATTGTGACGAGCCTCTTTCTGAAGCTGACGTTAAATGGACTAATATGGGTGAAGGTGAAGATCACGCTGAGCTGGAATGTAGAAAGTGCGGTGGAGAGATGGAAGTAAAATCCAAGATAGAAGAGGAACATACTCACATGGAAGTCGATCCTCTTCTGATGCTTGGAGCTTCCACGGGGTTAGTACCTTTCGCCGAGCATAACGCCGCACCAAGGTGTTCTATGGGCGCCAACATGATGAAACAGGCACTAGGATTGAACGCCGCTAATTACAGGACCAGACCTGATACTCGAGAACACCTGCTTCATTATCCGCAGGTGTCGCTACTTCAAACTAAAACGATGGAATTGGTTAATTACAACAAGAGACCTGCTGGTCAGAACTTCGTCGTTGCTGTTATGCCCTATCACGGTTACAACATGGAAGATGCCATAATAATGAACAGATCTTCTATAGATAGGGCTCTGGGTAGGTCAACTTTCTTCCGTACCTACACCGCAGAAGAAAGGAAATATCCTGGAGGGCAAGAGGACGAATTCGAAATACCTGATCCAGATGTTAGAGGAGCAAGGAGTGACCAACAGTACAGCAAATTGGACAAAGACGGTCTGATAAGTCCAGAAACAAATGTAGACGGAGGAGAAGTCATAGTCGGTAAGACATCTCCGCCTAGATTTTTGGAAGAAGATACTGATCTGATGGCTCCTCAAAAGAGAAGGGAAACTTCTGAGATCGTGAGGCCTAGAGAGAAAGGATGGATAGATTCCGTGATGTTAACAGAATCTGAAGACGGAAGTAGAGTCGTAAAGACCAAGATAAGAGATCAGAGGATACCAGAACTGGGAGATAAATTCACGTCGAGACACGGTCAGAAAGGTGTTATTGGTAAACTAGTCGAACCGGAAGATCTGCCTTTCACAGAGGAAGGCGTAGTTCCAGATCTCATCGTCAATCCTCACGCTATGCCTTCAAGGATGACTGTCGCGCACATGCTCGAGATGCTCGGAGGAAAAGTGGCTTCGCTCAAAGGAAGACATATAGACGGTACTCCATTCAGTGGAGAGAGTGAAGACGCTCTAAAAGAAGCTCTGAAAGAAGCGGGTTTCAAATCCAACGGGACAGAGGTACTTTACGATGGAAGGAGCGGAAAAATGTTAGAAGCGGAGATCTACATGGGCGTTATATATTACCAAAAATTACATCATATGGTCGCTAACAAACTTCACAGCAGGTCTAGAGGCCCCGTACAGATCCTTACCAGGCAGCCTACAGAAGGACGTTCTAGAAAGGGTGGTTTGAGATTCGGAGAGATGGAGAGGAACTGTCTTATAGGTCACGGTACAGCTATGGTGATAAAGGACAGGTTACTCGATCAATCTGATGGAACCACTGAATTCATCTGCGGGAATGAAGATTGTGGTCATATCGCCATCTTGGACAGTAATGGAGAATTAAGATGCCCTGTTTGTGGGGAGAAATCTGACATTCATCAGATACAGACCAGTTTCGCCTTCAAATTATTGATGGATGAATTGAGATCACTTGGCGTCACCATGCGCCTGAACGTGGAGGATCAAAGATGACACGAAATAAAGGCATATCAAAAAGGATAGGAAGTATACAGTTCGCTTACATGTCTCCTGAGGAGAAAAGGGACCTTTCCGCTACAAAGATAATCACACCCGATACTTACGACGATGACGGTTTCCCTATCGAGATGGGTCTGATGGATCCTCATCTTGGAGTCATCGAACCCGGTTTAAGATGTAAGACCTGTGGAGGCAGAGTTGACGAGTGTTCTGGCCATTTCGGACATATCGAATTAGCGATGCCTGTTATCCATATCGGTTATGTTAAAGAGATAAAGAAACTTCTGAGGTCTACCTGTAGTGAATGCGGTCGGATCCTACTTCCTGAAGAGGAGAGCAATGCCTACCTTGAAAGGATGGAAGAGATGAAAAATATGGGCGCCGACCTTTTAGATATACGTTCTCTCGCTAAGGACGTTTCTAAAGAAGCGAGAAAGAACAATGTATGTCCTCACTGCAAGACGGAACAGAGGAAAATAAAGTTGGACAAACCGACGACCTTTAGAGAAGAAAATACTAAATTGACCGCAAAAGAGGTCAGAGCCCGGTTGGAAAAGATACCTGACGATGATCTATGGCCTCTTGGTATCAATCCTGATATCACCAGACCAGAATACATGGTACTAAAAGTTCTTCTCGTTCCTCCTGTCACAGTAAGACCTTCTATCACTCTTGAATCTGGAGATAGATCAGAAGATGACCTAACACACAAACTTGTAGATATATTGAGGATCAATCAGAGATTACGGGAGAACAGAGATGTAGGATCTCCACAGCTCATCGTAGAAGATCTCTGGGATCTTTTGCAGTATCACGTTACCACTTATTTCGATAACCAAACTTCTGGAATACCTCCCGCTCGCCATAGAAGCGGACGTACTCTGAAGACCCTCATACAGAGGTTGAAGGGGAAAGAGGGACGTTTCAGACAGAACTTGAGCGGTAAGAGGGTTAACTTCTCCGCCCGTAGTGTTATCTCACCCGATCCTTGGCTTTCTATAAACGAAGTTGGGGTTCCAGAGAAAGCAGCTCGTGAGCTCACCGTCCCGTTGAAAGTAACTCCTATGAATCTAGAACACGCTCGAGAGATAGTCAAAAGAGGTCCTTCGCCGACGGAAGACGGAAATTACGTCCCTGGTGCTAATTACATGATAAGGCCCGACGGTAGAAGGATCAAAGTCACTGAAAAGAATTCCGAAACAGTAGCCGAAAAAGTCGAACCCGGATTCACGATAGAGCGTGAACTCAGAGACGGAGATGTCGTACTCTTCAATCGACAGCCCTCCCTTCATCGTATGTCGATGATGGCTCACGAAGTCAAAGTCGTTCCTGGAAAGACATTCCGATTGAACCTTGCCGTTTGTCCTCCGTACAATGCTGACTTCGATGGAGACGAGATGAACTTACACGTTCTACAGAGCGAAGAAGCGCGAGCTGAGGCTAAGGTTTTGATGAAAGTTCAGGAGCATATCCTCTCGCCTAGATTCGGTGGGCCGATAATAGGCGCGATCCAGGACCATATCAGCGGTCTTTTCTTCCTGACGAATGAAAACCCATCTTTCACTAGGGAAGACGTCGTGAGTATATTCTCTAACTTGAAAACAGAAAGCTTTCCAGAGCCTATCGAAGAGGATGGACAGAAAGTCTGGAAAGGTAAAGATATCTTCAGCCATTTCTTACCCGACGGATTTAATATCGAATTCCAAGCATCCATATGTGAAAAGTGTAATACCTGTGATGAGGAAGAGTGTGGTATCGATGCATATGTCAAGATAGAGGATGGTCAATTAGTCAACGGTACCATCGATGAGAACGCGGTCAGTGCATTCGCTGGAGAGATCGTGGATAAATTGGCTAGAGACTACGGCACTGACACCGCAAGAAAGTTCATAGATCAGATAACAACGATAGCTCTCGGAGTGATCACTTTAAGAGGTTTCACCACTAGTATAGATGACGAGGAGATACCGGAGGAAGCGAAAAGACAGATCAATTCCATATTAGATAAAGCGGAGAAAAAAGTTAGAAATCTGATCGAAGCCTATCGCGAAGGCGATTTAGAAGAATTGCCCGGTAGAGGTCTAGATGAGACCCTTGAGCTCAAGATAATGAAAGAACTCGGTAAAGCAAGAGACGACGCAGGACAGATCGCGAGCAAACACCTCGGTCTAGGTAACAACGCCGTCGTTATGGCGAGGACCGGGGCGCGAGCTAGTATGTTGAATCTGACACAGATGGCCGGCGCATTAGGACAACAGGCGATCAGAGGAGAAAGGCCTAGTAGAGGATTCGAAGAAAGGACTCTATCACATTTCAAGCGAGGAGAACTCGGTGCTGAGTCAAAAGGTTTTGTCAAATCTTCTTACAAAGAAGGGTTAAATCCTGTAGAGTATTTCTTCCACAGCATGGGTGGTAGAGAAGGTCTCGTAGATACTGCTGTTCGTACTAGTAGGTCTGGATACATGCAGCGACGTCTCATCAACGCTCTCGAAGACCTTATGGTAGAGAACGACGGCACAGTTAGGAATTCAGCCGATACCATAGTGCAGTTCGATTATGGTGAAGATGGAGTAGATCCGATGAAGAGTAAACAAGGAGATGCGATCGATATCGACGACATCATCAGAGATTACAAGAAAGGAGGGGTTGAATAATGGCAAAGAAAGATACTATACAGGCTTTAAAACGAAGAGATATAGACGAAGAAACAGCCAAAAAATTAGCTGATGAAGGTTTTTTACTAGGCGATGTAAAATCCGCTTCGAAAGAAGAGTTGGAAGAGGTTTTGGAGGAAGAGAAAGCTAAAGAAGTCAAAGAGTTGATAGGAAAGAAACCCAAGAGCAAAAAGAAGAAAAAGAAAAGCAAGAAAGAAAAGAAAAAACAAACGAGAGATGAGGATTTCATCCCGGATAAATTCGATGAGTTGAAAGGAACTGCAAAAAAGGTTAAAGAGTTGGCTGATGAAAAAGACTATGATCTACCTCGAGTTATCATAAAGGACACCGCTAAAGGATTGGAAGATCACGACATACCTGAAGATGATTACGAAGGTATTCTAGAGATAGTACA
>CAYNOV010000059.1:0-9030 GCA_964398905.1 uncultured Thermoplasmata archaeon
AGACTGAAAAGGTATAACTGAGGGGTGACTTTGCAAATATCTAAATAAATTTGGTTTTTTTACTCATTTGTAAAAAAAGGAGACGGGACCGGCAACGAGAAGAGGATATTGTTTTAGAAAAACCCCTCTGATAGAGAGACCAGTATCGGTTCACAGAATTTCCAGGAGAACAGAAAGTAGAAGTCACGATGAATACACAGAGGAAGATTAAATAGAAGACCTGAAAGCTTATCTCTCCACTTTGCTCTTGATATCAACTTTTGACTGTCATCGCTGAAGACTACTTAACGAGAACGAACCACGCACGTTCGGTCTCTTCATCGATCTCTTTTCTCTCCCCGATATCCTTCCAAGAGGCCGATTCTTCGAAACCGACTTCGTCGAAGATCTCTCTCAGCTCTTCAAAACTGTAGGCGCGCTCTCTATGGACTTCTTCTATCTTTCTCCAACCGTCCTCTTCACGGAGGAAAGAAGTGAGTTTCAAACTCGTTACTCTTTCCTCCTCATCGTATTTCTGTTCGATCATGTCGAACCTTTCCGAAGAATCCTCTTTCACCATGGTCTGTTCGTTCCATACTTCTTCCATAACGTGAACTGTGTTCACGTCGAAGACGAAAATACCGCCTTCACGGAGAGCAGAATGGACTCCTTCGAATACCTGCTTCAGTTCTTCCTTATCCAAAATATAGTTCAGACTGTCGAACCAGCAGGTGACCGCATCGAACTCTTCAGAAAAAGAAAGTTCGCGCATGTCCTTGACTATGAACTCGGCATCGCTATCTTTCTCTCTTGCGAGTGTGATCTGTCTGGAAGATATGTCTACACCTCGGACGTCGTAGCCCTTTTCGGATATCTCAACTGCGAAAGTGCCTTCTCCACAGGCCAAGTCCAGTATCTCTCTTCCATCGACACCAAAATCTTCCATCAGTTCGGGAAAAAGGTCGGCCATGGCTCTACTGAATTCAGGATACTTTCCGGAACTGTAGACTTCAGAAAAGTCCTCATAGATAGCTTCGTTAGGGCGAGGACCTGCAACATCAAAAACACCCTTGGGGCAGACGTTCATGCACTCTCCGCAGTGAACGCACTTCTCAAAGTCTATGATGGGAAGATCTTCTACCAATATAGCGTCTTCAGGACACCACTTCACGCACTTTCCGCATCGAACGCAGAGCTCCTCTTCGACTTCGATACCAACATCCATCAGATCCCCTTGTAGTAAGGAAGCATCGGGCACGTCATGCCTGCATCGCCTTTCCAGAATTCCGATATATTCAAACTCAGGACTTCAAAATTCAGATCTTCAAATATATCTTTGGTCCGTTTATAAACGTGGGGAAGCATTATCGTCTTATCTCCCAGATAGAGTAGATTTATCGGCTTGTTTTCATACCGAGTATCCTGTTCGGCCTTTGTTATCTCTATCATATCGAAATCATCGAAGTGCTCTTTATCAACGATATCGGGACAAACCGCTAAAGCTCCGTCTCCGACAAAATTCACTCCTGAGAGTAGGTGGAATACGTCGGAAACTGGAACACCGGTCACTTCCACATCGGGAAAGAAATCCGCCAATTGTTCTATACCGCTCTCGTTGGTCCTTTCAGAAATTCCAACGAATATCTTGTCCTTATCAGTGACCAGTATATCGCCGCCTTCCAAGGTGCCGGGAGGTTCTATCTTCTTTATACGATAACCTTCTTCACGAAGGTGTTCCGCAATACTATCCTCTTCACCCCTCCTTTCAGGCACACCCATGCGGCATATCACCGCTTTCTTAGAACTCTCACCGATGAGAGCCGTGTCTTGGACGAATATACTATCAGGATAAGCTTCCAAAGGAGGTAGTTCTTCGATCTCGATCCCCGCGCTTTCCAACTTCTTTACATAATTAGTATGCTGCTTCAACGTCTTATCTAGATCTATCTTATCGTGATAAGGATTCTTGGAAAGACAATCTTTGTAGCTTTTTCCAGGCGGTCTGACCAGGACTTTGTCGAAAGATCTATCCATAGATTACACAGATTTCATAAAGAAACCTAACGATTTAAAATTAACTAAAAGATCACAGGAGCTTTTCGACAACCTCAGGTATCTCCCATATGGTGTCAGCGACCTCAACTCCGGCTTCTTCAAAGGCTTTCAATTTGCTCTCTATCGTTCCTTTACCGCCTCTCACTATGGCTCCGGCATGTCCCATCTTCTTCTGTCGAGGAGCGGTCCTTCCGGCGAGAAAACCAACGACCGGTTTTGTGCCTTTTTCCTTGATAAATTCACATGCTTCCTCTTCCATCGTACCTCCTATCTCGCCTATCAAAACTATGACTTCAGTCTCGTCGTCCTCTTCGAGCATCTTCACCGCTTCGACCGTTCTGGTCCCAACGATAGGATCACCACCGAGTCCCATAACGACGCTCTGGCCTATACCTCTCTCGGTGAGTTCTTCAGCTATCTCTCCGGTCAGTGTACCACTTCTAGATACGATAGCGACGTTTCCTGGAGTCATCACCGAAGGAGATGAAAGCATCCCTAAAGCTATGTCGTCAGGGATCGCTATGCCAGGAGTGTTCGGTCCGATGTGTCGGAAGTTCTCGCTCTGTAAAGCTGACTGTTTGATCTTCATCTCGTCCTGATAGGGGACCCAATCGCTGATCACGACCGCGAATTCGACTCCCGCGTCTATCGTCTCCTCCACAGCATCAGCGACGAAAGGCGCCGGAACGTATATGGTTGAAACGTCTATGTCGTGATGTTCCAAGCTCTCTTTCACGGTATCGTATACGGGAACGCCGTGAACGGTCTCTCCTCCTTTTCCAGGGGTTACTCCCGCGACTATATCGGTTCCGTATTCCATCATGAGCTTGGACTGTTTTCTACCGAGCCTTCCAGTTATGCCTTGAACCAAGACCTTTGAATCTCGCTCTATCAATATACCCATGTTTATCAACTCCTCTCAGGTTGTTCTATAGCTGCTTTGACGCCTTCTTTAACATCTGTGAATATCGATATTTCGGAATCGCCCAACAGTTCCATAGCCTTTTCAACGTAACTCTTCCTACCGCGAACTACCAAAACAACGGGAACGTCGTTATCCGAACGGTCTTTCATGGCCTCTTTGAAACCTTTTACCATGGCGTCAGGAGGACTGATCATGAACCTTATGTTAACCAAGATCGCTCTCACCTTTTTATCGCTCGAAGCTTTCTTCAACAGGATATTCAGAGAGTCTTTCATCCGCTGTTCGCTGAGACCTCCTCCCGTATCCAAAAATGCCGCTGGAGACTCACCTTCATTGCTTATAAGATCCATCAATGCCATGGCTAGACCGGCTCCATTGGCCATCACGGCTATGCTTCCGTCCAGATCCACATAATTGACTCCTTTCTCTTCGCCTTCCCTTTCCAGAGGATTCTGGATATGTCTGCTCTTCCTGTCCTTGAACTCCGGATGCCTGAACAGTGAATGATCGTCGATGATCACTTTCGAATCCGCTGCTATCAATCCGCTGTTCTTCGTGACCACTAAAGGGTTGATCTCGGTAAGCTTACAATCTAGAGACTCGAAGACCTTGTAAAGTTTGAAAACCACATCACTGAAAGAGCGGAACAGTCCTTTTTCCAGACCGAGTTCTTTCGCCAGGTTTCTGGCCTGATAGGGCTTCAGCCCTTTCGAGGGATCCACTCCGGTCCTGACTATGTTTTCAGGCGCCTCCTCCGCTATCTTTTCTATGTCGATGCCCCCCTTGGAGCTTATGATGATCTCGGGAGCGCCTTCTTCATCATCTCCAACGACGCTGCAGTACATCTCCCTCTCTATGTCGATCTGTTCCTCGAGGAGAAGACTATCTATCCTATGACCTTTCAGTTCTTCACCCAATAGTGCACCAACGGCCTCTCTAGCTTCTTCCTCGCTCTCGACGAATTCGATACCTCCGGCTTTCCCTCTACCGCCTACAGGGACCTGGGCCTTCATCACCATGGGAAAACCAAGTTTTTCCACAGCTTCGGGAAGTTCGTCTTCGCTGTCGAGCACAAAACTATCAGGAACAGTGATATCGAAATCCTGAAATATTTCCTTTCCTTCGAATTCTAGTAAACGCATATCTGACCGGTCAGGAACTTGATAAGGAAGTTAATAAAGGTTTTGAGAACGGCAGGGCTCAAGGAAAAATTTATAAGATACATGTTCGTATGGAAGAATCCCAGAACTGGTTTTGATGAGTTGGTTCACCAGAGCGGGGTAGGATAGCCAGGATATTCCGTCGGGCTCATAACCCGGAGACCAGTGGTTCAAATCCACTCCCCGCTATCTTCTTTTTCTCGTTTTGGAGAAGATTTAACTAATTGTTTTTCTTTAGAACAAACAAGATGAACAAAGAAACTAAAGAAGAGTATTTAGAGGCTCTCTACAAGTTGTCCTTGAAGAAGGGGGACAAAAAGATAAAAACTGGAGAGATAGCCAAGCAGCTAGAAGTATCTTCTCCTTCAGTCACCGAAGTCCTGCCCAAGTTGGAAGAAGAGGGTTTCCTCACCTACAGACCTTATCACGGCGTGGAACTCACTGAGAAAGGGAGGAAAGAAGGAAGAAGGATAGTGAGAACCCACAGAGTTTTGGAAGTATTCCTCGATGATTTCTTCGACATCCCTGAAGATGAGATCCACGATAAAGCTTGCGAGCTTGAACACATCTTCGACACGAACATGATCGACGATCTATGTGAGAGGATGGGTAACCCAGATGTATGTCCACACGGCGGAAAGATACCCGGATGGGATTAGAAAATAAAAATCAGATAGAGAAGATTTATATAGAAAGATAGAAAATAAAAAGATATATTAAGCTCTATAGTTATGGATAGATAGTAAATGGGAGTGATGTTTATGGAAGAAGATAGCGGTTTATACGAAAGATATCTAGAGGTCTATGATGAAGAAAAGGATGAAGATGAGATCAAGGAAGGCTTAAAGGACGAATTCCTCAAAGATGAGATGAACGATCTTTTATCAAGCCTAGATATCGATGTTCAAGCGAGTTGGACCAAAGACGATATGGCTGACCAGATGCTTTCGGTCGACTTTTACGAAGTCGTCAAAAGCAGACTGGAACGCTCTATGGAGGAGGAAGAGGTAGAAGAAAAAGAAGAGGAGAAGGAAGAGCCTTTTTCAGCGGACAGATTGATAGGTGGGCTCGGTATGGATACCACCAAATACATCAAAAAGTTCTGGAAGGACATGCAGGACGAAGTCGATAAGAATCTAGGCGACTTCAGGATCAGCCCAGAGAAATACCTCATGGAAGTCGAAAAGATGTGGGAGGAACAATCACAGATGGTCAAGAAGAATATCGAAAGACTGGCGAGGACCGAACTTCCGGACGAGGACGTCGACAGACTGAAAGAAGTATGGAACGAATTCTCTGAAGAGATGAGTTTCCACCTGCAGGAGATACCTATAGAGATAGAGCTGAGAAGAGAATCCATCAAGGATATCATGGAGGAACACACCAAAAAGAGTCGTGAGATAATCGGCGATACAGAAAGGAAGATGAGCGATCTTTATCCGCTCTGGTTCGACATGGTGAACGAGATAAGAAACCAGCTCGAAGAAGGTAGAAGCAGGTTGGAAGATAAAGAGGAAGAACTCTACAATACTTGGGACAGATTCTCAGAAGAGCTCACCGAGGAATTGACGGAGATGGCTGAAGACAATCCAAAGGCCGAGAGGTTTCTGGAAAAATGGGAACTGATCTCAGGAAAGCTCGATGAAAAGATATCGAAGATGCCTGATAAGCACGATCACATTTACAGAGATTTCTGGGAGAGTCTTGGAAGAGAGAAGCCGAGATTGGCTAGAAAGATAGAGGAATTGACGGAGATGACCGAGATAGACTACATGGACAGGATAGAGAAGGCTTTAGAGCCGATAAGGACCACCTATGAAAAGATGATAGAATCGAAACAGAAGGACGAGAAGATAAAAGCTTTGGAGGACAGGATAGAGGAACTGGAAAAGAAGCTGGAAGAACGATAAAAACCTCTTCACAAAATCTCTTTCAATCTTTTTGCATTCGTGATGGGAAAAATTCCAACTCCATCTTCGAAATTTTACCGCTCCTTAACTCAAAGTTTGATTAAATATATATAAGATCATCGAGGTTATTTATATTGAAAGGGAGGGGGGTAGGTTGAGTAGAGACTCTACTTTAGGTTTCATCAAGACGATCCTGTGGTTCATAACCACTTTTTGGTTCGCGTATCTTTCCGCTGTCGTTTTGTGGAATATAGATAGAGGTAGTTGGATGATACTGTTGAATTTCAACAATCACGGTGAAGCGATCATCGAGATACCGATCTTCATCATCTCGGCGATCTGGATAACTATCGCAGGGACCAAACAGATCGCCAACTTTTTGCAAAAGTACACAGATGTTGGAAGTTAACTAAATGCGGATCGAAAACGACTGGTCGGTTGGTATCTGTCTGAAATACGTGTTCAGATATAGCTTTGAGTATGTTACGTCAACCTTATATTTCCTACAACTCTTAGATATTTATTTATACCAAATCGACGTTGATAGATATGGAGGGTCTACTATGGAAGCAAAGCTAACTATATTGAAATTATCTGAGAATTTAAAATGGAGCAACTGGCCTACCTGGTTAAAAGGTATTTTTTTACTGTGGCCCAGTTTGGGACCTGCATATCTTTTCCTGACGCGTACGCCTACACCGACCGGATCGGAAGATCTGACCACGATAATGACCAATATCGAATATCAGAATTACTTCATCGTGGTTTTCTTAGGGTTCTGGTCGATAAACCTGATCATCCTGGGGATCACATGGGCCATAGGCGGTTTGACCTCTGATATGTACAGGAATCATTTGAGAGAGAAAGCAAAAGAAGTCACCATAAAGGAAGATCGTGTCACTGTAAATTCGAAAAAATTGCGTGTTATGGAGAAAAAAGAAAGTGAAAACAAGTCGAAAAAGAAATATCCTGTACTCAGAAAAAAGAGATCATCGAAGAGATCTGATAAATGAGCTGGCGAACGAAGTTGAGTCAAAGGAGAAGAGAAAGCCATCCTACTTTCTCAATATAGATATATAGATTATATACTAATATCGGAAAGTACAAACTGTCGATATATATTTGAGTGTAGAGACCCTTTTAAAATGCAATAGTGATTTATAACCCTTTCTTCAATATAATATATAGTCGGTTTTTAAATCTACTAGAAAAGAGTTTTTTTAGACGAATAGCTTATTTTATATTTAGAATTACTAGATTTTGATAGTTTTAGTAAATTATATATACTTATAGGTCTATTCATATAGCGGGTGAAAAAACTTGAAACAACAAATCTTAGTGCTGCTTTTAGCGACATTTCTAGCTATAAGCAGTATAGGAATTGGTTTAACAGTGATAGACGGCGCTACTCAATTTGAAGAAGACAATGAATCTATCGATGAGATCTCTATAGTTGCGGAATTCGAAGTGTTCATGTACTACGGCGAGGAAGATCACTCAGAATACGCATATAGGGAAGGGCTAGAAGGGTGGACGTTCGAACTCTTTGGAAGTTCGAATTATTTCGAATCAAATGATCCTACCAGAGATCATGGGATATGGGCTTTCTTAGCCGAAGGCGAAACGAATGAAACAGGTATAGTAACGTTCGTTATAGACGAGAGTTATATGATGCCGCATTCAGAAGAAGATCTCGCCGCTGTGGGAAGAGACTACCATTTTAAGGTCCGAGAAGTTTTGAAAGACGGTTGGTACTTCACGGGAGGAGAGATCGTAGAAGGATCCAATGAAGAGGGTAGTACGGACTTTGAAGAAACGAATGGCTACGTCGAAGCTGATACTTTCTGGTTATATCATGGAGAGTCAGTGAGATTGGAATTCGGAAATGCGATGTGGGAAGAATTAGACGAGGGTTGCGACATCACAGTTTTCAAGTTCCACGATGTCAATGCGACCGGTGAGTACGATCCTGAAATCGATGTGCCTCTAGAAGACTGGTACTTCGAGCTTTTCGTTGAAGATGATGAAGAGTGGATGATGATAGACCACGGTTACACCGACGAAGACGGCTACCTTGTATTCGAAGACTATGAATGTGGTGTACATTACAGGGTCAAGGAGTATCTACCAGAAGGATGGTACAATACAGTTATACACAGCAGAGCAGCCGGTGAGAGAGGTGCCTTGAGCATCCAAAACAACAACGATTATGTCGGTTATGAAGACATTACTTTCACACCATACGCCGATTGGATGTTGATTTTCGGAAACGCTGAAGGTTTTAGCGAGATCAACGTATACAAGTTCCACGACGAGAACTATGATGGAGAATGGGACAACGAAGAAGAACTCATAGATGGATTTTACTTCCAGCTTTGGGAAGCCGACGAGGCAGGCGAACCGGTAGAAACGATAGGCGATCCAGTAACAACTACTGACGGCACATACACCTTCGAACATCTTGCTCCAGGCGATTACATCGTTCAGGAGATAATCCCTGAAGTAGAAGAAGATGAGTACTGCTGGGTCAACACAACGCCTCTATTGCAGCATGTCAACCTTCCGATGAGAACATCGTACGACATGTACTTCGGTAATGTCCGCGGTGGAAGTATCGAGGGTATGAAGTTCCTGGATATAGAAGCAACCGGCGAATTCGAGGTCGGAGTAGATAGACCTCTGATGGGCTGGGAGATCAACCTATGGACAGCGGAAGATGGAACTCCGATCGAGATCATCGAAACCACGGAGACGAACAGGGACGGCATGTTCTACTTCGATTGTGTAGCTCCTGGAGAATACTTCGTGCAGGAAGAGATGTACGACGGATGGTACAACGTGACTCCAGCTCTACAGCACGTGTATGTAGAACCTGAAGAGACCGTAGATGAAGTGAACTTCGCGAACTGCATGTTCAAGGACATATACGGTATAAAGTTCTATGATTACAACATGACCGGTGAATTCGACGAGGAAGATTGGGTCATCGAAGGTTGGGAGA
>CAYNOV010000060.1:0-8591 GCA_964398905.1 uncultured Thermoplasmata archaeon
ATCCATTTTTACAGGTAGGTTGAAATGATATTCTTTGATCGGTTCTCTCAAAAGATCTCTCAAAGATTGATCAAGGTCTAATTTGTCAGCTATCCTGTCAAACTGTTTCTGGGCCATCTCATACGGATTAAATTCTTCATCTGCCATTTTTAACCACCTTGTAGTATTTCCGGGAAATACAGGGTACTATAAAAAACCTTTTTACAAAAAAGGGTCATCTGAATGTACAACATGGGTTTATCGCCTGCTGCAGTTTGAACAATTTCAAAAAATTTTAAATCTTATTTTTTCTTTTTTGATGAGGTTGTGCATTAGATTCTTCTATCCAGGTCAATTTTCTTTTTGGTCACGTATTTTTTTCTCTACAAAACCTAATGAGACCTTTTGAGGTTCTATAAGATGGATCATCTTTGAAGAAAGTATGGTCTTTGATATCGCACCGATCTTTTCTGGATATTTTGAATTCAACCTTTCACCCCATTTAAAAAATTCATCTACGCTCTCAAAAGCTGAAAAAACTAAAAAATTATATCTTTCAGTACTTGTTTCGATCGCTCTTGGTATGTTCCCATCTTTTCTAAGATGCTCTTTGATCTCATCTATATCTGAAATGGCTTCGATCATCGTGACTATAAGATTATATCCTGGAGGAACTAAGAGATAAGGAAAAAAGCACTTCGGCCTTTGGATTATATTTTTTTCTAATAAGTTTTGGATCCTTCTTTTCACGGTTTTTCTATTTACCCCGATATCTCGACCTATCGAAGAATAATTGGTTCTGATACATTCTCCTCTCATTACTCTCTCCAATATTTGAAATGTGACTCCTTCGATTTTATGACCCGCTAATTCAACAAATCCTTCTTTATCAAATTCTTCGGCCATCTTGTCTATGAAACAATTGGGTTCATATTTGAATGTCAACTTATTGCTGAAGAACTCAGCATGTGCAGGTGTCCTTTCACCACGGTCAGGGATCTTGTCCTGCTTAACGATCTCGCCTCTCCAAGAATGATATTCCTCTAAACCTTCGAAGAATTCGATGAGAAATGTGTTATAAAATCCTTCCATACAGGAAAACGCAGCGAATATATGAGAATCATCTCGGTAGAAATTTTTTATCCCTTCGCTCCTGGGCATATCGGCTTTAACCAAAACCAGTAAAGGATATTCCTCAAACACCTGTATAAAAGGATAGAATGGAGTATTCAAGATCCCATTTTCGTACAGATATTCGAGTTTCTTTTTCGCTGTTGCCCAATGGATATCTAATTCCCTAGACAGTTCACTGACGTTAACATGGACTCCTTCTCCAGAAAGGAGATATCTTAGTAATCGAAGATTTAATTCGTCATCGTGATAGCTCATCAACCTAATATAAAAGAATATACATTTAGACTTTGTCATGCTTCAAGAAAATTTAGAAAATGAGATGTAAAAGTTTAAAAAGAACTTGTCTTTATTAAAGGTAGGTTTAAAAAGCGTAAAAGGTGATCGTTTGTCTCTAAAACTTGAACAGGGTCTTGTTCAAATCTATACTGGCGATGGGAAGGGAAAGACCACAGCCTCTTTAGGTCTTGCTCTTCGAGCCGCTGGAAGAAACTTTAGAATATATATCGGTCAATTCATGAAAACCTCTGGTTTCGGGGAACATAAGGCTTTAGAAAAATTTTCAGACCTGATCACAGTAGAACAATTCGGAAGTGGGAAATTCTATACTGAAGGACCTCCAAGTGAGGAAGATTTAAAAAATGCAGAAGAAGGTTTGAGGAAAATAAGGGAAGCGATGCTCTCTAAAGAATATGATATAGTCATCGCGGACGAGATCTGTGTGGCTCAACATTTTGATCTTTTAAGTTCTAAAGATATCATAGACCTTATCGATGTGAAACCTAAAGAGATCGAACTAGTTTTGACCGGCAGGAACGCCTCAGAAGAGTTGATTGAACGGGCAGATCTAGTGACTGAGATGAAAGAGATAAAACATCCATACCAAGAAGGTGTAGAAGCGAGAAAGGGCATAGAGATGTGAGAATCAGGACAAATTATAAATAATTAAAGTTATTTTTACTTTTTTAAAGTAGATTAGAGAGAGGATAACATGGAAAAAGCGAAGATGTTTATTGCGATAGGTATCGCAGTCGCTCTGGTATTGGTTATTAGTGCAGTGGTTTGGTCTTTGCCCGGTGCTTTGGAATTCGATGGCTCTCAAGATGACGAGGACAGCCTGGTTATAGAGGATGCTACTGGTGAAGAGGTCTCTTTAGAAGCGCCTCCTGAAAGGATCGTTTCCTTTATGCCGTCGAACACTGAACTTCTTTTTCATCTCGAAGTAGGAGAACGGATCGTAGGTGTGGACGACTTTAGTAATCATCCTGAAGAGGCTTTAGATCTACCGAAAGTAGGCGATTCACTCGAAGTCGATTATGAAAAGATAGTTGATCTCGAACCAGACGTTGTTGTAATCACCGAAGCAGTTACCCATTTGAGGGAACAGCTCAAAGAATACGGGATAAAAACAGTGGCAACCGGAGGAGAGACTTTAGAAGATGTCTATTCTGATCTTGAATTGCTTGGAGAGATGTGCGGTGTAGAAGAAAGAGGTGAACAAAAATCTCAAGATTTGAGAGAGAAAATGGACGAAATCATCGAGGAAACGAGAGATCTGTCAGATGAGAAAAGGATCGATGTTTTATACATCTCTGGAACTTACGATGGTATAAACACTCCTGGAGATGGAACTTTCCAAGATACTCTTCTCACCAACGCTGGAGGTCACAACATCGCTTCCGATAAGGATGGATGGTCCCAAATAGATGAAAGCGAAATAATCGATCGTGATCCTGAGGTTATAATCGCGCCTTATCATTTAGAGCAAGATTTAGAGGAATATACGGAAAAAGATTCATGGCAGGATATAACAGCAGTGGAAGATAACGAGATCCATTTTGTAGACAGCGACGTGATGTCAAGGCCAGGTCCTAGGATAGTCGAAGCACAAGAAACTCTAGTTGAAATTTTACAGAACGGTGAAGATGATGACACCTCTGCAGATCAAGAAGTCAAGATGGATTGGACAGAGCTCCGAATAAATTCCTCAAAAAAGATGGTGGTAGAGGCATAGAGTATTGAAAAAATAATGGTGGATAGATGACGCACCCTCTCAAAAACCATTTCAAAATAACTTTATTCGCCTTCTCAGTTTTGACACTTTTCACGTTATTTTTATCTCTGTCTTTAGGATCAGTAAGTATACCTATCAAAAAAATCCTCGAAATCCTGTTTTCTAGGCTCCCTTTTATTGGAAGGTTTTTTCCTAAACATATCGATGCCCATGCCAGGATTATTCTACTGATCAGACTTCCCAGGATTTTACTAGGTCTGATCGCGGGCATAGCTCTTGCCGTTTCCGGTTCCTCGATGCAGGGCGTATTCAAAAATCCGATGGCATCTCCATTCATACTCGGTGTATCTGCAGGCGGGGCATTTGGGGCAGCGGTAGGAATATCTTTTGGAATCCCTTGGCTTTTATTACCACTAATTGCTTTTCTCTTCGCCATGGGGACCATGTTTACGGTGTTTTTTTTGGGTAGAGTCAGAGGAAGTACTGACATCTCTACTCTGCTCCTAGCCGGTCTAGCTATGAACTTTCTTATGACAGCACTCACAAGTCTCATAATTTTTTATGGCGATCCCGCTGAGAGGATGAGTATCGTCGCATGGACCTGGGGTTCTCTCGGCGGCACGATCTGGAATGAAGTCCGGATCAGTTTTCCGGTGATACTTCTCGGTTCAGCGGGTGTATATGCTTTTGCAAGAGACCTGAACGTTATCCAAACAGGCGAAACTTCAGCAAAACAACTCGGTATCGAAGTTGAAAAGACCAAGATCATACAGTTGATAACCTCCAGTCTTTTGGCCGCTGTTGTTATCTCTTATACAGGCGTGATAGGTTTTGTTGGATTGATAATACCTCATGCTTCTAGATTACTCGTCGGACCAGATCATAGAAAACTGATTCCTGTTTCTGCTCTTCTAGGCGGGAGTTTCTTGATCATCTGTGATACTGTTTCTAGATTGAGTGGAGGCCTTTGGGTGGGAGTCATCACAGGTCTATTTGGAGCTCCCTTTTTCATATACCTGTTACTCAAAAATCGAGGTGAAACCGGATGGTGATACTTCAGTTAGATGATGTTACAACAGGCTATGAGAAACATCACGCGATCCTTAAAGACTTGAGCTTCTCGATCGATGAAGGTGAATTTATAGGCATCATCGGGCCAAACGGTTCTGGAAAGAGCACTTTGATAAAATGTATAACGAATGTTTTAGATATCTGGAAAGGTAGTATCAAACTCGACGGAAAAAATATTTCTGAACTTACTAGAAAGGAGATCGCGAGGATAGCCGCTGTTGTTCCTCAAGACACTTACATAAATTTCCCCTATAGCGTGGAAGAAGTCGTTTTGATGGGGAGAAGCCCATATTTGGGAAGATTCGATAATTACGATAAAAAAGATCATGATAAAGCGAAAAGCTCGATGAAAGAAGCACAAATCTATGGCTTCAATGACAAAAAGATAACCGAACTTTCAGGGGGAGAGATGCAGAGAGTCATGATCGCTAGGGCTTTGACCCAAGAGCCAGATCTTATTTTCCTTGACGAGGCTACATCACACCTAGACATAGGACATAAAAAAGGTATCATGGATACTATCAAAGAAAAAAACCAAAAAGAAAACCTTACTGTCTTCTCAGTCCACCATAATCTCAATCTAGCAGCTCGTTACTGCGAAAAAATCCTTTTGTTAGATCAGGGTAAAATTCACTCTTTAGGTAAACCGGTAGATGTCCTATCGAGTTCCAATCTCAGGGCTGTTTACGGTATCGAAGCCGAAGTCCATGAGCATCCAAAAGACGGAACTTTATATATCTCCCCTGTAGAAGAAAAGATGACGTCGGAGAGTAATGACCAAAAAATACACGTGATCTGTGGTGGAAACTCAACCGGTTCTCTGCTGAAAGAACTCGTACAAAAGGGTTATGAAGTGAGTGCTGGCGTACTGAACGTTATGGATTCTGATTTCGAGAAAGCTGACTTCTTAGATATAAATACCGTAACAGAAGCACCGTTTTCCTCAATTTCACAGGAGTCTTACAGAAAAAATATCGAAATGATCGAGAGGGCAGACATCTTGATAGTGACGGATTTTCCTGTAGGTGAAGGAAATTTGCTAAATATCAAAGCAGTGAAAGACGCCGTAAAAGATGATAAGGAATTCATAGTTATAGATCCTGAAAGTATCGAAGATCGAGATTATACTGAAAATAAAAAAGCTTCAAAATTGTATGACAGCATCCTGGAGAAGAAGAAGCCTAAGAGTGTAAAATCCACTGAAAAGGTGCAAGAACTGCTTTGAAAATGGGTTTTAGAGCACAAAAGATAAATAATCCAAGTTTGTTGAAATATCTGCACTTCAATAAGAAGTGCAAAATAAATGAGGTGTAAGTAAATGAGCGAAGATGTTGGAGTTTCTCCCCCTGTAGAAGAAGGGGAAACGTATGAAGTTAAGATAGAGGATATTGGGAAGGAAGGCGATGGTGTCGCCAAAATAGATGACTTCGTGATTTTTGTGCCCGATACTGATGTCGGGGACGAAGTCGAGATAAAGATCACCAGGGTCCTTAGAACCTTGGCTTTCGGAGAAGTGGTCGGTAGAGACGCAAGTGTTGACAAGGATATCGATGAAAGTGATGACGAGGATAGTCCCGAAGTCGAAGAAGTCACTGTTGACGAGATCGAGCTAGAATAAAGAGTTGTATAAAGGCCGATCATATTCAAAACCTTTTTACTCTTCTATTGTATTTACTTTTGTATGGACAGTTATCTGGGAGTTTTTGGCCATACCGCGCTAGATGTGATCTTGAAAGTTCCAAAGATACCTGAAAAGGACTCCTCTATCGGTGTTGAGGAAAGAGTTATCAGATTTGGTGGCACCGCAGCTAACATAGCAAGAGGTGCTGCGGAGATGGGTGTAGAGGTTTCTTTGGCTTCTTTCGTGGGTGAAGATTTTCCAGAGGATTATATGAAAGCACTTATAGACTCAGGAGTTGAAACTTATGACCTGAAAAAGGTAAAAGGATTCAAAACTCCAACCTGTTGGATAGTAACTCACTCCTCTGGAGATCAGATAGCTTTCGTAGATCAAGGAGCGATGGCTCACACGGAAGATTTCGAACTCCAAAGTAGAACTATAGAGAACTCAAAAGTGATACATATAGGGACCGGAAGGCCTGAATATTACAAAAGAGTATACGACAGAATCAGCATAGATGAAAAATTAGTCATCTTCGATCCTGCACAGGAACTTGAGTACGTATATGATAGCTCAACGTTTGAGTACTTCTTGAAGAGAAGCGACTATTTTTTCTGTAATAAAACTGAGGCTAAAACAGCTTTAAAATATCTTGATGAAGAGTCACCAGAAGACCTACTAAAATATGTCGATCTTGTGCTGATAACTAAAGGTGAAGAAGGTAGCACGTTCTATATGGGAGAAGAAACCATCGAGGTACCAGCTTACAATGTAGATAAAGTTGTAGATCCAACCGGAGCTGGGGATGCCTTCCGAGCAGGGTTCTATGCCGCACATTATCGTGATTTTCCTGTTGAAGAATGCTTCAAGATCGGATCGGCGAGAGCATCTTTCTCTGTAGAGTCTACTGGACCTCAGGAAAATCTAGTACATTGGGAAGAAGTATTGGAAAGATATGAAAGAGGAGCTATAACGTAATCCATTTATACTTTTAAAATTATAATACAGAGAGTTAGGTGGCAGATTGACGAAAAAAGAAAAAGTGCTCGAAAATGTTCAAAAATTAGAACGAGAAGATTTCGAGAACCTCTGCCTCATTTGTCTTGAAAAGTTAGGTATCAAGATATCTAATTTCAAGGCCATGAGTGATCATCTGGTAGCTGAAGGTACCGTAAAGATGGAAAACATGAATAAAGACTACATCATCAAATTTTCTAGATCGATAAATGAAAACTCAATAGAAGATCTCAAAAGATTTCTTACACCATCTACTGAAGGTTTATTTCTCTGTCCTGAAGAGGTTGAAGATCACCTACCCTCCGAAGAAAGAGTAGAGATCGTCGGGCCAGACAAACTCTTTCAGTTATTGAATAAATTTGACCTCATATCTAAATTTGACCTAGACGACGAAAAGTTAAAGGCTGATTCAAAAGCAGAAAAATTAACCCAAAAAGGAAAAAGATATCTTACAAAGGGGAGATGTGAAAAGGCTATAGACGCTCTAGAAGCTGCATTAGAGATGGATCCAAAATCAACAGAAGCATGGCAACTTATTGGAAAGTCTTATCGTTTCGCTGGCCAGAAAGAGGAAGCATTAAAAGCATATGAAAAAATTTCAGATTTAGAAGGGAAAAATACAGATATATTAAAGGAAAAGGGGAGGTTGTTATACGAACTTAGGAGATATGATGAAGCGATATTATGTTTTGAACAGATCGTAGATCTTGGATATGGTACAAAAGAGGTCTGGAACAATAAGGCTCTTTGTCATATGCGAAACGGGGAATATGAAGAAAGTCTACATTCGATAGAAAAAGCACTTTCGTTGGATCCTGAGTTTGAAGATGCACTGTTGAATAAAGCTTTGATCTATGAAGATATGGGGAACATAGAGAAGGCTTTGAATTCGATCGAGATATTGATAACAAAGTACCCGTACGAATCTGAATACCATTTTGCAAGGGCTGCATATCTTAGAGAACTTAGTAGGGTATCTGAGGCTCGTGAAGCATTAGAAGAAGCTTTAAGACTCGAGCCTGATCTTCAAAAAGCTGCAAAGTTAAAAACCGAATTAGATGAAAAAACTTGATCTAAATAAAAATGCGGCTGCCGGGATTTGAACCCGGGCCACAAGCTTGGGAAGCTTGGGTCCTAACCAGTCTAGACCACAGCCGCATCAGGTGAAGAGGGGGACCCCTTTGTTTCAAGTGGAAATGCGGGGAGGAGAGGAAGTTCGAGGATAAAAAGTCAAAAATGTAAAACTTCTATCTCCTAAGGTTAAACTCTTCTTCCTTTTCGATCACTTTCTCTTCGAATTCAGGACCAAGTTTTATCGCTAGTGTTTCTATCCTAGCGACGTTTTTGCGGAACTTGCTTTTACTTTCAGTATCATATAGGTCATCGAATTCATTCAATCGTTTTATCCTGAGATAGATAGTTACAGTGAAAATGAATATCAAAAGTATCCCGACGACCAAGAACCACCACTTCCAAGGTCCGATGAAATCATTGATAGCTATGAAAGGTTCAACGGCATATTCACTCAAGAAAGTGCCGAACAATCCTATCAAGAGTAAAAATATACCTACAATTATCGCGATTATTGAGATTTCAAACTCGTTTTGACGGTATGCTGTTTTCCAGGACATCATTTGGTGATTTAGTGAAACATACTTAAATGTTTTCTTTAAAGGAAAATAAAATCATTAGTGGTCATGATCATGAGAGTGTTGATGTTGGTGCGAATGAAGATTTGAGAATGCTCTTTCTACGACT